>CAZZXL010000146.1:0-13547 GCA_964658035.1 uncultured Acetobacteraceae bacterium
CGATCCAACTTGGCGATCACCAGCGTAGCGCGATGCTTGCGGCAGAGTTTGAGGGCGGTAGCGAGGGCAGGCCGATCATTGCGCTTGCCGCTTTCAACCTCCAGGACCTGCTGCACCAGGGTCCAGTCTCCGCCTGGTCTTTATTGATGATTGATGGTCGACACCGGCTTTTCAACCATGCTCGAAGGATCCATTGTTCCCAGTGTCGATTTCTTACGAGCCATCTGCCTGCTGCCCTGTTCGCTGCTGACCTGTTCGTTGTTTTTGGCTCCCACTCCAGAGTATCCAGGCGAGCACCACCGCGCTGATGGCGATGATCTGCACGCCGGTTACCGCGCCATCAAAGAACGAGCCCCTTCCCGGGTCGCCGCGGTAGAACTCTACAAAAAAACGCGTGAGTCCGCAAAGAAAGAGCCACAAACCGGCAATGTCGCCGTCTCCATGCGGGCGGGTGAACAGTGCTAAGAGGATCGCGCAGATCAGCAGGCCGGCTGCGCTTTCATAAATTTGCGTCGGATAAAGCGGGATGCCGAGTGGAACGCCGGCAGTGCGCGCGGCGAAACGGCTGTTGAAGACGATGCCCCAGTGATGACCGCTGCCGGAAATGATCCTGCCATAGCCGCAGCCGGCCATCAGGCAGCCTACGCTGGCAATTCCCTGCCCCAGCGCCAGGGCGGGGGTTGCGACATCAAGCGTTTGCAGCACCGGCAATCGCACATAGAGCAGGTAAGCCGCGCCGCCGAGCAGGGCCAGCAGGATGCCGGTGTAATCCGCCCTTTGCGATTGCAGTGCGGGCAGGCTCAGTAACAGCTGCGGCGACGCGGTGACGCTGCTCCAGTTGCTGATGATGCCGAAGAGTTTTGAACCGGCAATGCCAGTAAAGACGGCGACCAGGCCCAGCGTCCAGACGCGGTCACGATTCAAGCCGATACGCTTTGCCAGAGCCATCGCGAGCAGCAAAGATGCCATGGCAGCCAGAGCCAGGCAGACGCCGTAGGTGGGGAGAGTGATGTTGCCGAAGGTGAAGAGGCGTGGGTACACGGAGGGTAAGTGCTAGTTTCTCCCGTGAGCATCGATCCGTAAAGCAGGCGTGCGGTTCGGTGCAGCCTGAACAGGGCCGGGCACCGTTCCACCCCGTTCCCTTTTGAGCAATTGCCCGATCACCTAAGAATGCACTGCCAACTCCACCGAGTCGACGGTGCAGAGGCACTTCGCAGAAGAAGCGTTGCCTCCGATAACAGGCGGCGCCGGCTCCACAGATAAACGCGCGATCCGTGGTCAAAAGGTGTCATGGGTGGCAGACGATTTGGCAAGTTTCCGATAATGCCGTTTTTCGCCAGCGCCACAGTCGAATAGCAAATCCGAACGCTCACTCTTGCAAATACGGTTAGCGGGATTGCGTCCGAGAAGCCGACTTATGGAGACTAATGCGCGCTATCTTTGCAAACCGAGTCTGACGAATTCAGCCTCAGTCACGAAATAAGCATTGAACAAAATACTAAAAGGCCCGTGGAGCGACTTGACCTGCGTGGCCTCTTTCTCGAAATCTGTTGTATTGACGAGCGTTTCGAATGCCTTCGCTACTTCTAAGCAAGACCTGGCTTTGTAGTCTGGCCATGCTTCGTTTGCACCTCGCTCGCCCGAGTTGGCTTCGAGCCAGAAAGGCTCATAAAGCGAACCGTCAGAGAGAAGAAACCAAAACTGCCCGCCTAAGCAGGCGTATCCCAAGCTGGGTGCCTTTTGGAGCGCTGCGGGAAATGCAATCAAATCCCAGGCGTACTCACTTTCCCTAAAGATTGCACCGTGAGAAAGGGCCGGTGGCAGGGCTTCAGATGATGCATCGCTCTTTGGGTTGGGCATTGAGAAATTGTACGGTGCGAGCCTACTACGACGGCTAGGAGGCCGTCCGTATGGTGAAACGATCAAAGAAACCCAAGAGCGTCCTTAGACTTCCCGATCTCGATTATTCCAAGTCAGCGGTTCTCAACAGCCTTCCATCCTTGAACTCCCGGCGGTCGTAAGAGCATGCCATCCGCGACTTCATCGAGTGGTACTGCTCCGAGCCACGACTCGCGTTCAACAAAACGGTTGTGACCCGCTATCGTATCGCTTTGGAGCAACGTAGCTACGCGCCCTCAACGATAAATCTCAGACTCGCAGCAGTTCGCAGGCTTGCATACAAGGCATCGGATTGCGGGCTACTCAGCCCCGACCTCGCCGCAGGCATTCGCAGGGTCAAGGGAGCGAAACGACTGGGCGTTCTGGGTTGCGATCAACGAAAGGTGGGCAAGGCTGAGACCGGAGCAGAAACAATGATTTAGACGCGTGGGATTTGAGTCGCAACGTAGTGCCAAAAAAGTCCAGCTGGGGAACCTTGCTTTGTTCGATCAGAGACCTCCTCGCTGGAGGGATCATGTCAAAACGGCTCTGGCGGAAACGATACGGCGGAAGTACTGGCCGCATCCTCCAGAGAATGGTCCTGAGGATTGACGAGGAGAAACAAGATCGACCCACGGGGCCGTGCGGTGAAGCGCTGGTGAACCCGTCCTAAGACGGCGGAACTCTCCGAAGCTCGTTAGGCATTCCGGACTGGCGGACGCTGCACACGGAGCTAATTGTCGAGTCGAGTCCCTTGTTCAATGATTAAAGGTTCAACCAGCGTAGATCACCAAACCTGCTTTGCAGGCCGATCTCTGAGTTGGATGCTAGCGAAGGCTCGCCGGCTTTGCAAGTGATGCATTCGAACGAATTGTGTATTGGAGCAAATCGGGAATTTGTCTTTTAACATGCCATTCGTCAGCCGCAGACACCATATGGCAGGCTGCCGGCCCAGCCACCTGCGACGGAGAGCGGCGAGCGGCTGCACAACTCAAACCGTGCAGCGCTCGACAGCCTGCCGCAGTCCCGCGACCGGATCGCCCGTCGGCAGGAACTCGTGGGCAACGTAGCCGGTAAAGCTGGTATCGGCAATGGCGCGCATCACGGCGTCCCACTGCACTTCCTGCTGACCATTGAGTTCGTGGCGGCCGGGAACGCCGCCGGTATGAAAGTGACCCAGCCACTGAATATTCGCACGGATGGTAGCGATCAGGTCACCTTCCATGATCTGCATATGGTAGATGTCATACAGCAATTTGACATGCGGCGAGTTGACGGCGCCGACAACTTCGACACCCCACGCCGTATGGTCGCACATGTAATCGGGATGGTTGACCTTGCTGTTGAGCAGTTCCATGCAGATGGTCACGTTATTGTCTTCAGCAATCTTCTTCAGGCGATTGAGACCGGTGATACAGTTCTTTGCGCCTTCCGCATCCGACATGCCCATTCGATTTCCTGAAAAGGTAATGACATTAGGCACGTTTGCTTTGGCGGCGATGGGAATGTTCTTACGGAAGGCGTCTTCGATGGCCTGGTGGTTCTCTGTGCGGTTGAGGGCCTGCTTGATGTCGCCGCCCCCGGCATACCCCATGGTGCAGTGCAGGCCGTATTTTGCAGGAGTGTCAAATTCTTCCACCTTGAGGAGATCGATCCCCTGCAGTCCCAGGGATTGCCCGGTCTTGCAAAGATCATCGATCGACATCTTGGCATAGCACCATCGGCATACGGACTGGCGGATACGGCCTGCTTTTGTTTTCCCCGCGATACTTGCGGTGCTGTCGGCGGGTGCGTTAGTTTGCGCAAACATGCTGGATGCTGCCAGTGCCGAGCCTGCCGCGACACTGGCAGCGGCTCTCAGGATAGAGCGTCTTTCCAAATTCTTCATACGGGTCCCCTGTTTCGACTTTCTGCAATGCCACGGTACTACTTTTTCTCTGCGTCTGCGGTGCTGCCTGGTGCCATGGCAGCTGGCTCGCCCATGGCATCCCGTACTTCGATGGGACCAAGGTTCAGTTCTTTCAATCCCGGCTCGATCTTGGCTCGGTCGCCGACAGCGATCAGGAGCATGTGGTCGGGATGAATATCCTGCCTGGCTGCCTGCTCCACGGCCTCAGGCGTAACCGCTTCATAAGCAGCCGGAAGGCCGGCAAAATAGTCAGCCGGCAGGTTGTAGTTGAAAATCTCCTGCACCTGTCCATCCACTTCAGCCACTGTTTCAAACTGACCGGGCAGCGAACGGAGTTCGCTGTCGCGTGCCAGCTTCAATTCAGCCGGCGTCGCAGGATCAGTACCGATGCGACCGAGTTCAGCAAAGAGTTCTTTCGCCGCCGGTGCCGTCACGTCGGTGCGGACCTGCGCCCCGGCAAACACCGGGCCTCCATAACGGAAGAAACTGAAGCGCGAGCCGGCACCGTAGGTATAACCATGCTGCTCGCGCAGGTTCATGTTGAGGCGACTGGAGAAGAGTCCGCCAAGAATGTCATTCATCACGTTGACGGAAGGATAGTCGGGCGTGCTGCGCGGGACACCAAGACCGAAAGCGTAGAGGACTGTCTGCGGCGAGCCGGGCCGATCGACAATGACGACTTTACGTTCGAAAGAGCCACTGGGCACCATCGGTAAAGCTACGGACGTTGCCAATTCGGGAGCGCTCCAGGTACTGAAATAGTGTTCTGCCAACCGGTGAGCTTCGCTCAATTGCACATCTCCGGCGATCACCAGGGCTGAGTCTTCAGGCCCATAATGCTGCCGCCAGAAGGTTGAAAGTTCATTGTCCGTGATGGCCTTGACGGATGCTGTTGTGCCGATGGGTCTATACCCATAAGGCTGGTCGCCGTAGAGGACCTTATCACCGACACGCAGCACGGCCTGTGTCGGCTGGTCGGCTTCCTGCACGATGGAGGTAAGGCGCTGCTTGCGCACCCGCTCTACTTCCGCAGGAGAAAAGGCAGGGTGCTGCACGACATCCGCCAGCAGGTTGAAAGATGCGTCAGTCGTGTTGCTCAGCCCCGAGATGCCGGCAGTCGCGGCATCCATGGTGCCGATGGAGGTCAGCTTGATCCCAAGTTCATCCGCCTGGTCAGCGATCTCCGTGGCGGAGCGGTCTTTCGTTCCTTCCGTCAGCAACTGCGCAGTGAAGGCCGAAAGACCGGGCTTGCCTGCAGGATTAGCTTCACCGCCGGCGCGCGTGACGACCGTAGCACTCACGACGGGCAGGGCGTGGTCTTCGACAAGATAGACCTTCATGCCATTCGGCAGCGAAAAAACGGACGGCACAGGCAGATGCAAAGCAGGAGGTGGCCCTGCTGGTGGAGCCTGTTTACGCCAGTTCTGTGCTTCTTCAAATGCCTGCGGATAGGGCGGCGTGAGCTTGACACTGGCATCCGTGTCGGCCGGGCTGCGGGGTACGTCGTCAACGACCTTCTTACCCGGAATCGTCGTCACGACAACTCGCTGATTGTTGCCTAAAGTCGTTTGCGCCACCTTCGTCATCGACGCAATGGTGACAGCCTGGTAGCGCTTGATGTCCTTCGGCAGATAGCCGGGATCGCCGGTGTAGTAGTTGTAGTAGTCCATGGTGTCAGCTACGCCCCCGAAACCACCAAGGCGTTGCAGACCGCTGATTAGACCGGAGAGTGTCTGGTTGCGCGCACCATCGAGCTCCGCCTGCGTCGGCCCCTTGATGCGAAAGGCTTCCAGTTCCTCATCCATGGCCGATTGCAGCTGCTCGGCTGTCGTCCCCGGACGCGCCGTCACATTGCAGGAGAAGATGGAACGGAGTTTGAGATTGAAGTCAGAGCATTCAACCGCTTGGGCAATCTGCTTTTCGTAGATGAGTTTGCGATAGAGGCGACTCGACTTTCCGCCGCCCAGGATTTCGCTCATCAGGTCAGCTTCGGCATCGCCTGGCTGGAAGGCCGGCGGAGTGAGCCATGCCATGGTCACGCGCGGCAGTTGTACCGTGTCTGTTACAGTTGCTTTCTTTTCTGTCGTGATTGCAGGAGTGTCGACGTTCACCGGGGGCGCTTCCGGACCACGCTTGATGGGGCCGAAGTACTTTTCAACAAGCGCCTTGAGCTCCGCGGGTTTGAAGTCCCCGGCAATGGCAAGATTGGCGTTATTCGGCGTGTAGTAGTGATGGAAAAAGTCGCGGACGTCATTCAGTCGAGCGGCTTCAATGTCGGCATGCGAGCCGATGACGTTGGCGTAGTAGGGATGTGTTTTGGGAAAGAGCTGATGGAAGACCTCTTCGCGTGAAAGGCGATAAGGCGTGTTTTCGCCCTGGCGCCTTTCATTGCGAACGACGTCGCGCTGATTGGTCAGCTTTTCACGATCGAGGGTCTCCAGCAGGAAGCCCAGGCGATCGCTTTCCAGCCACAGGCCGGTTTCGACCTGGTTGCTGGGCAGCGTTTCAAAGTAGTTCGTCCGGTCGAAGCTCGTGGTGCCGTTGATGTCGGTTGCGCCGGCGCCTTCAAGGTACTTGAAGTGTGCCTTTTCGCCGACGTGCTCCGACCCTTCGAACATCATGTGTTCGAAGAGGTGAGCGAAGCCGGTGCGGCCGGCAGTCTCATTCACCGGCCCGACGTGGTACCAGAGGTCGATGGCAACGAGTGGCAGGCGGTGGTCTTCATGCAGCAGCACGGTCAGGCCGTTGGGCAAAGTGTAGCGTTCGTACTTAAAGTCCGGGACGTGCAGCGGTTTGGTCGGCGGCAAGGTCGAAGCGGCAGAAAGCGCAGGAGGCGCGACAAAAGAAATGCTCAGGGCTGAGGTGCATACGGTCGCGAGCACCCGACGCATCCACTGTTTAGGTCCAAGACGCATGAATCTCCTCAAAAAGCAGCACATTTGTGTCGCTGGATACAGCAGCGAATATAGACGAGTTTTTGCAGAGTTGCAGCAGGAAGTAGCTAGTACACCAACTGACTGCGATTGGTATTGCCGGCGGTCCCGACACCGGCGAGGGTGAAGTTGAAGCTCTCGACGTTCTCGTCCTGCGAAGAACCGGCGACGTAGATGCGTCGGTATTCAAGGGTGATGCCGCAGCAGTTCCAGTTGTACGTAGCCTGGGCTCCCCCGTATTCCAGACGACTGTTGACAAAGTCATAGCCGCCGTTCAACCCGGCACTCAGGCCCGGCTTGATGTCGTATCCATACCCGAGCAGAAACTGGAGTTGACTGTACGAGGTTAAGGGTTCGTGGCGACTGACCTCTGCAGCCAGTGCTGCAAGAGTCGCCGGCGGCTGCGCAAGGAAGGCGTTGCTCTGCGATTGCAGTGCATTCAGACGATCTTCTGAAAAGGAGGCGAAGTAGTTGCCGCTGCGTAGCGTCGTGTAGACATTACTGTTGTCCAGGTGGCCGGCCTTGGTGTCGTAATCCACGTCCCAACCGATGGTGACATGCTCGCTGCTGTGGAAGGCCAGGCGCGAAATGATCGGCGAGTAATCGCGTGGTGCGAACAGGAAAGAGATGCCTGAAAGATCGAGGGTGGAGTCGAGCAGGTTGCGGCGAAAAGGTTGGACTGCGCCTCCAAACGACTGGTCAAAAAAGTGGGCACCTGTCACATCCCAGCTGATCCACGCATTAGTGCCATTGCTGCTGCCGTCAGCCGGGGTCGCGCATTCGCGATAGTCGAACGGGAGATAGATTCTGCCTGTAATCGGCGGCGGCACCGGCTTGTTTTCGCAGGCAGGCGAGGGCGCGGAGCCCGCCGACGCGACTGCACTACCGGCGCGGCGGAAGTAGAAGCGTTGCGCGAGCGTGAATTTGAGTTCGTTCGTGTTGCTGACGACGTCAGTCGCGTCGAAGCGCAGGATAGACGGAAAATTGCCGATGCCATTGCGATAGCTGTACGAAATTTCCGGCGCAATCACATGGCGCATCTCGCTCCCAAAATAACGCGCCAGTCCAGGTGTACTGAAGTCGCGCTCCATGACTGGAGGACGCAGATCGAAGCCCCCTTCAAGCGCCTCACGGTTCGCGCTCCCGTTGCGGTAGGTCGGAATATCGAGGCCGGGAGACTGACTCTTGGAATAGAAGGTCTCTCGCAGGCCAACCTCCGGACGAAAATTCCAACCGTCAAAGTGGAGCGGGAGCGCAACCCTCGGATGCGCATCGATGCGGCCGACTTCCTGCGCGGTCTCAAACTTTGCCTCGCCCTCCACGCCTGGCTCGCGACGGTTCAGGCCGCCGATTGACCCATCGAATTGCAAGGTAAAGGGGGTCCTGGCGAGATAGCGGGAAAAAGCGTTGTAGTCGAGTTCCGGCTGGTGCGAGATGAGAATGTCATTGCCCGACACAGTGCTTTGATAGCTCTTGTAGCGGGAAAAGTCGAAGCTTTCCGAGTTGCCGTTGTCTTCATTGCGCGTGAGAAAAGCCGTTGAATCCACCTGCGACGCGACAGAAGCGGCGAAGCTAGTGGCAAACGTATTGCGGTAGAGGTACGAGCTGAGATATTCGAGACTGGACACGACGCGTGTATGCTCATCCAGCTGGCGCCGGCCGTTGGCTACTACATCTGCTCCGCTGACGTGCAGCTTGTCCTCAAGCGCAGTAAAGCGCACGTCGGCGTAGTTTTCATCACGACCCTTGTAGCGAAATTCGCCAGTGGGAGACCAGCCGCGCTTCGACCAGTAGTCCAGCCCGACGGTCAGGTCCATACTGCGGCCAAGAACCAGGAAAACGCCCTCGCCGACAACTGTTCCCTTGATCGTCGAGTTTTCGTACACGGGAACCAGCAGTCCACTCTGCCGTTCGCTTTCGCCCACCGGATGCGTAACATACGGCAGGTACACAATTGGCAGATTGAACAGTCGAAACGCGCCGTTCTTGGCGTAAGCCTTTCCGTCGCCAACAAATATCTCGCTCGCGGTGATGGTCCAGTCCGGCTTCGGCAGACGGCAGGATGTCATCGAACCATCGATGATCTTGAACTTCCGCGGTCCCTCCTGGATCACGACGCGGCCCTGAAAGATGAAAGGGTTGATGCCGGTATACACTGCGTTGCGGCGAGTGGCCGCAGTGCGCATGCCGACACTGCCAATCACGTCGTAGAAGCGCGCCGAGTCCACGTCCACATTTACGGTGCCGTGGTCAGCCTGGATCATTTCGTCGCCCGGCCCCTCCAGCTGCAGGTGGCCATCTGCTTCCATGTCCCCGGTGTCCTGGTTGTAGTTCACTTTGTCCGCACGCAGGATGTACTCCTTGTAGCGGACCGTC
Source organism: uncultured Acetobacteraceae bacterium (assembly GCA_964658035.1). Taxonomy (GTDB): domain Bacteria; phylum Acidobacteriota; class Terriglobia; order Terriglobales; family Acidobacteriaceae. The sequence goes on from CAZZXL010000146.1 coordinate 9,097, forward strand.
ACTTCGCCAAGCAGGGTGTACGTGTGGCCGTTGATCTGCTGCTGCGCGGCTTCCACGTGCACGGGTGTACCGGTAGGTGATGCCGGTACGGGCACAGCTTCAGGAATGGGATTGCCATTGGCGTCAACCACCGGCGGGACATCCGGCAACTGACTGCTGTCGGATGCCGATGCTGACGGATTCTGCGGGGATGACTGAGCAGGATCCGCAGGGATGGCTGCACTCTGCTGGGGTACTTGGTTGGTCAACGCATGCAGGGTACCCGGCGAGTGACACAGGCAGAGCAGCGTGATACACAAAAAGGTGCGGAGACTCATCAGCGGGCTTCCCCAGCATAGCAAACGCAGGGGGCCTTTGCCTGACGAGCGACCGCGGCTCTGGTGTTAAAAACTTGTCTGCTTCCGCTTTCCCCGCGCCCACTTTGCCTGCGCCGAGAGCAAGAAGAGCTGTTTGTCCGCTACCTCATTTTCGGCTTCAGCCATGTTTGTGTGGAATGTCCCGCAAACATGGCTGAAGGAAACTCAGCGTTGCCAGAGAACGTGTCAGGACTAAGAGGATGGGATCAAGCGTGAGTAGTGTTCCGAGAGAGCTAGCCGCGAATGGCACGACGGGACCGGCCCCGTATGCAGAACCGGCCTGGAAGCAGGAGTTAAACGAGAAGATTGCTGCTGCGCGAGCGCGTCGCCAGGGAGTGCAGCAGCAGCCTTCGACAGCATTGTCAACGGACGATGCAAGCAGCGACGACAGCCGGGCAAAGGCATCGCGCATCGCGGCTGCCGTGGCTGCACGCTATGCCCAGGCCCCCAGCTACAAGGAGTATCTCGCCTCCGAAGTTCGGGCTGCCATGATGGCAGCAGTCGCAGCGCAGGCAGCAGCGGACCATGCAAGGGCAGCGGCTGATGCCATGTACGCCGAAATGAACGGCTCCGAGCAGGCTGCGCTTGAACAGGAACTACCGGCACTGCGTGAACTGCCTACGCCGCCTGAGTCGCCCGCCCCGCAGGATGAGACACTTGGCGTATTGTCGGCCGAAGTTCACCCGCGAGCATGGAAAGCCGAACAGGTGCATGCAGGAAGGCCGGAGGTGGCACCGCGAGTGGATCATCGTGCTTCGGGCTTTCACTACGGGGCGGCTGCACCAGCATCCGCGACGCCCACCGGCCAGAGTCACAAGCCTGCCGCGCCCTCGCTCATGGATCCGATCCAGGAAGCCTTGATCACGCCGGCAACCCCGCTGCCTGCCAAGCTGCTTGAGTTCCCGCGCGAACTGATAGCTGCGCGGAAGGCCCGGCCGCGCCATGCGGAGGGTCCCCTGCGCGATGCTGCCCCCGGAGAGCCAGGGCAGTTGCGCATCTTTGAGGTGGAGCATTCCGCCGTTGCACCCAGCGACGAAGTGCCGCCGCGAGCCACCGAGTGGAGTTCCATCCGCCTGGATGCTTATCCTGAGGAAAATTACGGTCGGCCGTATGGCAGCCAGGACGCAAGCATTAAAGCTGCGGCCAGCCACACGGCGGTAACGGCAAAGACGCTCAGGCCGTCCTACAATGGGGCAATGGCTTCTGCTTACAGTCATGCCAGCCGCAGCCAGGCTGTGGAACAGGCTTCGTTTACGGATGTAGCCGGCATCGCTGACCGCCTGATGGCCGGGATTGTTGACGCCGCCCTCGTCGGTATTGCCTTCGTATTGTTTGTCCTGGTGTTCACGACCAGCACAGTGCATGTGCCGACGGGCAAGTCCGCGCTCTTTGGAGCGATCGGCCTCCTGGCGGCGCTCTACCTGGCATACCAGCTTCTCTTCTTCACCTTCGCCGACGCTACTCCGGGAATGCTCTACGCACGGATTGCTTTGTGCACCTTTGACGATGACAATCCAACCCGCCCGGCCATGCGCAAACGTATCTTCGCGCTGGTACTGGCAGCCGCACCGCTTGGCCTCGGTTTTTTGTATGCCCTGTTCGACGAAGACCACCTGGGGTGGCACGATCGCATGACCGGGATGTACCAGCGCAGCTACAAGTAGGCTTTATCAGGACTGTCCTGGTGCTTCGCAATTCGAAAGACTCCCTCCTGGCGCAAATTGCCTGGAGGGGTAGAGCGAAGATACGATGAATCCCGGCCTTTTTGCCAAGAAAAGGCCCACCTGTATCAGCCAGAAACACCCTAGCATCCGGTAATTTGCTCTAACCAGCTGCTGCTGTCTCTGCAACATAGCCTGCCATGGACTGCGCAAGCTGTGAATCAACTTCATCGGCAATGGACATCACTCCGGGGAGCAATAGACTGAAATTCAGTCGTTGCACGTTAGCCTGTAGCGTCTCAAAGATGCTGACCTGCAGCATGCGCGATTCTTCGACCAGCATCGCGGCTGTATAGCCCTGCCTGAAACGCAGGTGGCCATGGTGCTCGGCAGCTTCTGATACCAGCGCCTTCGAACCCAGCGGTAATGGATGCCGCAGACGGGTGACCACGTTGCGCAGAAGCTCAGACAAGTGCGCGGAACGTTCCTCTGCATTCAGGCAGTGCGGAATAGACGGTTCCGCATCGACCAGCCTTAGCCAGTGGTCAATGGTCGCCTGTGCTTCGGATTCAATGATGTTCGCGACGGTCTGCACCTTGATGACTGGGGGTCTTGCCCGGGCCAGCCGATTTCGGATCGACCCTACAAGATGGATCGGGTTGACTGGTTTGGCAATAATTTCATCCGCCTGCAGGCGGATAGCCTCAGCAGCTCTTTTCATCTCAGGATAAGCGCTGAATATAAATGTCACGGTGGCAGGGTTGGCGTGGCGCATGGCGCTGACGACCGTCAACCCGTCGCCCGCCCCGGGCATGTGGAGATCGCTCAGCAGGATATCAAATTCTTCATGCAGGATGAGCCGGAGTGCCTCCGTCACCGAGCCGGCAGAAACGACATTAAACCCGCTCTGCGTCAGGATCATGCTCAGCGTAGCCAGGATCAGTTCATCGTCGTCGACCAGCAGCAGTCGAGGGGGCGGGAGACTTTCGGGTTGCTGGACAATTGTCGTTCTAGGAAGCTGCTGGCTCGCATTTGCATCCATCAATCCGTGCTCCTGATACCGATAGTCGTGATGCGCATTCAGCCTTTCATCTTGAGCAAAACATGGCTGATACAAATTGACCACTTTCTGGCGGAAAGTAGTCGGATCAACACGCCTAGGCAGTTGAACGGCCCCAGGCTTGAAACGACACCTCCCAAACCACATCATCGGCTGACCCGGACTACTGCAGGGCTCGAGGGTCGCATCGATACGCGTGATTGCTGTTTGAAGCTGTCAAACTCTCCCAATCAGGTCAATTTGATACAGCTTTAACGGTTAAAATCGCGTAATGTCGATGATTAGCTACACCTTCCGCAGTGCGCGATCCATTGCTATCGCTTTCACCTTGCTTGCTGTCGCCGGTGCCTCGTCAGCCGATGCTCAGAACAGCGTTGAACTCACGAGATTGCCAAAGCCACTTCAAAGCACAGAGAATATCCTCGCTGGGCGGTCCGCCGCGCCTTCCGCACCTGACTCCAATCTCGCTTCGCTCCAGCCTAGCCTCTTCTCGTCTTCGAGTGAGCAGGCGAGTGCAGAGGCAACTCCAAATGCCGGGTCGCAAACATCCGGGACTGCGACGGGCAGTGCTGCAACAATGCCGCCACCGCACACCTTTATCCAGCGCTACCAGGCCCGCGTGACCGCTACGCAGAATGAGCAGCCTCACTGGGTAACACCTCTCGTCACAGTCACGCCGCGGCTGGAACAGGAACTGCGTACAGATTTTGTGCACCAGTACAATCCAAAGGCGTACGCGGTATGGAACTACGGCAACAGCAAAGGACTCGAATTTATCCCGGAGAAGCATATCGAGATCCTGGTCAACGTGCCGCCGTTCTTCAACCGCAGTAATGGGGAACAGGACGGCTTCGGTGATTTGTCGTTCAACTCGAAGTACCGCATTTTTTCGCGCAATGAGGAGCATGGCAACGCCATCATCACCGCATTCTTCGCGGCAACTGTACCCACCGGCAAGCACGGCAATGGCAGTTGCTGCGCCGTGGTGACGCCGACCCTCGCTGTCGGCAAAGGCTTTGGCAGGATTGATTTCACGTCCACGGCAGGCGGGTCATTGCCCCTCACGAACTCGAATGGCCTGGGACACACGATTGCATGGAACACCGTTGCCCAATACAAAGCAGGTTCGGGCAGAACATGGCATGTGTGGCCGGAAGTGGAATGCAATACCAGCTTCTACAAGGGCGGCAGCACCGACGGCGATGTAGCTGTCTTTATGACGCCGGGCGTCGTTATTGGCCGCATTCCGCTCTCGCATGATGCTACCGGTAAGCCGGGCCGTTTAGGACTTACCTTCGGCGCCGGCGAAGAGATCGCCGTCAGTTCGTATCATCCGAATAATCATGCCCTGGTACTGACTGCTCGTTTACCTTT
>CAZZXL010000147.1:0-13465 GCA_964658035.1 uncultured Acetobacteraceae bacterium
ATGCTTCCGCACTCCACTGCGCGCAACGGGTCAAGGCGGAAAACTGGGCAGCCAGGATGGCCGAGGCTTGGCTTTGCTGATGCCGACAGCCGGGATTGGTAGCCTCCGCCAATTCAAACCGGTATACTACATGATGTGACAAACCTAGCGATTCTTCACCCCCAGGCGTCTACGTCGACCTTCGGTTCCGCTGAGCAGGATGAGGCACCTTCAACAGCAGTGAAGAAGCGTGTGCTGCTGCTGAAACCGCGCGGCTTCTGTGCCGGCGTGGTACGCGCGATCGACATCGTCAACATTGCGATTGATGCTTATGGCGCGCCGATCTATGTGCGCAAGGAAATTGTGCACAACAGTTTCGTGGTAAATGAACTAGCCGGCAAGGGCGCCATCTTCGTCGAAGACATCCAGGATGTGCCTGAAGGGGCGCGCGTGATTTATTCGGCGCATGGGGTTTCACCAGAAGTGCGGCAGCAGAGCAGGGACAGGCAGTTACGGGTGATTGATGCAACCTGTCCGCTGGTGACCAAAGTGCACGTGGAGGCGGTCAAATTTGCCAAGCTGGGTTACTCGATTGTGTTGATCGGTCACCGCGATCATGACGAAATCGAAGGCACCCTTGGTGAGGCGCCGGATGTGACGCAGGTCGTGTCCACGCCGGAAGAAGTGGCGACCTTGCAGGTGCCTGATCCCAATCGGCTTGCGTATCTGACACAGACGACGCTGAGCCTTGATGAAGCCCGCGACATTATCCAGGCACTTAAAGAGAAGTTCCCGAACATTGTCGGACCGCATTCACAGGACATTTGCTACGCAACAGAAAATCGCCAGGTTGCCGTGAAGAACGTCGCGCACAATGCTGACGTGGTGCTGGTCGTCGGATCAAACAATAGTTCCAACTCCAATCGCCTGGTTGAGGTGTCACAGAATCTAAGCACAAAGGCGTTCCTGATCGACAATTTCAGGGCGATTGATCCTGAATGGCTGAACGATGTGCAAACAGTAGCGGTAACGGCAGGAGCCTCCGCGCCGGAAGTCCTGGTGGCGGAAGTGGTGCAGTACCTGCGGGAGCATGGTTTTGACGGTGTGGAAGAAGTGGAAGTGATGCCGGAGAATGTGCGCTTCGGGCTGCCTCCTGAGATTGTCCGGGCAATTGCACCGGCTGCCGGGGCTGTTTCTATTGCCGGCTGAGGGCCATGTTCGCATAACACTGTTATCTCTACCATGGAAGGCATACTCCCTCGGATGAAACAAGTGAACGCAGGAGAGTCACCCGCAGTACCCAGGTTCGGCCGGCTGGATGTGGGTCTGGACCAGGTCGCCGAGGCGATCGGGCGCTCTCAGGAACACATATTTTCCACGCAGGAAGCGGATGGTTTCTGGTGCGGCGAACTGGAAGCAGACGCCATGCTCGAAGCGGATTATATCTTTGCGCATGTCCTGCTGGGCACAGGCGACCCCGGGAAGATGGGTCGCGCGCTGAATGAGATCTTCCGTTACCAGTTGGAAGACGGCAGCTGGAGCATTTATCCGGGCGGCCCGGGTAACGTATCGCTCGCGGTCAAGTGCTACTTCGCCGGCAAGCTGATGGGCATGTCGCCGGAGCATGCGGCCATGGCGAGGGCGCGGGAGTGGATCCTGGCGCATGGCGGGGTCGTCGAATGCAACACATTTACCAAGATTTACCTTTGTTCACTCGGGCAGTATGAGTACGACGCGGTACCGGCAGTGCCACCCGAGATTGTTCTGTTCCCGAAGTGGTGTTACTTCAACATCTATGAGATTTCCGCATGGTCACGCGCGATCCTCGTGCCGCTTTCCATTGCTTACGCCAAGAAGCCATTCAAGAAGATCCCGCAGGAACACGGCATTGACGAATTGTTTGTCGGCGGCCGTGAGAATGCGAACCTCCACCTGCGCTGGGACAAGAAGCTGGTCAGCTGGCGGAATTTTTTCCTGATGTGTGATCGATTCTTCCACCTGGCGGAGCGTGTGCATATCCGGCCGCTGCGCCGAATGGCCTTGAAGAAGGCCGAGAAGTGGATGCTTGAGCGCTTCGAGATGAGCGACGGGCTGGGCGCGATCTATCCCGCCATGTTGAACGCGATCATCGCGCTGCTTTGCCTTGGCTATTCGAAAGATGATCCGCAGGTGATCCGCGCGATTGACGAATTTGAGAAGCTGGGCATCGATGAACCGGTGGGTACAGCGGATTATCCGGTGCCGACCTTCCGCATGCAGCCCTGCGTCTCGCCCGTTTGGGATACAGCACAGGCAGTGTTTGCGCTGGGCGAATCCGGCATTTCGAGGACGGACCCGAGACTTCTCAAAGCCGTAGACTGGATGCTCTCGAAGGAAGTGCGGCACAAGGGCGACTGGGCAGTGACTGTCCGCAATGCCGAGCCCGGCGGCTGGTACTTCGAGCACAATAATGAGTTCTATCCCGATACGGACGACTCGGCGCAGGTCTTGCTTGCTCTCAACAAGGTAGATAATCCACGGGAACGTTATCAGTATGACGTGTCGCGCCGGGCGATTGACTGGGTCATGGCCATGCAGTGCCGGAATGGCGGCTGGGCAAGCTTCGATAAAGACAACACGAAGATGATCTTCCAGTACATTCCGTTTGCTGACCACAACGCGATGCTCGATCCGCCAACGGTTGACATCACTGGTCGTATCCTCGAAATGCTTGCCACTTATGGTTACACCATGAAGGACAAGCGAGTCGAAAAGGCCATCAGGTTCATCTGGAGTGAACAGGAAGCAGATGGCAGCTGGTTCGGCCGCTGGGGCGTCAATTATTTGTACGGCACCTTCCTGGTATTGCGGGGGCTTGAGGCAATTGGTGTATGGAACCATGAACCGCAGATCCAGCAGGCGGCAGAGTGGATCCGCATGGTACAGAACAGCGACGGCGGATGGGGCGAGACGTGCGGCAGCTATGACGATCCAAACCTGCGCGGCGTGGGCGAAAGCACACCATCGCAAACGGCGTGGGCGATCCTGGGGTTGCTGGCAGCCGGCGACAATCGCAGTGACTCCGTTGCCAAGGGAGTGCGCTGGCTGCTGGAGCGGCAGAGGACCGACGGCAGCTGGGATGAGACGACAGGCGAGGGCGCGACACGGCAGGCGATCATTACCGGCACGGGCTTTCCGCGGGTGTTCTACCTGGCCTATCACGGGTACCGGGATTACTTCCCGCTACTGGCCTTGAGTACGTATCGACGAACGGCTGATCGAATTTAATCAGCTTGGGTTTGTAACGAGTTGAAAGATTTACAGGAGACCAGAGCGAATGGCTGTACCTATCTCGCAGATGTGGACGGTAGCAACCTACGTCCTGAAGCAGCGTATGTCGGGGCGCGAAAAGTATCCGCTGGTGTTGATGCTGGAGCCGCTCTTCCGCTGCAACCTGGCATGTGCCGGCTGTGGCAAGATCCAGTACCCGGCACACATTCTGAAGCAGGAGCTGACGCCGGAAGAATGCTTTGCGGCGGTGGATGAGTGCGGCGCACCAATGGTCTCCATTCCCGGCGGCGAACCCCTGCTGCATCCGCAGATCACGCAGATTGTCGAGGGCCTGGTGGCGCGGAAGAAGTACATTTACCTCTGCACCAACGCGCTTCTCCTGAAAGAAAAGATCGCAAACTTCAAGCCGAGTAAATACCTGACTTTCTCTGTTCATCTTGACGGCCAGCGCGAGCACCATGACCTTTCCGTCTGCCGCGAGGGCGGTTACGATATGGCGGTTGAGGGGATCAAGGAAGCCTTGAAGCGCGGCTTCCGGGTAACGACAAACACCACATTGTTTGACGGCACTGATCCGAACAGTGTTCGCGCCTTTTTCGATGAGGTGATGTCGATGGGTGTTGAAGGCATGGTTTTGTCGCCTGGCTATACCTATGACAAGGCGCCCGATCAGAAGCATTTCATGGGACGCGCACGCTCACGCCGTTTATTCCGTGCCATTCTGTCTAACCGCAAGAAGGAGTGGAAGTTCAACATGTCTCCACTTTTTCTCGAATTCCTGATGGGGAAGCGGGACTACCAGTGCACGCCTTGGGGTTCGCCTGCCTACAGCGTTTTCGGCTGGCAGAAGCCTTGTTACCTGCTGCAGGACGGCTACGCAGACAGCTACAAGGAACTGCTGGCGACCACGGACTGGAACAACTACGGAACAGAATCCGGCAATCCCAAGTGCGCCAATTGCATGGTCAGCTGCGGCTATGAACCCACTACTGTCAACCACGGCTTCGGTTCGCTGAGCGGCTTTATGGGCATGGTAAAAGCGACCCTTTTCAACAAGTATGAAGACCGGGGCGCACTCGACCTGCTGAACCAGCCGATCGAATCGCGGCATTCCCCCCTGGTGCAGTTGGAAACGAAGGTAGAGCGTAACCAGACGGTTGGTGTATGACGACCGCGCACGAAATTCCCAAAGCCCAGGCCGATACCCTGGAAGTCGCCGAGGGTTTTGAGCATGAGAACCTCGAAGGCTGGATCCCGGAGCTGGCCTCTCCTCTCGAAATCCGGCAGGCGCTCGAAAAGGCTTTTGACTATCGTGGCGACGTCACCATTCATCGCAAGGATGGAAGCGTGGTCGAAGGCTACATTTTTGATCGTCGCAGCGGCAGTACGCTCGAAGATTCGGCCGTACGTGTCATTCCAGTGAAAGAGCGTACCAAGCTCACCATCCCTTACAGCGAGATTTCCGGGCTGAAGTTTAGTGGCCGCGATACTGCTGCCGGTAAGAGTTTCGAAGCCTGGATGAAGAAGTACTGGGAAAAGAAGGCAGCAGGCGAAACCAATATCGGGATCGACGCCGAAGCCCTCGATTAATCAGAGCAAATTACCTGATGCGATGGTGTTTCTGGCTGGATACGAGTTGGCCTTTTGTTGGCGAAAAGGTGAGCGATCATCGTATCTTCCCTCTACACCTTCAGGTACTTTGCTTTATCGGCTGCTTGTGCCGGCCGGCGGTGGGCTGAGTGTGTCTCTGCCGATGCGTCGCAGAACGGCCGTCAATGATTTCCATCCTTGGGTAAATTGCGTTTGCCTGCCAATCCCGGCTCGGCTTTTTCCTCCATTAAGATAATCAACAAGGCAGGACATGAAGGTTTTTCTTACCGGATCGACCGGGTTTGTCGGCGGCCATGTGGCGCGCCACTTCGTTACGGCAGGGGCGGAGTTGCGTCTCCTGGTGCGCAAGAGCAGCCGCCTGGACAATCTTGAAGGATTGACGGCCGAGATGGTTACCGGAGACCTTCGCGAGCCTGAAAGTCTGCGCACGGCCATCGCGGGCTGCGAAATCGTGGCGCATGTTGCCGCGGATTACCGGCTCTGGGTGCGCGATCCGAACGCCATGCTTGCTGCCAATGTGAACGGTACGCGTGACCTGCTGCGGATTGCGCGCGAAGAAAAGGTCCGCCGCGTAGTCTACACCTCAAGCGTGGCGACCATGGGGTTCAAAAGCGACGGCACCATTGTGGATGAACAAACAGCGGTATCCCTGGCAGAGATGATCGGCCACTATAAGCGGTCGAAGTACCTGGCCGAGCTTGAGGCGCTGAGCGCTGCTGCGAACGGCCAGCAGGTGATGATCCTGAACCCGACCAGCCCCATTGGTTCAAATGATCTGAAGCCGACGCCGACCGGGCAGATCATCGTGGATTTCCTGAACAAGCGTTTCCCGGCGTACATGGATACCGGCCTGAACCTGGTAGACGTGGAAGAAGTGGCGCGCATGCATGTGGCAGCCACGGAAGAGGGTCGGCCGGGGGAGCGGTATATCCTGGGGGGCGAGAACCTGACGTTGAAACAGATCCTGGATAAAATGTCTGCGATCACCGGTCTTCCGTCACCCACGATCAAAGTACCGCATGCCGTGGCGATGGCCTTTGCGTATTTTGACGAGACACTGAAGGGCCGCATCCTGGGTAAGGAACCGCGTGCGACGGTCGAATCAGTGCGCATGGGAAAAAAGAAAATGTACGCATCTTCAGCTAAAGCGGAGAGGGAAATCGGTTTCAAAGTGCTGCCGGTCTACCAGGCTCTCCGTTCGGCAATTGCGTGGTTTCGGGCGCACGGATATGCGCCCGCGTCATGACCCCGACAGTCAAACGCGTAGCTGTGATCGCGGCCATGGCGGGCGAATTGAAACCCCTGGTGCAGGGTTGGGAGACGGTCGAGAGTGACGGCAGGAGACTGTACCGGACGCAGATCGACGATGTTGAACTGGTCGCCTTGCATTGCGGTATAGGTCGTGAGCCTGCCGCTCGTGCGTGCCAGCTTGCCCTTGCCAACGGGCCACTTGCGGCGATCGTCTCGACAGGATGGGCAGGAGCGCTTGCCTGCGACATGAAGCCCGCCCTGGCGCACACTGTACATGAAGTGATCGATGCTGCAACGGGTGAGCGCTACCGAACGGCTTCCCCCCAGCATGGGCCGGCAGAAATTCGGCTGGTGACGACCAGGCGCATTGCAGCCAGGGCTGATAAGCGCCCGCTCCGGGAGAATTACGCCGCGCTGCTGGTCGATATGGAAGCTGCGACGGTCGCCCGTTTCGCGCGGGTGCAGGACATTCCGTTCTACTGCATCAAGGCAGTATCAGATGAAGCGGACGAAGTCTTGCCGGATATGAATCCTTACGTGACGCGGGCGGGCGAATTCAGGACTGCGGCCTTTGTCGCCAGCGTGGTGGCGCGGCCCAGGTATTGGCCGGCCCTTTCAAAGATGGGCAAAAACAGCAGCAGCGGTGCGCTAGCCCTGGCTGCCGGGGTGAAGACGCTGCTGCATGGGCTTACATATGCAAACGATCGGCAAAGGGTTTGACGAACAGGTTGGCCTCCACGGGATTCCTGCGACCATGCAGGCCGCTGTCTATCGCGGCGTGAATGACGTGCGCCTGGAGACGGTGCCGGTGCCGGCGATTGGCGCCGGCGAACTGCTCATCCGCGTAGCGACCTGCGGTATTTGCGGGACTGACCTGAAGAAGGTCCATACGGGTTCGCATGCGGCCCCGCGTATTTTCGGCCACGAGACTGCCGGGACGGTGGCGGCAGTCGGCGCAGGTGTGCAGGACTTCAAGGTTGGTGAGCGCGTGATGGTCTTCCATCACATTCCTTGCGGCTGCTGCTACTACTGCCGGAAGAAAACTTTCGCGCAATGCTCCGTCTATAAGAAGGTAGGCTGCACGGCGGGGTTTGAGCCATCGGGCGGCGGCTACGCGGAGTACGTGCGGGTAATGGATTGGATTGTCGAGCGCGGCGTAGTAAAGATCCCTGGCGATGTCCCGTTTGAGCAGGCGGCTTTCATTGAGCCGCTGAATACCTGCCTCAAGGCCATTCTGAACCTGCAGCTTGCTGCGGATGAAACGGTATTGGTCATCGGCCAGGGACCGATCGGGATCCTGCTGGCTTCGCTCGCGCTGCGCTCCGGGGCGAAAGTGTTGACCTCAGACCTGTATGCAGAGCGCCACAAAATTGCTGCCGGCTTCGGCTTGAAGCACGCGATTGATGCTTCGCGTGAAGATGTAGTCGCCGCTGCGCATGCAGCGAGCCAAGGGCGCGGCGCGGATGCGGTGATCCTCGCAGTGGGCGGCGATGCATTGATCAAGACGGCGATGGATGCGGCGCGTCCAGGGGGCAGGGTGCTGCTTTTTGCGCAGACGCAGCGGGGAGCGGCGACCATTGATCCCGCGGCCGTGTGCGTGGATGAGAAAACGCTGCTCGGCTCGTACAGTGCATCCGTCGATGTGCAGGATGAAGGTGTGCGGCTGGCGTTCGAGGGGTATCGGAACGGCTATGATCTAACCACACTGGTATCGCATCGCTTCCCGTTGGGACAGGCAGCAGAAGCGATCGAATTTGCTTCGCATCCCAGGGCGGATTCGATGAAAATCATGATCGAAGCGCAGTAGGCGGACGGGACAATGATGGCAGCGACAACGATCGTCAATGAGCAGCTGATCGATGCGGGATGGCAGGCGCTCCCTGCTTCCTACCGCATGCCTGCGAAGACGCCGTCGCTCGAAGAAGCCCGTGCCTACTGCAAAGAGCTGACCGAATCCCACTACGAGAACTTTACGGTAGCGTCGTGGTTTCTTCCCCAGCGGCTGCGGCCGCATTTCAACAGTATTTATGCCTATTGCCGGATTGCTGATGACCTCGGGGATGAGGTCGGCGACACGCAGCAGTCGCTAGCCCTGCTTGAATTCTGGGGACGGCAGCTGGATGACTGCTATGCGGGAGTGACGCATCATCCCGTATTTGTCGCACTGGCAGAGACGATTTACGGTTGCGACATTCCGAAGGAACCCTTTGCAGACCTGCTGGTTGCCTTCCGCCAGGACCAGCTCGTCACCTGCTATGAGACGCGTGACGAGCTTCTCGCGTACTGCCGGAATTCAGCCAACCCGGTCGGCCGCCTGGTGCTGTACGCCTGCGGCTATCGGGATGCCGAGCGCTTCGTGTTGTCTGATCACACCTGCACGGCGCTGCAACTGGCCAATTTCTGGCAGGATGTTTCTCTCGATTGGAAGAAAGGCCGCGTCTACCTGCCGCAGGAAGATATGCGCCGTCATGGTGTGGACGAAACTGATATTGCTGCCGGCATCGCGAATGAAAACTTTCGCGCATTGATGAAGAATGAAGTGGCATGGGCGCGCGATCTTTTTGCACAGGGTATGCCGCTCTTGAAGATGGTGGACAATGCACTGGCGCTCGATCTTGATTTGTTTTCGCGTGGCGGGCTTGCGATTCTGGCCGCTATCGAAAAGCAGAATTACGATGTATTGAGCAGCCGTCCGGTGTTGTCAAAGGGCCGTAAAGCAGCGCTGATGATGCGCGCGCTTGTGACCAAGTTCGTGCCTGGAATGACCCTGGGCGCGGGGACAAAGGCGTGAGCAGCGAAACGCAGGAGCATCCGCTCAAGCAGGCGGTGCCACCGGTGCCGGTGGACGTCAGCATCGAGGAGTCGTACGCCGCCTGTCGTGAAATCGCCAAGCGGGAAGCCAGGAATTTCTACTACTCGTTTGTCGCCTTGCCTAAGCACAAATCCGACGCGATGTGTGCGGTCTATGCCTTTATGCGTAAGGCCGACGACCTGTCTGACGACGAGTCGAAGCCGCATGCACAACGGCGCGAAGAACTGGCAGAGTGGCTGGAAGAATGGCACCGGGCCGAGCGTGGAGAGGCTGCAAGTGACATCGTCTTTCCTGCGCTTCTTGACGCCCGCGAGAGGTTCGGCATATCGTCACAGCTGCTGGATCAATTAGTTGCCGGCACTGCCATGGACCTCGACACCCCGGTCAGGCCCGCCGGCTTCTACGATACATACCAGACCTTCGCCGAGCTCTATCGGTATTGCTACCTGGTGGCGTCGGTGGTGGGGCTGGTCTGCATCCGCATTTTTGGCTACAAGGATGCGCAGGCTGAGAAGCTTGCCGAGCAGACCGGCATCGCTTTCCAGTTGACGAATATTCTGCGCGATGTGAAAGAGGATGCGGAGCGCGGCCGCATCTATTTGCCGCTCGATCAACTTGCGCGCTATGACGTGTCGGTTGAGCAACTGGCTGCACTCAGCCGCGGCGCGAAGCTGCAGCAGCATCACAAGGCGCTGCTCGCAGAAACGGCGCAACACGCAGAAGACTTTTACAAGTCTGCCGAAAAGCTGTTGCTGTTGATCGAGCCTGACAGCCGGCCCGCGTTGTGGGTACTGGTGACCATTTATCATCGGCTGCTGCTGCGCATCGAAGGGGCGGATTACGATGTGTTTTCTGAACGCCTCAGTGTGCCGGCCTTTGAGAAGGTCTTCATCCTGGTGCAGGGAATACTGAAGGTGGCGTGGTACCGCGTGGCCTTCTGGAAGCACGTCGCGAGAAAACCGGCTTGATTGAGGTTTTCGGAAAGACTCGGCCGATCGAAGATGTAATCGTCGTCGGAGCAGGCGTAGCAGGCTTGGCCGCTGCGACCGCGCTGAGCGACTCTGGCTATCACGTAACCGTGTTAGATCGGAAACCCTTTGTGGGCGGGCGGGCCTCCTCCTACGAGCATCCTGCTCTGCACCAAGTGGTTGATTGCCAGCATGTCTTGCTGGGATGCTGCACCAACCTGGTCAACCTGCTGGAGCGTGTACATGCGAGCGAATGCATTCGCTGGTATAACACGATCTCATTTCTTGAGCCTGGCGGAAGGTTGAGTGACATAATGCCTTCATCGCTGCCGGCACCGCTGCATGCATCAGCCAGTTTTCTGCGGGCGAAGATGCTCGATGCGCGTGACAAACTGGCGATTGCCCGCGGCATGGCAGATTTCCTGCACGGCATGCCCGCCGACGACAGTGAGAGCGTGGCCAGTTGGCTTGCCCGGTCGGGACAGACAGAACGAGCGGTCCGACACTTCTGGGAGCCGACGCTGATCGTCACCCTAAACGACACCATGGCAAACTGTTCGCTGCGCTATGCGGCCAAGGTCTTCCGCGAATTGTTTCTCAAGACGAGCAGTGGCAGTAGGCTCGGCATCCCGAGAATCCCACTCGGCGAACTCTATGGTCATGCGGCCGCGCACCTGGTTGAGAAGGGGAGTGCCGTTCATGGACGGTTGAGTGTTGACGGCATGGTGCGGCTTGATGACGGCCGCTGGTCGGTCGCGTCAGCAGCGAAGAGTTTTGAGGCTGATGCCGTGGTGCTGGCGGTTTCAGTTGACCAGATGCAGGGGCTGCTGCCGAAGCTTCCGTCGACCGTCGAATCCGGCTTGCTGGGCTCGAGACTAGAACAGTTTGTGACCTCACCATACATCACGACGCACCTGTGGTTTGAAGAGCCATTCACCGACCTGCATCATGCTGCACTGCTTGACGTAAAGTATCAGTGGCTGTTTCATAAATCGAAGATACGCGACTGGCCGGTAGAGCGTGGCAGCTACATTGAGCTGGTCATTGGTGGTTCGCGCGAACTGCTGCCGGCTGGGCGAGCCGAACTGGTTCAGCTGGCCCTGGATGAGCTTGCCATGTTTTTTCCCGCGTCACGCAAGGCCAGGCTGGTGAAGTCCGGTGTCTTGAAGGAAGCACGCGCAACCTTCTCCGTGATGCCGGGGATGGATGCCAACAGGCCCGGACAAACCAGCCCCTGGTCCGGAGTTTTTCTTGCAGGAGATTGGACGGCGACGGACTGGCCTTCCACGATGGAGGGCGCGGCGCGCAGTGGGTACCTGGCCGCCGAAGCGCTGACTGCATCCACGGCAAACGCGCAGCGATTTTTGTGCGACGACCTGGCGCCTACCGGGCTGATGCGCTTCTTCCCTCGATAGTTTTGTCCCTTTCTTTGTTGTGCTGAACATGTTGATGATGCGCGACCGTCGGCTGCCTGTACCGCATCGAAATGCAAGGCGAGGTAGCGATGGAATACAAGGCAATTGAAAATTACGCAGCGATCGGCAACATGAAGTCGCTGGCACTTGTCGGCAAAGAAGGCTCGATCGATTTTTTCTGCTATCCGCAGTTTGACTCTCCTTCAATTTTCCTGGCGCTGCTCGATCCCGCGAAGGGCGGCTATTTCTGCGTCCGCCCGCAACTGGATGATCCGCATACCAAGCAGCTTTACGTGCCCGACACCAATATTGTGTTGACGCGTTTTCTGTCGGAGAGTGGCCTGGCCGAAGTGACTGACTTTATGCCGGTCACGGAAAACGGCGGCAAGAACCAGATTGTTCGAATGGTGAAGGTGATGAGCGGGAAGGTCAGCTTCCAGATGGATTGCTTTCCGCGCTTTGATTATGCCCGCACGCCGCACGAAGCAAAGTTGCTGGATGAAGACCGATCCGTGGCGTTCAAGCCGGAAAACAAGACGCAGGGTGAGCTCCTCTTGCAGGCGAGCGTGCCACTCAAGCTAAGGGACGATGGTGTCATCGCTGCGTTCACGCTGTCTGCCGGAGAGGCAGCATATTTTATTTTTGGTTCTTACGATCCGGACCAGCCGGTGCAGCCTCTTGAACCGAAAGAAGTGGAAAACTGCTGCACGGCGACGGCCTCTTTCTGGCGGGAGTGGTTGCACAAATCGAAGTACAAGGGGCGATGGCGCGAGATGGTGAACCGCTCCGCCCTGGTGCTGAAGTTGATGACCAGTCAGAAGGAAGGCTCGGTGATTGCTGCGCCGACTTTCGGATTACCTGAAACAATTGGCGGCGATCGCAACTGGGATTATCGCTACACCTGGCTGCGCGATTCGGCATTTACTTTGTACGCCTTCATGCGTCTTGGTTTTACGCAGGAGGCGGACGATTTTCGCAACTGGCTGCGGGAACGTTTCGAATTTGAATCAGGAGAAGGACCTCTGCAGGTGCTGTATGCCCTCGACGGAAGACAGCAGGTGCCCGAGGATGAGCTCACTCACTTGCGCGGCTACCGCGACTCAAGGCCGGTACGGATCGGCAATGCGGCCTATTGCCAGCTGCAGCTTGATATCTATGGAGAGATGTTCGACGCGATTTACCTGTCGAACAAGTATGGCAATGCCATCTCTCACAAGGGCTGGGTAGCGATGAAGGATGTACTGCGCTGGCTGGCCAAGAACTGGAACCGGCCGGATGAAGGGATCTGGGAGGTGCGCGGCGGCCGGAAAGACTTTCTGCATTCCCGGTTGATGTGCTGGGTAGCGTTTGACCGGGCGATCCGCCTCGGACAGAAGCGCTCGCTCCCTGGTCCGTTTGGATGGATGGAAGAAGCACGTGATGCGATTGTCGAGGACATCTACGATCATTTCTGGAGCGAAAAGCTGGGCGCCTTTGTACAGTCCAAAGGCAGCGAAGAGCTCGACGCTTCGGCGCTGCTGATGCCGCTGGTACGTTTCTGCAGTGCCACCGATCAACAGTTTCTAACGACCCTCAAGGCGATTGAAAAGGCACTGACCATTGATACGCTGGTCGACCGTTATCGCAACGAACCAAAGCTTGAGGGGCTGCTGGGAAATGAGGGTGGCTTCACGGCTTGCTCATTCTGGTATATCGAATGCCTGGCCCGGGCGCACCAGGTAGACAAGGCGCGGCTGCTGTTTGAAAAGATGATGGCGTTTGCGAATCATGTGGGTTTGTATGCGGAAGAGCTGAGTCCGAGCGGCCAGCACCTGGGGAATTTTCCGCAGGCGCTGACGCATCTTGCCTTCATCAGTGCTGCGACCTACCTGGATCGTGCGTTGTCTGGGGAAGCGCAGAGCGAGTGGAGTTAGCCTGCAGGGCCGTCGTAAAAGCAGGAGCAGGAGACAGCTCTGTCTCTTTTGTCGAAGCGCAATCCGAGGCGCTACCTAATGTTTCAATAACACCACGCCGCAGCAGACGAGGATAGCAGCGATCCAGCGCCGGGTGTCTACGCGTTCTTTCAGAAAAAGCTTGGCCGCTGCGGCATTGCTGACGAAGGTGAGCGAGCCGGCGGCGGGCGCCACGAAGATCAGCGCCGACGTGCAGACGGCCGTGCT
>CAZZXL010000148.1:0-13237 GCA_964658035.1 uncultured Acetobacteraceae bacterium
GGAAAATGCCTTCGTTCCTCGCCCAGTCCAGCAGTGATGCCAGGATGACCTCATCACTGAAAGCCAGCGCGACGCCCTCCGATTCGCGCAGAATCTCCAGCATGATGGCGTCGCCATAGGGCTTGGGGACGCGCAGGCCGGAGGCGAAGGTCGCTGCATTCTGCCACATCTGGCTGGCTGCCGCGCCTTCTTCAAAGGCTTTCGCGACCGGCGCACAGCCGTCCGATTGCACGGCGATCATCTTCGGCCGTTTGCCCGGGCTTTTTCCGTAATTCACCCAGCCAAGTTCTTCGAGTTCGGCGAAAGCCTTCCACATACCAATCAAACCTACGCCGCCGCCAGTCGGGTAGAAAACGGCATCGGGATACTCCCAGTCAAGCTGCTCAACCAGTTCGTAGCCCATGGTTTTCTTGCCCTCCACTCGAAAGGGTTCTTTCAAGGTGGAGACATCAAACCATCCCCGGCTCGCTGACTGTTCGGCGACCATGCGGGCGCAGTCGGAGATGAGGCCGTCCACGAGCGTTACATTCGCGCCATAGGCCGTGGCCTCTACATAGTTGGCAAAGGGTACATCTTTTGGCATGAAGATATTGGCTTCAATGTCGGCGGCTGCAGCGTAAGCCGCGAGCGCCCCGGCAGCATTGCCGGCAGAGGGGACGGCCAGCTTCTTCAAGCCGTAGTGTTTGGCCATGGTGACCGCCAGGGCCAGGCCACGCGCTTTAAAGGCGCCGGTCGGGTTTGCGCCTTCCTCTTTGAGATACACATTGGCATAGCGCTTGCTGCGCAGCATTGGCGTCCAGCCTTCGCCGAGGGTGACTGGGGGTACATCCGGCAGTACATCGCGATATCGCCACATGCCGGGCCACGTAGAGGCAGTTGCTGCGTTGCCAATAACCTCCCGCGGATTGGTACCTTGCAAGGGTGACAAATCATAGCGGACGTAGAGCGTTCCCGGTGGCGGCAGGCCGGGACCTCTAGGGCAAACAGGGCAGACAGTTTGTGGCGTGGCAGCGGAGACGTGCGCATGGCAGCGCGAGCATTCAAGGTAAGCGATGGCTGGCATAGGTTCTTGTTAGTGTAGAGGCGGAAGCAACGCCAACGGTTAGCTGGCACACGCAGGTCGCCGCGGAGGGGTATGGCACAGGAACAGCAGAGAAGATCGAACTTGCTGCTTTCGGGTGGCCTCCTGCTCTATGGCATGGGGGTGGCGTTCGCGCTGTTTCACGCTGGTAGCTTTGCAACTCCGCTTTCTCTACGAATTGCCGGCGTGGCCCTGCTTGCCTGGTGCACGGCGAGGCAACGATCGCTGAGTGCCTGGATCCTCTGGTCCATGCTTGCTGGAGTGGAGCTTGGCCTCGATGCCCCTGCATTTGCCCTGCACCTGCGGGTCTGCAGTGACATTTTTCTACGGCTCATCCGCACCATCGTTGCGCCGCTGATCCTGGGCACGCTCATCAGCGGCATTGCCGCGCATGGCAGTTCGCGCGATGTGGGGCGTATCGGGTTGAAGTCTCTCGTTTACTTCGAGATTTCGACGACGGTCGCGCTGGCGGTTGGGCTGCTGGCCATCAATATCAGCCATGCAGGCGCCGGCCTCGTCGGCAAGCTTGCGCAGGCATCTGCTGTGGCTCCTGCTGCAACCATGCAGACCTGGGACCAGTTCCTGCTGCATGTGGTTCCGGAAAACCTGGCCAAAGCGATCGCTGAAAACCAGTTGCTGCAGGTTGCCGTGTTCGCGGTCATTTTTGGACTGGCCATGGGAAGACTTACCGCGCAGGCCCGTCAGCCGCTCCTGTCCGTCATTGAGTCGCTGACCAGGACCATGTTTCAGTTCACTCATCTTGTTATGTATACGGCGCCGATTGCGGTCGGCGCGGCGCTCGCCTACACCGTCGCGCAGGCAGGAATCGGCTCGATGGTCAGCCTGGGCAAATTGCTGTTGACGCTCTACTTGGCTCTCATCGTGTTCATCCTGGTGGGACTGCTGCCGGCCGCGTGGATCGCGCGCGTACCCATCCGCCGGTTTGCGCAAGCCGTTGCTGAGCCGGCTACGATTGCGTTTGCCACCAGTACATCAGAAGCCGCACTGCCGCTGGCGCTCGAGCGTATGGAACAACTGGGTGTACCGGCGCAGATCGCCGGTTTTGTCCTGCCGGCCGGGTACAGCTTTAACCTGACGGGTTCAGCGCTCTATCTTTCGCTGGCGTCGGTTTTCGTGGCGCAGGCGGGCGGCATCCACATGGGCTGGGGACGACAGCTGGCCATGATGGCTTCCTTGATGCTCACCAGCAAAGGTGTAGCCGGGGTCCCTCGTGCGGGAATCGTCGTGCTGATGGCGACCGCTTCCAGCTTCGATCTTCCTTTGGAGCCCATTGCACTTTTGCTCGGCATTGACGCGCTGATGGACATGGGCCGCACCTCGATCAACGTGATCGGCAACTGCCTGGCGAGCGTCGTGGTGGCGCAATGGGAGGGGGAGTTCGGATTAGTCACCGGCAATCAGCCGCCGGTAGTTGCAGAGCATTCCATTTCCGGTTGAGAAGACGTCGCTCGTGAACTGGCAACCGTATTCATCTTCGCTTAAGGCAGACCTGCGATGTTGATGTCTGTAGTTGAACGCGATCGTTCCGCACCGGAGATTCCATGTCTGCTCCTAAGCTTACTTCCTTGATCCGCGCTGCAGCTGCAGCCGGCAGCCTTTGTCTCACTCTTAACGCGCTGCCGGCCATGGCGCAGAGCTACCATGTGACCGATCACTGGAAGCTCGAGGGCAATCCCCGCTGGGATTATGCGTTGGTTGACGCTCCGGCACACACCCTCTATGTGACCCAGGGCGCCCAGGTGACGGTCATCAATACGGAGACCGGGAAGACCGTCAACGTGATCGGCGACCTGAAGGGTACGCACGGCGTCGCGCTCGATGCGATTGATAAATATGGCTATATCAGCGACGGGGGCGCGAATGCTGTCGTCGTGTTCGACCGGCATACCTATGCGAAAGTGATGTCCATCCCTGCCGGTACAAATCCGGACGGGATCGCTTATGAGCCAGTCACCAAGACGGTATGGGCGTTTAATGGTCGCAGCAAAAATGCAACCGTCATCGACACGACAACGAACAAGGTAGTGGCGACCATCGATCTGCCTGGCAAGCCGGAGTTTCCTGCTGCTGACGGCAAAGGAACTGTTTTCGTAAACATTGAGGACAAGAATCAGATCGTGCGCCTGGATGCGGCGAGCAAGACAGCAACGGCAACCTGGCCGCTGAATTGCCAATCTCCGTCCGGGCTGGCGATGGATAAGTCTTCACGCCGCTTATATTCGGTTTGCGACGAAAAAAAGATGAACGTACTCGATGCAGACACCGGGAAGAACGTTGCTACTGTTCCCATCGGCGACGGGCCGGATGCGGCGGGGTTCGATGCTGAGAAGAAGCTGATCTTTTCCTCGAACGGCGAAGACGGCACGCTGACCGTGGTGCATGAGGATTCACCGGACAAATACACCGTGGTCGAAACCGTACCGACACAGAAGAGCGCGCGGACGATGGCGCTCGACGTGAAAACGGGCAGGGTCTATCTGGCTTCTGCCGTGATGGGGCCGAGGCCTGCGCCGACCCCGGATAATCCACGTGGCTGGCCCAAGGCGGAACCCGGAAGCTTCGCCGTGATCGTTGTTTCGCCGAAGTAGGCGATTACTTAGACTGGCTGGAACAAGCAGGTCCGTTTCGACTTCGCGTAACGGACCTGCTGCTTCTCCTCCCGCTCGCCCGGTGCTCTACTTGCTCGCTTCCACCCACTGCTTCCACATGGCCTGATCAGCCAGCATAGGGATATACACGCCGCCTACGACCGATCGCGCCTGGAAGCCGATCACCTTTGCCGTCATGGTGTCGTACCAGTCATTCATGGGAACACGATCGGGCGTTTCATCCAGATACTTCCACACGGGATGCACGAGGGTTTCAAAGTCCTGCTTATTGTCGGTAAGGCCAGCGGTCCAGATGGTCCAGTCAAGCTTGGTGTAGGTTTCGCGGTTATCGAGAGGCAGGCCATAGGCGTTCAGCTTCGTCTTGTAGAACGCAACTTCTTCTTTGCGAATTGATGCCAGGAAAAGGTCAAGTCCGAGGATTGTGTCCCATACCAGGTTATATTTCTGGCTCCACGTGCCGGGTTTGTCAAAGGCGAGTTTGTAGTGGTCCCCGTCAGCGGCCATGGGCCCCCACTTCTTCGCCATCTCCTCGGCCATTGAACGATACTTCCTGGCTTCATCCGTGTGGCCAAGCTGCTTCGCCAGTTGTCCATAAGCGCCGATCGCTTCGATGGCCTTCATGGATAGGTTCGCATTGTGGGCAAGATGGCCGGCGAAGTCGTCCGTGCTCAGCTGGTTCTCGGGGTCGAGTCCTTTCGAAGACAGATAATCCGCCCACTTTGTCAGCGTTGGCCAAAAGCGTTTGGCGAACTCGGCATTACCTTCTGCACGAGCGATGGCTGCCATCAGCAGGATGATGTCGCCTGATTCTTCTACCGGCATCTGGTCGACTTCGGTTTCTTCGCCGCCGCCATACTGTTGTCCATTGGCCAGCGGGTAGACGCCGAGATCATGCGGCGCAAAGGGGAACTTCCAGTGAGGTGTTCCGGCATACAGCATTACTGGCAGCAACTGGGCTTCGGCCAGCGTCGGATTGAGCAGCAGGAACATCGGCGCGGACGGGTAGATGACGTCCACAGTCGAGATGGAGCCATTGCTGAAGTTTTCCTTCGGCATAAAGAACGGCGCGCCATCGGCATCCTCCACCAGTTTGTGGGCGGCAAATGCCTGGCGGTAGGCGAGGATGGCAATATCGGCGTACTCGCGGCCGCCGACTTTTGTCAGGTCTGCTGTCAGCTTTTCGTCCAGTGCTGCAGACTTTTTCTGAAGTTCGGGGTACTGCTCCTCAGCCGACGCAAGCATGTTGCTGAAAGAGGCATACTTTGTCCGCCAGTAGGGAAGCAACTGCTGGTGCATGTACTCGACCGAATAGATGTCGTCATACGCCAGCAGAATGTGACGATGCACTTCCGTGGCGCTGACCGGGCCGAGCGGCAATACCACGCTCAGCAGCGGGGGTGCGGGGTAGCGATTTTGCGGCGGTCCTGCGGCGCCCAGGTCATCTTCATCAGGGATGGTCCCCTTCTCGGCGAAACTGTCACGATACGTTTCGTTGCCGGCAGCCAGGTGTGCTTCTCCCTGCCCTTTTGGCACGGCGAAATAGAAATATCCCCAATCGATGCGAAGATCGTCCCCATACTTCTTGAGGATCGGCTGCTCCTGCGTTCCAATGCGCAGCAGGTCAAGCCCCTTGATCGAAGCACGGGAGGCAATGACAGTCTGTGTCCGGTCGTTCGTCGCCAGCATGCCGGAGGCGTCCATGTAAAGCGTTACCTGGTGCGGCTGGCCGTCGATCGATTTGACGGCCCAGTCAACATACGTGACTGGACGGGAGATCAGTACCAGGTTGTTCGGCAGATCGGGATCGAGGAAGGTCACCGTGAGCTGGACGCCGGCGTCGGCCATAGTAACGGTAGTGCGGGTGGGTGTAAGGCTGCGGCTGGTCTCTTTCAGGGCAGGCAGGTCTCTATCGTCATCGCCCAGAAACCGGTACGTCTTGCCGTCGATCCGGATAAGGCCGTTGAGAGACTGCGGCTTGCCGGTCCAGTGGCGGGTATCCCTGTCGGTGAGGTGGTCTGCCATCGACCAGACGCTGAAGTAGGGATCATGTGTAACCAGTGGGGTAGCAGGCGCGCGCATCTGGCTGGGAGCGGTCTGCTGCGCAGGCAAAGAGAGGACAGGGGCGCCGAGGAGTAAAAGGCCGAGCAGCGATCGACACGGAAAAGGCATTTTGGGAGACTCCAACTTCCTTCACTTTTCGTTGCAAGTGCTTACATTTCTAACAGAAAGGCGCCGTTCAAGCCTTGCCGCTTGCAACCAAATGCGGCGTCCTCCCGTCTTCACGTGGAAGGCCCGAAATCCGAGGCCGGTCGCCAGCACTTTTTCGGCAGACGGTTGCTTCGCTGATATCGGACCGCCGAGACTGCAACCCGTCACCAGGCTTGTATAGGATGGGTCGAGCCGCAAATTGAACTTCAAACCCTTGACCTGGAGGAGCAGCCTCAGCCGTCTGACCGGTGACGGAACCCCGGTACTGCCCGCTGAACAGCTACGCATCTGATGCAAGAAGATATCGTGCACCCACAACCTCCTGCGCAACCTATTGGCCCTGACCACCAGCTCCCAGCCCCGCATGAAAAGACGCACCGCTCGCCCTGGGTGAGGGCCATTGTGTGGTTAGTGCTGCTTGCTGCCTTCGGCCTGCTTTTCTGGTTCGTGCTCCACAAGCAGGCAGCAGCTCCGGAAGAAGGCGGGGGCGGGGGCAGGCGCGGTATGGGTGGTCCGGTGACCGCAACCGTCGTGACCGCCACGAGGGGGGACATCGGCGTTTATCTGAGTGCCATCGGGACAGTCACACCTGTTTTTACGGACTCATTGACGGCCCAGGTGACGGGTTTGATTACGCAGGTGAATTATAAAGAAGGCCAGGTTGTGCGGAAGGGTCAGTCATTGATCCAGATTGACCCTCGGCAGTACCAGGCCAACCTGATGACGGCCGAGGGTGCTCTTGAACGCGACCAGAATCTGCTGGCGCAGGCCCAGATGGATTTAAAGCGCTACCAGGATGCATGGACACGCAATGCCATCCCGCGGCAGACGCTCGAAGACCAGGAAAAGGTCGTCCTGCAGGACCAGGGAACCGTAAAGAATGACGAAGGCACCGTCGCTTATGACAAGGTGCAGGTCGGCTTCTGCAATATTTTCGCGCCTATTTCAGGCCGGGTCGGTCTCCGGCTGGTTGATCCCGGCAATGTAGTGACGTCGGGCAGCACGACCGTGCTTGCAGTCATTACGCAGATGCAGCCCATTACGATCATCTTCACAATTCCGGAAGACAACCTCGGTGAAGTTCAGGCTGAACTGCGCCATGGAGCGCGCCTTCCAGTCGAAGCCTACGATCGCTCTGATCAGACACGCCTGGCCACGGGGACGCTTTCATCCGTCGACAACCAGATTGATACAGCGACCGGAACGGTTAAACTGCGCGCCACCTTCTCGAACACGAACAACTCATTATTCCCTAACCAGTTCGTCAATACGAAGCTGCTGGTTCGCACGTTGCGCAATGCCACGCTTGTCCCTCTTTCCGCTGTGCAGCACAACGGCAACCAGGCCTATGTATTCGTGGTGCAGGACGGCAAAACCAAGATGACCAATGTCAAGCCGGGTGTTGCGGACGGTCTGACCACTTCCGTAACCGGTATCAATCCCGGCGAAGTTCTGGCAAACAGCAGCTTTGAGAAGCTGCAGGACGGATCCAAGATAAATATCTCGAAGCAGCCGCTACCTGGCACAACGACGGAAAGCACAGCCCCGTGAGTCCGTCCCGCCCATTCATCCTGCGGCCGGTTGCTACCTCGCTGCTCATGGCGGCGATCCTGTTGGTCGGGATCGTTGCCTTTCTGCAGTTGCCGGTGTCTGCCTTGCCGGAAGTCGATTATCCAACCATCCAGGTGCTCACGTTCTATCCGGGTGCCAGTCCAGATGTCGTTGCGACTACAGTTACTGCCCCCCTGGAGCGTCAGTTTGGCGAACTGCAGGGTTTAAGCCAGATGACCTCAACCAGTTCAGGCGGCGCATCGGTCATCGTGCTGCAGTTCAACCTAAGTCTGAATATTGACGTCGCGGAAGAAGAAGTGCAGTCCGGCATTAATGCTGCGCAAAGCTTCCTGCCTTCACTGCTGCCTTCCCCGCCGGTCTACAGCAAGACAAATCCAGCGGACGCTCCCGTGCTGACGATGGCGATTACGTCCAGCAGTGTGCCACTTTCCCAGGTGGAAGACCTGGTAGACACCCGTCTCGCACCGAAGCTTTCGCAGTTGAGCGGCGTCGGGCTGGTGTCGATCAGCGGCGGCCAGAAACCGGCTGTGCGTATCCAGGTGAATCCGACTGCACTTGCGTCCTATGGCATCAACCTCGAAGCCGTGCGCACGGCGCTGACTCAGACCAGCGTCAACACGGCCAAGGGCAACTTCGACGGGCCGCGACAGGATTACCAGATTGATGCGAACGATCAGCTGACGGTAAGCAATGACTATCGTGGCATCGTCATTGCTTACAGCAATGGTTCGCCGGTACTCCTGAAGGATGTGGCGAATGTTGTAGACGGTGTCGAGAATACCAGGCTGGCCGCATGGATGAACAAAACGCCGGCTGTCATCCTCAATGTGCAGCGGCAGCCTGGCGCCAACACCATCAGTGTCGTCAAGGCGATCAAGCTTCTGCTGCCGCAGTTGGAAGCGAACCTGCCGGCAGGCATCCAGGTCACCACCCTTACTGATCTCACGACAGACATCCAGGCTTCTGTGTCTGACGTTGAGTTCGAATTGATGCTGACCATCGCCTTGGTCGTGATGGTCATCTTCATCTTCCTGCGCAACGTGTACGCGACCATCATCCCGAGCGTCGCTGTACCCCTGTCCCTGGTGGGCACATTCGGGGTCATGTACGCCCTTGGCTATAGCCTCGACAACCTGTCGCTCATGGCGCTCACCATCTCTACCGGCTTCGTCGTGGATGACGCGATCGTCATGATCGAAAACATCTCGCGCTACCTCGAAGAAGGGGAAGCGCCGATGGTTGCGGCGCTTAAGGGCGCGGAGCAGATCGGCTTCACCATTGTCTCGTTGACTGTCTCGCTGATCGCAGTGCTGATCCCGCTGCTGTTCATGGGTGACGTTGTCGGCCGGCTTTTCCGCGAGTTCGCTGTCACGCTGGCTGTAACCATTATTCTTTCGGCGGTTGTTTCACTCACGCTGACGCCGATGATGTGCTCCCGTATCCTCAAACACGATCCGAAGGCACAGCAGGGACGCTTCTACCAGTCATCCGAGCGTGTTTTTGAGCGCATGATCGCCTTCTATGGCCGGACGCTCAAGTTTGTACTGGAGTTTCAAGGCTTGACGCTGGTTGTGGCGCTGGCCACACTCGTGCTGACCATCCTGCTCTACATCATCATTCCAAAAGGATTTTTCCCGGTGCAGGATACGGGCGTCATCCAGGGTATCTCGCAGGCGCCGCCAAATGTTTCCTTTCAGGCCATGGAAGATAAGCAACAGCAGCTGGCTGAGGTCATCCTGAAAGACCCGGCAGTCGAGAGTCTTTCTTCCTTCATCGGCGCAGATGGCACCAATACGACACTGAATAGCGGACGCTTCTCGATAAACCTGAAGCCTCTGGACAAGCGGGACCTGAGCGCCTCCGACGTCATCCGGCGACTCCAAAGGAAGCTTGCGGATGTGCAAGGTATTCAGTTGTTCATGCAGCCGGTGCAGAATATCAGCGTCGACGATCGTGTCAGCCGGACGCAATATCAGTACACCCTTGAAGACCCGGACATCAACGAACTGAACCAGTGGACAGCAAAGTTTGTAGATAAGTTGAAGCAGCTTCCTCAACTGGAAGATGTGGCGACCGATCAGCAGAATGGCGGCAATGCGATCATGATGAACATCGATCGTGTTTCCGCATCGCGACTCGGCATCACGCCTTCCACCATCGATAACACCCTCTACGACGCTTATGGTCAACGGCAGATCAACACGCTCTACACGCAGTTGAATCAGTATCATGTCATCCTCGAAACGCAGCCCGCGTTCCAGAATGATCCCAGTAAATTGCAGAGTTTGTATGTGCAGTCCAATGCGTCTTCCGGAGCGACAGGTGCAGGCGCTTCTACTTCGTATGCAGCATCCGGTTCCGCATCTGCCGGTTCCAACGCGACAACGACGGCGGCACTTTACACGCCCTCCAGCGGTGCCCTGACACCCTCCTCCAATGCACTTGCGACCACGCAGCCAGGCTCGGGCTCTGCAGCAACGGCGTCTACGGGAGGCACAAGCTCTCAAATCAGCAACCGTGTTCCGCTCAGCGCCTTCACGCAACTGGAACAGACTACTGAGCCGCTCTCAATTACCCACCAGGGCCAGTTCCCTTCTGTAACAGTGTCGTTTAATCTTGGTCCACGTGCAGCACTTGGCGACGCGATTACAGCCATCGAGAAGATCCAGAAGAACCTGAACATGCCGCTGAGCGTGCAGGCAGATTTTCAAGGTACAGCCGCTTCCTTCAGAAACTCTCTGTCGAACGAAGCCCTGCTGATCCTGGCTGCGCTGGTCACGGTGTATATCGTGCTGGGTGTTTTGTACGAAAGCTTTATTCACCCGATCACTATTCTCTCAACTCTGCCATCAGCCGGAGTAGGCGCGCTGCTTTCGTTGATCATCTGTGGACAGGACCTGAGTGTGGTGGCAATTATCGGCATCATCCTCCTCATCGGCATCGTGAAAAAGAATGGCATCATGATGGTCGACTTTGCGCTTGAAGCGGAGCGTGTGCATGGCATGAACTCGACTGACGCAATTTACCAGGCGTGCCTGCTGCGTTTCCGGCCGATCATGATGACCACCATGGCTGCACTTCTTGGCGGCCTGCCACTGGCGTTTGGTACCGGCATCGGCTCCGAACTTCGTCGGCCGCTGGGTATCGCCATGGTTGGCGGCCTGCTGCTGAGCCAGGTGCTCACGCTTTACACGACGCCCGTGATCTACATTTTCTTCGACCGTTTCGCGCAACGTTTTTCGAAGCCAGAGAATAATCCCAACTTGCCGAAGGTGCCACCCCCGACGCAGGCGCCTGCGGGAGCGCAAAGCGCATGAACCTTTCTGCGCCGTTCATCCACAGACCCGTCGCGACCACCCTGCTCACAATTGCGATCGCGATTGCCGGCGCTGTGGGCTATACAGTGCTGCCAGTGTCACCACTGCCACAAGTGGATTTTCCGACGATCAGTGTGAACGCGGGTCTCTCCGGCGCAAGTGCGAATATCATGGCGTCCTCAGTAGCCACGCCACTTGAAAGGCAGTTTGGACACATTGCCGGGGTTACCGAGATGACGTCGGCCAGTTCGCTCGGGAGCACCACGGTTACCCTGCAGTTCGATTTGAGTCGTAACATCGACGGCGCTGCCCGCGACGTCGAAGCAGCAATCAATGCGGCGCGCAGCTATCTGCCTGCAAACCTTCCTGGCAATCCGACGTACCGCAAAGTAAATCCTGCCGATGCGCCGATCATGATTCTTGGCCTCACATCCAAGAAGCTGGATAAGGGTGCACTGTATGACGCGGCTTCGACCATCATGGAGCAGAAGTTGTCCCAGATCCAGGGCGTGGGTCAGGTAGGAGTTGGTGGAAGTTCGCTGCCTTCGGTGCGCGTCGATGTCGATCCAACCAAGCTGAACAGCTTTGGCCTTGGGCTGACGGATGTTCAGTCCATGCTCGGTCTGCAGAATTCCGACCTGGCGCGCGGCCAGATCACCAATGGCAGCACCACATCTGACATCATTACCAACGACCAGATATCGAAAGCCGATCAGTACAAGCCGCTGGTCGTCGGCTACTATCATGGCGCTGCCATTCGTCTGCAGGACATAGCGAATGTGACGGATGGCGTGCAGAACGTGCGCACCGCCGGGTACCTCAACGGCATTCCTTCTGTCACCGTCATTATTTTCAGGCAGCCCGGCGCCAACATCATTCAAACGAATGAGCGTATCAAGGCTGAACTGCCTTCAATTGAGGCGTCCATTCCGCAGGGCATTGATAGCACCATAGTCCTTGACAGGACCACCACGATCCGCGCTTCCGTAGATGATGTGGAGCGCTCGCTTATTCTTTCGATTGTCCTGGTCATCCTGGTCGTCTTCATTTTCCTGCGCAATGGCCGGGCGACCTTTATCCCGGCAGTCGCTGTTCCGGTATCGCTGATCGGCACCTTCGCCGTGATGTATCTGATGGGCTACAGCCTGGATAACCTGTCGTTGATGGCATTGACCATCTCGACCGGCTTTGTCGTCGATGACGCAATTGTCGTGATGGAGAATATTTCCCGTTACCTGGAAAAGGGTATGGACCCGGTTGCTGCGGCAATGAAAGGCGCAAAAGAGATCGGCTTCACCGTCTTCTCGATCAGCATGTCCCTCATTGCCGTTTTCATCCCTATCCTGTTGATGGGTGGCATTGTCGGCCGGCTCTTTCGCGAGTTTGCCGTCACCCTTTCAACAGCAATCGTTGTATCCATGGTCATTTCGCTCACCACAACGCCGATGATGTGCGCACATTTATTGAAGCCGGAAGACCATAGCAAGAAGCATAACTTCCTCTACCGCGCGAGCGAGAATAGCTTCGACTGGCTGCTGCGTTTCTATCGGCACTCACTCCTGTGGGCGCTTGATAACACGGCGCTGATGCTCATCGTGCTTCTTCTGACTGTCGCGCTGAACGTGGTGCTGGTGATCAAGATTCCGAAGGGTTTTTTCCCTCAGCAGGATACAGGCGCGCTGGTCGGCGGTGTACAGGGCCCGCAGGACGCGTCCTTCCCGGCGATGGATAATTCCGTGCGCCAGCTGGTCAACGTAATTGTTCATGACCCCGCGGTGGCCAATGTAAATGCTTATACCGGCGGCGGCCAGGCGAATGGCGGCTTTATCTACATCGCGCTCAAACCGCTGAATGTGCGCAAGGTTGGAGCGATGGAGGTGATCAACCGGCTGCGCCCCAAACTCAATCATCTGCCGGTAGCTTCAGCGTTTCTGCAGGCAGCACAGGATCTGCGTATCGGCGGCCGCGGCGGCAACGCTCTTTACCAATACACCATTCAGTCGGATAACATCGAGGATCTGTCCACCTGGGGCCCGATTCTGCTGCGAGAGATGAAGACGCTGCCGGGCTTCCAGGATGTGAACTCTGACCAGCAGAATGGCGGCCTTGACGAGCAGCTTGAATATGACCGGAATACCGCCGCGCGTTTGGGGCTGACGCCTTCCTCCATCGACTCTACTTTGTACGGGGCTTTTGGCCAGCAGGAAGTTTCGCTCATCTATACGCAGCTGAACCAGTACTACGTGGTGATGGAAATTGCGCCACAATACCTGCAGACACCGGCAGGTTTCAACTCTATTTATTTCCATACTTCCACCAAGGGCGTTGTGCCTCTCGCGGCGTTCACAAAAGATCATTCCGGAACGACGCCGCTTACCGTCAATCACACGGGGCTGTTTCCATCGGTCACCGTCTCCTTTAATCTTGCG
>CAZZXL010000149.1:0-13236 GCA_964658035.1 uncultured Acetobacteraceae bacterium
AAAATCAGCCTGGCCAAGAATCAGCGTCGAAGCGCCAGCGTGTCCGTTTGCACGCTCCGGGTGCCGACCAGGTTCTTGTGATGGACATAATCCCAGACAAACCAGCTGAGTCCGCCCAGGAACAGCAGCAGGACAGCGACCCCGGCCCAGCGCATCACGCTGTCTGAACGGTTCAGGTCCTTACCCCGCGATCGACCGACATTCTTGGCGAAGGCCGTCCAGTTCAGATCATTTTCGTCCAGCTGACCGGGTTGCCGACTCGCCATCATAAACCGCTCAACCCACTCTTCTTCATCCAGACCTAGGGTGCGCGCATAATTACGGACGATATTTTTGTTGAACAAGCCACCCGGCAGCTGGTCAAAACTATCAGATTCAACAGCATGCAGGTGACGCAGGCTGATCTTGGTCGCGCTTACGACGGTATCCAGCGCAATGCCCCGACTTTCGCGTTCCTTCCGAATTGCTTCGCCAAAGTTAACCATAATGGACTACCCGAGTGTTCGCGCCTGCCCGCTCTTTCTGGCTACTTCCCCTGCTTCCTCATACATCGTGCTGATGCCTGCACGTTTGCCCCGGAATGCGCACCAACGTCACTGCAATTGCTCACACAAACTGATTACTAAGTTACGCCGAATTCCAAAGATTGCAGCACAACTTTCGGGGCAGTGTACCTGCAGTGGTACTTTTTGCTTGACAACCGCGTCACCTTTAACCGGCGTAAAGAACCGCTCTGCACGCCATTGCGATACACTCGCGGAGTGAACAAGCTAGTTGTCGGCAACCTGCTGCATCGCCCCCTCAGGGCGTTTATCGGTGTTTTTGCGATTGCAATCGAGGTCGTCATGATCCTCGCCATCGTCGCCATCATGATGGGCCAGTTGAATGGCACCCGCGCCTCGACCAGCGGCATTGGTGCGGACATGTATGTGCGCCCGGCAAACGGCAGCTTCATCGCAGGAGTTGGAGGGGCGCCGGTACCGGCAAAGGTGGCCGATGTGCTCGCCAGGATGCCGCACGTTGCGGTGGCAGCCCCCGTCATCGCCGACTTCAATATGGGCGGCTCCGTTGAGACTCTCTACGGCATTGACTTTGCAAGCTTCAACGCGCTCAAGCCTTTCAAGTTCATCGAAGGCACACCCTTTCAACAGCCCTTTGACCTCATCGTCGACGATTACTACGCGCGCTCGGAAGGTGGCCACCACCTGGGCGAGACCGTAAAGTTGCTCAATAACGATTTCCGTATCTGCGGCATCGTTGAGCACGGCAAGGGCGGCCGCAAATTCATGCAGATCCGCACGCTGGGTAAGTTGATGGGCGCTGAAAATAACGCATCCATGTTCTACATCCGCAGCGACGATTTGAAGAATGAAGAATTGATCCGTCAGGAAATCAAGGCCACGCCCGGCCTCCAGCAATACCAGGTTCAGACGCTCGCCGAGTGGCTCACCCTGATGACGCCCGCGCACCTGCCCGGCTTCGAGCCGGCGCTCACCGCCGTCATCAGTATCGCCGTCATCGTCGGGTTCATCGCCATCTTTCAATCGATGTACACGGCCATCATGGAGCGTACGCGCGAAATCGGCATTCTTAAATCGCTTGGCGCCAGCAAGCTTTACATTGTCGATGCAGTCCTCCGCGAGACGGCCCTGATCGCGGTAGTTGGCGGTCTGCTCGGGGTCGCCATGACCTTCGGCATAAAAGCTTACCTCAACGCGACCCATCCCACGCTCCCGTTCCCGCTCGAGCATGCGTGGATCCTCAAGACGCTCGCGCTGGCAGTCGGCGGAGCAATCCTTGGGGCGTTTTATCCCGCGATCAAGGCAGCGTTGAAAGACCCCATCGACGCTCTCGCATACGAATAATCAGCCAACGCTTGATGCAGGCACGACGTCCTGAGCCAGTCACCTACTTTTTCATCCTGAGCGTAGCGCAGCGAAGTCGAAGGACCTGCTTCTTCTCCGTCTCAAGCATCAGTCAGGCCGGCAAATATCCCGGAGAGTAGGAGACTTGATCGCCATGCAGCTTCTGGCACTGCACCAACGACTCGCGGATCTCTCGATCATTCCTGCGCTTGTCTTCTTGTCTTCAAGCGCGTTAAGCGCAAATCCCCAGGTCAGCCGACCATCCGGGTTTGAGCGACCGAACGCTTCGCGCCGCGTCCGCAGGCAACGTGCGTCGCTTCATGAAGCAGCACGTCGTAGAATTTCCGCCAGCTCCGTATGCCCCTTGGCTTCTGCATAGTCAGCCGCAGTCTTCCCCTGGTCGCAGCGTAAAGAGGCATCCGCACCGCCGGTAAGCAGCCTCTCGACGGCCGCAGTCTTACCGGCAGACGCACCCTGGTGCAAGGGCGTATACCCTCCTGCCTGTCTCTCGTTCACTGGCGCGCCATGTTTGAGAAGCAGGTCGATTGTCTCCATACTGTTGCTCAACGAAAGCGCAGCGTGCAGCGGCTGGTTGCGCATCGGGGACTTCGCTACCGCGTGCACATCCGCACCATGCGACAGCAGCAGCGCCACGGCCTCCGGTCCACCAAAGGCAGCCGCCAGGTGCAGCGGTGTCCAGCCATCGCTTGAGAGGGAATTTACCAGCGAAGGGTCCGCAGTGAGTAGCGCATTTAGCCGTGCCGCGTCGCCCACTGCACTGGCCTCGTGCACATCAATCGTTTCGAGGCCGGAGAGCAGAAAATCCCGGATCACTGTCTGCCCGCTGTACACCGCCCAAAGCAAAGCCGAGACCCCCTGGGCGTCCCGGCTCTGCGCAATCAGCGGTTCTTCTTTGACGAGCTCGGCGATATCTGTGGTCGCCCCGCGCCGTATCAGAGAAATGAAATGTTGGCTCACGCCCACATGATAACGCCCACATCATGACGCCTGACAACATCGACTATGTTGGGTGCAAGTCGGCGCTTATTGCGGAGAGACCACCGCCAGTTCCTTGCCATTCCCCTTCCCGGATTGCGGCGAAGCAGGGTTAGCCGGCGGCGCTGCCTGGGCCGGCTTTGACGGCACCGGTGCTCCCGGCTGCGGACGCGTCGCGTTTGAATAGATCCGGAAGGTCACTTCAAGATTCACAGCCACCGGTACCGGCTGGCCGTTGCGCAGACCGGGACGAAACTTCGCGCGCTCGACTGCCTTCACTGCTTCTTCATCCAGGCCAAAACCGATAGGCCGTACGATGATCACATGACCCGGATCGCCTGACGATCCGACGACGGTTGACAACAGCGTCATACCGGCAATGTTCGCTTTCTGCGCATAGTCATTCGAAGCAGGATCAAGACTGCTTAGCAACCTTGGCGATACCACACCGCTGCCCGGATGCAGCACTGAATTCTCGATGCGCGCCACCTGCGTATTGCCCGCCTTGGTCGCAAAGTACACCTGCCAGTAATCCGGCAGCGTTGCGATAACAGAGGCATCGAGGTTCGGCGCGAAGATGTCGTTGAGTACCTTCGACAGACGGATCCAGCTGTCCTTCGGCAGCGGGTGAGGCGGCTCGGCCGGTATATTTGCCTGCGTGACGGCCGTCGCCTTCGCATGCACGTCCACACTCGAAGGAGCAGGCGCATCGAATGTCACGTCCGGTGGATTCGCCACGCCCGAGGTTTCATTTGGCGTGGTCGATGCAGGCGGAGCCTTAGGGTTTCTGGCAGCCAGCGCTGCCTGTTCCTTCTCCAGCTCTTTCTTCTTCTTTTTCTTCTCCGGCTCAATCACCAGGCGGTCAATCGTAATCTCGACAGGCTTCTTTGATACCTTGATGCGCTCGAACGGCTTGCTGTCATCTTCATACGGCAGGCCGCCGAAGAAGTGCAGGCCGATGCGGTCCGCTTCAATCACAATCGAGTGCTTGGTGGCTTTGACCTTCTTCACTTCGAGGGCCGAGAGCGTGAACGAACCCTTCTGCGGAGCTCCGACAACTTTGCCATCGGCATCAAACTCGAGCTTGTCATCGAGATAGAAGCCGCGCAGAAACAGGAATTTGCCCTCGAGCTTCTGGTCAATCTCCTGTTCCGTGGTCGCTGGTCCGAATGCCGGTGCAGCCGTCTTGACGACCGGTGTATCGGCACGGCTGAAGGTCGCGAACGAGAGCGGGACGACAACCAGGGCAGCAGCAAGGCTGATAAAAAGATGACGCGATGGAGAACTGGCAATGAGCATGAGTACTCCTCGGCAACAGACCGGCGATACTCATCGCGCCAACCATGCGGAAATGCTTTGCACGCACGGCACGCGAAGAGCGGGTCCTCGTTGCTGAAGGTTATCTAATGCGCAAACAGCGAAAGGCGGAATGTCTCGAACGCCAGTTGTTCATACAACTTTGGTAGAGAGTACCAAAGGATAAATAAAGTCGAAAAAAGCTCTACCGCCGCTCCACGATCATTGGTACGCCCGCCTTCGGGCGCAGCGAAATAGCCGGCTGTACCGCGATCTCTGCCTTCGCATCGGCAGTTGGTCGGAGCTTCCATTGCTGCGCGAGGGCCGCCAGCACCAGCACCCCTTCCATCCACGCCAACCCCTCGGCAATGCACTGGCGCGAGCCCGCAGCAAAAGGGAAGTAGGCGAAGCGCGGCCGTCCGGCCTTCTTCTCGGCCGTAAATCGTTCCGGGTCAAACTTCAACGGATCATCATAAAAACGTTCATCGCGATGCACGCAGATCTGCGGCGCCAGCAGGATCGCGCCCACCGGGATGCGATAACCGGCAATGTCATACGGCACAGCGCACGTCCGCGCCGTGACCCACACCGGCGGGTACAAACGCATCGTCTCGGCGAACACCATCTCCGCATAGGCAAGCTTCGAATAGTCATCGGCGACCGGCGTGCGACCTTGAAGAACAGCTGCACATTCCATATGTAACCGCTCTTGGATCTCAGGATGCCGGCCAAGCAGCCACAACGCAAAGCTGAGCGCATTCGCCGTCGTTTCATGGCCGGCGAGCAGCACAGTCGTACACTCGTCATGCACCTGCTGGTCGGTCATCGTTCCGCCGGCCACCATGCCGCTGCCCTGGTCGCCTTCCGTGTCGACGGATTCAAGCAGCATCGACAACAGGTCGCCCCGATCACCCGGCGAAGCCCGTCGCTCACGGATCATCCGGTAGATCAGCGCATCCAGTTCCGCCTGCCCCGCCCGGATGCGCCGCATCACCGGCAGCGGCGACTTCTGCAGCTGCTCCGAAAAAGGTAACAGCGCCAGTGGCAGAAAGCTCATGAAAGCATTGACCGCGGTTTCGACCTTCTTCACATCTGCCTGCACATCCACATCAAACAGGCATTTGCCGACGATCAGCAATGCCAGCTCCAGCATCTGGCCATGCAGGTCGATGGTCATCCCACTCTGCCAGCTGCCGGTCATCCGCTCGGCATAGCTGCCAATCACTTCACCATAGGCGGCAATGCGTTTGCGGTGAAAGGCCGGCTGCGCGAGCCGTCTCTGGCGCATGTGCAGAGGCTCTTCGCTGGTCAACAGGCCTTCACCAAGCACCGTCTTCGCGCGCTGCATCACGATGCCGCGATGATGCTTCGTGGCGTCCTTCAGAAAATAGTCAGCGATCAGGTCAGGATGGTTAATCTGATACACATGCCGCGTCGCCGCCATGTAGTGCACCAGGTCGCCATACTCCTCCCTGCATGCCTGCATGTAGTCGATAGCGTTCTGCCGGAAAATGCGGCCATTGAGGATGCGTCCGATCAGCGTGGGGCCCGGCGGGTATTTCCTCACCTTTGACGACGATGACTGAGCGGGTTCGAGACGGACGGGAACACTGGCCATATAGCCCGAGTTTAGTGGAAGTGGCCCAGACACCCGCCCTCTCAACAGGCCCATGTCCTCCAAAACTTCCGTGCGCAGGAGGAATTTTCCACCATGCGCATACCATCGTCAGCCTGCCATGTTTCAGTGTCCGCCAAAATGGGTAATTACCGGAAAACATATTCATCACCGAAGGCACCGGTAAATACCTCATTCCAGGTCTATGGAATAACGATCTGCATGGGCCGACTTACGATACCGCGAAGCTTCCGCAAGCGCCTCTGCGACCCCTGCCAGCCTCAACGAGTGATCCGGCGGACGGCGCACGTCGGTTCGCGCCGGCAAGGTCGCTGACAACAGCATTAGCACTGGAGCCAGCTTCAAGTGGCCTCGCCCATGGCTGTGTGCTGTCGTTCTAAAGCAAAAGGCTGGTCGGCAAAGCTTGTAGGCAAAGCACGGCAAATTGGAACCCCGGTCGCATGCGTCAGTCCTTCAATGGAAAAGACGTTCATGGTCAATCCGTCCGCCGCAAGGTACCGGCATTCTGTGCAACTGCGAAGCACCGGCCAACCTTGCCTGCATTTTCAGCCTCATAGCTCCTGTTTACCGTATTCCTCACATGCAGAGAGTGACGAACGGAATCGAGGAGCTTATGAGAAAACTTATTGCTGGTGCTTTGATCGCATTTGGCGCTTTGAGTGTGACGGCTGGAGCCGGCGCCGCGGACACAGACAAGGCAAAGCTTGACCAGCGCATTGTCGCAGCCCACGCTGTTCTCCACGCATTGATGGCGACTCCTGACAAGGGAATTCCTCTTAATATTGCTGCCAAGGCGACGTGCGTCGCAGTCGTTCCCGGCTTCAAAAAAGGTGCCTTCCTGGTAGGCGCGCAGTATGGCCAGGGTCTGGCAACCTGCCGCACCGGCCATGGCTGGAGTGCACCTGTCTTCGTGCAGCTCACAGGCGCGAGCTTCGGCCTGCAGGCGGGTGCCCAGTCAACCGACCTCGTACTGGTCGGCATTAACCACAAGAGCATGGATGACATGTTGAAAAGCAAGGTCAAGCTCGGCGGAGATATCGCCGCCGCTGCCGGCCCGGTGGGACGTGACTCGCAGGCGTCGACCGACGTCCTGGCTAATACTGAGTTCCTTACCTACTCCCGCAGCAAAGGGCTTTTTGCCGGCATCGATCTGACCGGCGACGTCGTCAACCAGAATCAGGATGACACTCGCGCCTATTACGGCGGTGATATTCCTTACCAGAAGATTCTGAGCGGCGGCGTACCAACGCCTGCTTCCGCGCAGCGCTTCGTTCACACGGTGGGGGAACTGTTCCGCAGAGGCAAAGTCGTAGCCGCACAGTAGGTATATGGGCTTGAGCAATAGGTTTCAGATTTAAGAGGCAGGAATAAAGGGTCGGCATCTGCCGACCCTTTGTTCTTGCTCGCACTTTGCCGACGCTTCCTCGTATCCGCTATCTCACCGACGCCCTCCTTACTACCCGCCCCTGGCCATCCGCCCATCCGCTACCTGCAACCATCGAGGTATGTCCCATCCCCCAAGTTTTTCCTATGGTTACAACGTAAGCATCCGCTCATCCCTGAACAGTCAACTCCTTAGCGTCGCCGGTCCCGAGCAGCCATGGGCAAGGAGCAAGCCGGGCAGGACTGACACGGAATGCGGAGGCGATCATGATGAATCTGCTTTGCGTTGTTGCCTTGGTAGTGGTGCTCCTACCCTCGTCCGCGTTCGCCATCAACCCTTTAACACATCCCGGCCAACCGAAGCCCGAGAGCCCGGTCGATCCGTTGCCGCCCATTCCTCTTCCAACCCTCCCGCTCGGGCCCGACTGTTAGCGCTCTTGGTGCGCAAACAGTCCAGTGAGTGTACGGAGTTGGGCCATTCGTCAGCAACTCCCTCGGTAACAGAGAGGCGAGGTTTACAGTAGGCGCCAGTCGTTCGAAAGAGGGCAGGCGCGAGGCAGAAACATGCAAGTGGGCTACTGGAGTATGGTTCTCTGGATTTCGGGCTTTGCCCTGACCTTTACATTGTTCCTGGTGCTTCTTTATAAGAAGAGGTATCGCACCATTCCATGGTTCACGCTTCTCATCGGACAGGATGTCCTGCAGACGATGGTGTTGTTTTCCCTTCGCCGGCTGCCCCTTGCTAACTTCTATACCTATTACACATTTGAAGTAGTCGATTCGATCCTGCGTGTACTTGTCATCTGGGAAGTGGCCCGTATTCTGATCGAACGACACCTTGGCCTCCCGCTTTATGACGAAATTCGGAGCTACTGGGCAGCCTTTGTCGTCATTGTGGTCATGTGCATCTCCTGCGTGGTCTTTTCGAGCAAAATCACTCCTTTCTGGCCGGCTCGGATCGTCCTGCGTATAGGAGAAGTGTCGACGGTAGGCGTGGGAGGGTTGCTGCTGATGGTCCTCTGGCTCACCTTTTTCTTCGGCATCAAGGCGCGCGTGCATGCCCAGGCCATTGTTTATGGACTTGCCCTCTATCTTTTCGGCAAGTTCGTGGTGGAAGGCGTCGTCATAATGCTTGGCATTCGGGCCCTGCCGGAGGCTGGATGGTGGCTGCGGTTCCTCTATCACGGGTCCCTCCTCATCTGGATCGTCTGCCTGTGGCAGGAGGAGCCTGATCGGGCGCTGAGCGACAGAATGTATGCCATGGTGCGGCAGGGTCGGGCCGGCATCAATCCACCTCTTCCTCAGTCGGTCATCGAAGAGTATGCCCAGCATCGCCGGCGCCTGGTTTTCTCTTCAGATAGGAGAGAAACAGCTACCAATACCGCGACCAATGTCATGGACGCCGGCGATCCTGCCTCCTACGGCGATCCTGCCTCGTAGTTGTTCTGAATAGGCAATTCCGGTACAGAATGTTTCGACGGGCTCTTCCGCTTTTTTACAGAGTGCGCTGGGCGCCTGTTCCTTCATAGCCATGCCGCCTGC
The DNA here is from genome assembly GCA_964658035.1 of uncultured Acetobacteraceae bacterium. GTDB lineage: Bacteria > Acidobacteriota > Terriglobia > Terriglobales > Acidobacteriaceae. Next base: position 8,719 of record CAZZXL010000149.1, read on the forward strand.
AAATTCTGCGATCGCCCCCGAAGCCACGCCCGGCATTGACTCCGTAAAATCAATGCGCTATTCTGTAATCCTTGCGCAGAGCTGCGTTTGCCCTCCTGTGCCCCGAAATTTGGGTGCGGGTGGAGGGCACACGGGCTGGTCGTAATGGCCGAACCTTCATCAGCATTTCCTGTGTGACTCAAGCGATCGACAGTGGATGACCATGAAGCGTAGATTGCGGTTCGTTTTCCGCAATCTGGCAAGCGTTTCCTGGAACGCCGAAGGCGGCAGGTAGGCTTGATTCATAGAGCTGAGTTCGGATTTTAGTAGCTGTTCAGTGCAGGTTGAGCAAAAACGTTCTATCAAGGAACGTTTTGGAAAGACAAGAGAACCAATACGATGTCGACCTATATTCCAAGCGCGAAAGAGATCACACGCAAGTGGTTCCTTGTCGACGCATCCGGTAAGACCCTGGGACGTCTCGCGACCGAAGTCGCCAGCATCCTTGCGGGCAAGCGCAGCCCCAAATACACCCCTTATATCGACATGGGCGACCATGTCATCGTTGTCAATGCCGAGAAGATCGTCCTCACCGGCCTCAAGGCAAGCCAGAAGCTGTATCGCCGCTACACCGGTTTCCCCGGCGGCTTGCGCGAGGAGTCGTTTGTCCGCCTGCTGGAACGGCGTCCCGAAAAGATCGTTGAAGAAGCAGTAGAAGGTATGCTGCCCAAGACCAAAATGGGCCGCCAGATGGCGACTAAACTCCAGGTCTATCGTGGACCGAAGCATCCGCACCAGGCGCAGCAGCCGGTAGCGCTTGATTTCGAAACCCGCAACGGACAAAAGAAAGCCGGGTAATTTTCGGAGCGGCTCTCTTCGTTTCGGTCCAGAGATCGGCACCTTCGCTCAACGTGGTTCAGCGGTTTACCAGCTTAAGGAAGAGACTTTAGAGATATGGCAGATTCAGTCCAGTATTACGGAACAGGCCGCCGCAAATCGGCAATCGCTCGTGTATTCCTCCGCCCCGGCGCCGGCAATTACATGATCAACCGCAAGCCCTACGAGACCTATTTCGTCACCGAACAGCAGCGTGTTTCCGGCAAGCGCACCCTGATCCTGACCGAACTGACGGGCACATTTGACGTCTTCGCCACGGTCAAGGGTGGCGGCGTTTCGGCGCAGGCCGATGCAGTCAAAATGGGCGTAGCCCGTGCATTACTCGAGTTCAATCCCGAACTGCGCAAGACATTGAAGAGTGAAGGTCTGCTGACCCGCGATGCTCGCGTCAAGGAACGGAAGAAGTACGGTCAGAAGGGCGCACGCGCACGCTTCCAGTTCTCCAAGCGGTAATTGGCGGCTGGTTTCACAAGTTGGTCTGTGGAAAGGCATGGCTTTCGCCGTGCCTTCTAACAGGTGCACGACGGGAGTCTAATCCCCTTAGTGTCCTTCCCGGAACGAGTGTACGTAGTTAAATCTCCCTGGCAACAGGGCTGAATTCTTCACCATTTCAAATGGCGGGGAATGCAAATCAACGAGGAGGTCGTTTGGCCAATATCACGATGAAGGAACTGCTCGAAGCTGGTGTTCACTTCGGGCATCAGACAAAGCGCTGGAACCCGAAGATGAAGGAGTACATCTTCGGTGAACGCAACGGTATTTACATCATTGACCTGCAGAAGACCCTCAAGATGTTCAAGGAAGCCAGCAAGTATGTGACTGACCTGACATCGACGGGCAAGGTAATTCTGTTTGTCGGCACCAAGAGACAGGCCCAGGATGCGATCGCGGAAGAAGCGACCAAGTGTGGCATGTTCTACATCAACCAGCGCTGGCTGGGTGGTTTGCTGACCAACTGGGTGACCGTGCAGAAGTCTGTGAAGCGCCTTCAGGAACTTGATGAAATGGCTACAGACGGCCGCTATGAACTGCTGACGAAGAAGGAAGTCATCAAGCTCGAGCGCGAACGCAAGCACCTGCAGGCCAACCTGGCCGGCATTAAGAACATGCGCCGCCTCCCCGATGCACTCTTCATCGTCGATTCGAACAATGAAGCTATCGCCGTTGCCGAGGCCCGCAAGCTGGGCATCCCGGTGGTCGCCGTGGTCGATACCAATTGCGATCCAACGGTAGTCGATTACGTGATTCCGGGCAATGATGACGCCCTGCGCGCCATTCGCCTGTTCACCTCGAAGATCTCTGACTCGATCTCTGAAGGTGTCCAGATGGCGACGGACAAGCAATACGCCGACTCCATTGCCGGCGCGACTGCCATCAACACACAGGTACACGACGGTCAGCTTGAATCGGGCGCAGATGTAGACGTTGCCGAAGGTATCCAGGCGGGCGCGCTCGCCGACGAAGACCCGGCAGCAGAAGAATCCGTTGACCTGGAAGCAGTGCTCGGCGGCAATATCCGCAAGGCGCCGGCAGCTGTGACTGCGGCTGACGAGCCCGAGGTTGCAGCAGGCCACTAAGCGCTACGCAGTTCGTGCCCATCTCTGAACGGTGGGGAAAGCGTGGCTGCCACCGGTGGCTGCGCTTTCACTGTCTGCGGAATTGTTAAGCTTTGATCAGGCTCCGCGCATATTTTCAAGAAGCTAAGAGCTCAATAGAAAAAGGATTATCCCGATGTCGACTGCTACTGAGAAGATTTCCGCAACCCAGGTAAAGGAACTTCGCGAAAAGACTGGCGCGCCCATGGGCGACTGTCTTAAGGCCCTGCAGGAAGCGAAGGGCGATATGGAAAATGCTGTCATTGTCCTGCGCAAGCGTGGCATGGCTTCGGCTGCCAAAAAGGCGTCGCGCTCAACCAGCGAAGGCGCCGTCAGCACTTATATTCATGCCGGTGGCAAAATTGGCGTGATGGTCGAAATCAATTGCGAGAGCGATTTCGTCGCCCGCACTGAAGACTTCCAGGAGCTGCTGAAGGACATCGCGATGCACATCGCCGCCACCGATCCGCGCTATGTTCGCCGTGAAGACGTTACCGCTGCTGACATGGATCGCGAAAAGGACATCTACCGCGCCCAGGCCGCGGCCACCGGCAAGCCGCTCGCTGTCGTCGAGAAGATCGTTGAAGGCAAGATGAGCAAGTTCTACGAAGAAGTCTGCCTGCTCGATCAACCGTTCATCAAGGAGCAGTCCGTCACGATTAAGGACATGATCGCCACCAAGATCGGCAAGCTGGGCGAAAACATCGCCGTCAGCCGCTTCGCCCGCTTCAAGGTCGGCGACACCAACTGGACGGTAGCCCAGACCAAGTACGCGACGACTGAAGAGTAGATCCTTCCTGCTCGATCATGGAAACAGAAAGCCCGGAGCTAGCTCCGGGCTTTCTGTTCATGCGTTGCTGTATCGCGGACATTCATTCTCAATTCGTCACCGGGTTAGTCGCCCATGTCAGCCATGCCGTGGCTGTCGTCGTATCCGGCAGCCAAACTGTTTGCTCGGAAGACCCGCCGCTTATTCCGAGGCTGGCGCTGGTAAAGCCGCAGTCTATTTGGCCTTGGGCATCCACCACTCCGTCGGGCGTGCACGTGAACTGCCCCAGTGCTCCCACAGGCGGTTCGCCCGTAGCCTTTGATGGCGCAAAGGGCTGAGGGTCAACGTTCGTCGAAGCCACACTGGTCTGCTGAGCGGCTATGGCCTGGATCCAGGGCAGGATCAGGTTGCGCGTTGAAAGATTGCAGCAATGGTCGGTGGCATTCTGTACGGCATACCCCCACGGCAGCATGCCAGTTGCCCGGCCGCGCAGAAAGTAGTTGTAATTGCGGGTCGTGCCTGCATCCTCGTCCCTCGCGTTGGCAAGAATCAACGTGGGTATTCTGGCCGCTGCGGAGCTTACCGCCACGTCATCCAGGTCGGTGTACTTTGACCCCGATGCATACTCAATCGCGCCGATCATCCGCATCGGGATGGTATTTGCCATCGTCGCCGTAAGTACCCCCGCCGCCGAGAAACCGTACAGCACCATGCCCGCAGTCTTGAATTCAGGATGGTTCCTTGCCACGGCGAACTGATCGATGGCCATAATCAGCGCCCGGGCCGGACCTTTGCTTGCATCGGACTGCAAGTCTCCGGAACTCCGCGCATCGCACTCATGCGCGAAAATAATGCCAAATCCAAGGGCACCCACGGTCTGACGGACAAGTAGATCGTTGTAGAGTTCTTTGCTATCGCCCCTCTCGAAGATCACGAGCAGACCCTTGGTCACCGCCTTCGGTTCCTGCAGCATCAGGTCATAGGAGCAGGATGCTACCAGATCGTCTGTAGCAAGAGGAGTAACCTCGGTCGTTGCCGTAGGAGCTGCCAGCGACAGGCCACAGCCGGAGACTCCCGCAGCAGCGCATACAGTCAGTACCGCACACAGCCCAAGATGGAGAAGACCGGGTTGTAGGGGACGGCGCATAGGGAAGCAGACATCGTGAAGTCTAGCAATGCACGCGCGGGAAGGGAATGACAAAAGAGAGGTACGACTCTGACCAGTCCTGCCATCGCGTCGTTCGAGACCTCGTCTCTAACCAGGAGCCTCTCTAACCT
>CAZZXL010000150.1:0-13099 GCA_964658035.1 uncultured Acetobacteraceae bacterium
TCTCTTCCTGCGCTGCAGGACCGACACCATTTGCGTCCATCCCTGCCCGCAGCTTGATCTCGAGAGCCTTCATCTTGTCCGCCGATCGCCGACTCCCAAGAGCACGTCGCAGTTCTTCTGCTTCGCCTCCAGTAAAGTTTGCGATGGTCATGGCAATGCGCAGCAATTGTTCTTGAAACAGTGGAACACCTAAGGTTCGATGGAGGACTGGCTCGAGCAGCGGATGCGGGTAGCGGATCTCCTGCCTTCCCTGCCGGCGTTCCATGTAGGGGTTCATCATCTTGCCGACGATCGGACCGGGCCGGATGATAGCGACCTGCACCACGAGGTCGTAGAATTTGTCGGGATTGTTGCGCGGCAGAGAGGCCATCTGTGCGCGCGACTCCACCTGGAAGAGTCCGATAGTGTCAGCCCTCTTGAGTGACTCGTAGACCTTGGGATCGTCGTGCGGAATCTGCGCAATGTCGACCTTGTGGCCGTAGTAGCGAGGAATCAACTCGACGCAATCCTGCAACACTGCCATCATGCCAAGACCGAGCAGATCGACCTTGATTAACCCCATATCACTGACGTCTTCTTTATCCCATTGAATGACGTTGCGACCGACCATACTGGCAGGCTCAATCGGCACGACGGACGCAAGCCTCCCCTGGGCGATGATCATGCCGCCCGAATGCTGGCCAAGGTGACGCGGCAGATCGAGCATGCGGATCGAGAGCTCGAGATACTTGGCGATCCGAGGATGATGAAGATCAAAACCGGCATTCTTGAACTGTTGTTCCATCGTGTCGGTCGGGCCTTTCCACTCCCAGGAGCCGACCAGCTGCGTGAGCTGCTTTGTGGTCTGGACATCAAAGCCAAGCGCTTTGCCTGTCTCGGCGGCAGCAGACTTGCCACGATAAGTGATGACATTGGCGCACATCGCCGCGCCGAGCTCGCCATAGCGTTTATAAACGTACTGGATAGCCCGTTCGCGGTCATCGCCGGATGGCAGGTCGAGGTCGATGTCTGGCCATTCGCCACGTACTTCTGAAAGGAAGCGCTCGAACAGCAGATCCATGCCGACTGGATCGACGGCAGTGATCCCGAGCGAATAGCAGACGGCCGAGTTTGCAGCCGAGCCTCTGCCTTGGACCAGCATCCCGTTCTCCCGGCAGAATTCGACGATGTCCCAGACGATAAGGAAGTAGCCGGCGAGACCGAGTCGCGCGATTATTGCAAGTTCTTTTCTGACTTGGGTGTCGGCCTTCCTTTTCAGCTTCGCACTGACTTTCACTCCGTAGTGGTTCGCAACACCTTCCATCGTGCGTTTGCAGAGGAAGCTATCCATGGTCTCGCCGTCAGGGATTGGGTAGAGCGGAAACTGGTAGCCCATGTCCTTCATCACGAATTGCAGGCGGGACGACAGCTCAACGGTTTCTGCTACGGCGGAAGGCAGATCGCGAAAAAGCATGCGCATCTCTGCAGCACCGCGCATTTGGCGGTTCGTATTTTGCTGCAGCAGGAGGCCCGCTTCATCGAGCGTGCAGCCGTGGCGGATGGCGCTCATGAGATCGAGCACCTCCCGCTCGAACGCTGTTGCCATGTTCGGACCGTTGGTCGCAAGCAGCGGAAGATGGAATTCGTGTGCCAGCGCAAGGGCAGCCTGGTTGCGGGCCTCTTGTTCGCGGATGCGGTGCCGCTGCAACTCGACATAAACGCTTCCCTGACCGAAGGTCCGGACCAAAGATGTCAATACTTTTCGGCCTTCGCTCAAGCCGCCGCGCGCGAGAGCAGCCGCGAGTGGGCCTTCGTCTCCTCCGGTCAGACAGACTAATCCCTCCGCTCGCTCCTCAATCATGCGATACGGCGCGATGCCTTCGCCCTTGGTCTTCTGCTGAAGTTTGTAGCCAGTGATCAACTGCGACAGGTTCTTGTAGCCCGTCTGTGACTCGCAGAGAAGCGAAAGCCTGACAGGACGCTCAGGGATAGAGTGCGGTTGCCATGACTCTGGAAGTACTTGGCTACCGAATTCATTGGTCGAGATCTCAGCCCCAATGTGCGATCGAAGGCCGAGCTTACTTGCCGTCATGTAGAGGCGTGGGGCTCCGTAGAGTCCGTCGCGATCGAGGATGCCGAGCGCGAGTAAGCCGAGGTTCGCTGCTTGCTGCGCCATCGCTTCTGGCATCGAGGCTCCTTCCAGAAATGAGAAGGCAGAACGGGCATGCAGTTCGACATAGCCGTCAGTCATACTGTCCTGCTACATACCAGGTTCCAGCTTCAGGTTCGTGGCGAAGTCTAAGAGCTTGCGGCGGCTGCGAGACGATTGCATCCCAGTCGTTCGCTTGCCACCGCCTGCCGTCCCACCAATAGCCGCTCGACTGCCAGGGCCCGCTCACGGTACTAAGTTCAAAGCGTTCCCCTTTCCAGAAGAGGATCAAAGGCACGGCATCCTGACAAACTACTTTGACCTGTTGTGCCGGACGCAAACGGCGCAGCGCAGCACGAGGCGCAATGGACGGAGAAGATCTCTTTCCTGCTGCACTTGGCTGGAACTCTGCTATCTGAAATTCATCGTCACAGAAGCTGTTCGACAAGACTGGCGAGCCAACGTTGTCTTCACCGACGATGGCTTTGAGTCGGGCGACGAGCAGGTCGAGCTTGTCTGGTTCCGGGAACTGCGACTGGAACAATCCGCGTTGAGCAATCTGCGGCATCGCAGGTTCAGCTGTCAAAGTGACGGCAAGGATACCCGCAGCGGGAGGATCAGCCTGAAGTTTAAGGTTAAGCAGCTTCAGCAGCAGCTCTTTGCTTTGAACTGGCACAGCCGGCCGAACGTACAGTTGATGAGGCGCTGCTTTCTCGAGTTCAAGTGTCACAGTCACACTTCGCAGTGCATACGCATGATTGATCGCCTGTCGCAGCAAGGTCTCGAGCATGGGCGAAAAGATGAACAGCAGCGGTTCGAGCGATTCGAGGGGATTATCGAGCTCGACTTGCTCTGAGAGCACAAGCGAAGATACTTCTGGCACAAGCAGATGCTCTTCGCGTCCGCAAGCCAAGCGCTGCAGACGCTTGGCTTGCTGGCCGATGCGACTGATCAGTGCTGTCCCTGGGAGAGCGGCCAACTCGCCGAGATTGCGGATGCCCCAGCGGCTCAAGGTCGCAAGTGTCGGGGCTTCCATACTCAGCATCGACAAGGGCAGCGGAGCGAGCTTCGCTTGTACTTCTTTGTCGCTGACCTGTGTCACACCGCTATAACTTCGCGCCAGCACGAGGGTGGCTTCAGCGTTCGGAGCGACCGCGACGTTTGATGGAAACTCTAGGTCATCGAGCGCTTCACGTATGGCGTGTGCGTACTTGCGTGCGTCGCCAAACAGCGTTTCGGTTCCGGACTGGTCAAGCAACAGGATGGCAGCTAGTTCCTTCCTATTGGCGTAGCCGTTCAGAGGAGAAGCAATAATCTGCACGTGCGGGGAGAAGCGTTCTGCTGCTGAGAACAGTACCTCAAGCGCTGCTTTCTCTTCCAGAGGCGAACGCTCGTGAAAAAGGATCTGCCCTGATGTGTCCGCCTGCACCTTGCTCATGCCATGACAGAGGCCGAATTCCTTGGCAGCCTGATTGAACGAGATCACGCGCCCAAAGGGCGCCTTGCCCTCAACGACGGCAACAGCATGGGCTCGCGATGCCTTCTCGACACGCAGCCAGGCCAACGTCGGGAACTCCGGAATATAGATCGCCGCGTATCCCATCACTACTCTCCCGCCGCCCGCATCCATGCCGAGGGCGCGTCCCAACTCACGGCTCGGCCGGGAAACTTCTTCGCGAATGGATTGCTCACTCGCTGACGGGCTAATTCTGCTGTGCGGGAGAGCCCACTCAGAAGGTTTCCTGCGGTCTTGGCGGGACCTGCCGAACAATTCAGTACGCAGAGCGCACTTGAGCGTGCGCATGCCACGTGCGTGAGCAGAAGAAATACGGCGTCGCTCTCCTGTGCGGCTCGACGAAAGCGAAACCACGTGGCAGCCGGAATGCGAAGAGCCTGCTCCGGTGGGACCGAGGCAAGGTCGAGGACGACAACTCGGAAACCGTCTGATTGCAGGATCTGATCGGCCGCGCGAACGGCTTTGTCCAATCGGCTCCAGGGCTTCTCAGCCTTCTTTCGCGGGAGAGTTAAGAGGATTGGTGCTTGCGCCCGCTCACGAGCTTCGTTTGCAGCGCGACGGTCTGCCTGGCGGATCGGATCCGACTCATCAGCATGCCGCGCATTGAAATGCTCATAGGCCACCTGCTCCTCAGGTGCGGACGCAAGGTTCAGTTTGCGATTAGGGTAGCCAGGTGTCCCTTCGGCTTTCTGGAGACGTGCTTCTGCTTTCTGCGTGAGCATTTTGCCAAGAGCAGCATCAAGGCCCTTCGTCTCGGTGCGAGGGTGATGGCTCCCGCAATGTCTACCGACCATCTTGCCGGCATCGACGCGCTTCACTTCAGACCTCACTGCTGGCAACAAGGAAGCTGCAGGCTGGGTAGCGATCACGCTCGCTACGCGCACCCAGAGCAGGTTGTTGAGCTTTACGCCAGAAGTAGCTACGCTCTTTGGATCCAAGGTGTCGTCTACGTCAATGTAGGCGCAGGCGGCGTCAGCAGACGCCCCGGCCAGGAGTGAAAAAGCAAGTGAAGTCCGACCAGAGTTCACAAGCCCTGTAAACTCTGTCACTCCACCAATGGGCAGACCACCTCCCAGCAGGACGTCGATTGCAGCAATCCCTGAAGGGATCAGACGTGGTCCCTGCGCTGCCTGAGGCGACAAAGCGGCGGGTATGCGGGATGCGAGTTTCGCCTCAATCTCCCGTTTCAACACTGCACTTGGTGAGGAAGAGCTCATTCCTTATTTCGCCTTTTCTTCGCTTTGTTCTGCCTAAGCATAGCTCCATCGGCCGGGGCAAAGTCAACGTGCAACGTTCCTGGTGCATAGACTTTTGACCCGGAAGTTGTAGGGGCGCATTACGGCATTCCTGGTGGAGAAAGGCATGCCGGGCTTTACGGATAGCGCAGACGACTAAAATTCCGCTGGGGGGAGGACCAGCTCGCGTTCAAGAGGGATCTCAAAGGATTCCACTTTCTTCGAACCGATAAGCTCGGACGGCAGACGGCCGAATTTCCAAGTGGCGTTTCTATCCTGGAAGTGAACGAGGATCGAAGCTGCAACTCTGGCAAAACTTCGGCGGAACATGGTCCGGATTAAAGTAGCGTTGAGCTGGGACAACGCACAACTACTGTCATAAAAGAGTATGCTTCCTGCATAGCCCGGACGCATTCCTCGCCTTCAGCTCAACGCTGCTCTGCTCCAGACGGGCGCTTCTCACGGACAACTGAACCATGGGAGAACCTCATGAGCTTCCTCCAAAAGTCTGCTCTACATAAACATCTTTCAGCGTCGCGGCACTTGCCTCATCACAATGAGCAGACGCAACTTGATGGCTCACGCGTGGTCCTTCGTGACGGTAATTTCATCACGGTGCCAGCTACAACTGTCGACCAGGCAAGAATAGACAAACCCACGATCAAACCTGCCTAGCACGCTGCTTTGGGTGTCTAACTACCCTAAAAACAGAAGACCTCCAGGGGAGTGTTACCTGGAGGTTTAGTCTTCCTCTTCACGCCACCTGAGTGTTTTCAGTTTACCGTGTGCTTAGTCATAACGTTTTGCTGGGAGATGAACAACTCTTCAATAGGCATTGCTGGAACTCTGAGTCGAACGATCGTGCCTTGGCCATTCGTCTGGAACGATCATGACCTCGTCAGCAACTGCCGTAACCCGCTCATCATAGTGAACTGTGCAGAATGGCGATACATCCGTTTCAGGGGTAACAAGCTATGAGAACATCGCTGAGTGCCTCGCTACACTTAAATCTTGGGCTTCAGGGGTTCTCTGCACGCTTCACAGGGGCGACACAGCAACTTCAAAGGATTCGTCTCTAGTTGGGCCACGAACATACCTGATGGCGCCCTCCCTGGTCTTACCCCTGCCCTGAAAAAGGAGTTGAACGCTTATAGCGGGACCTGGGAAGAGGTTCCGAATCGAACTCACGTCTGGAAGAAGACTGTAAAGGTTGGCGGCGAGGATCTGACTGTCTATGCGGTCCAGACTGAAAGCTAATTTCCAGATCGTTCGGCATCGATGGACATGTACTCGGCTGAAGGGGTCGTTTCAGTGAGTACAAGCAAGTTGCCAAGCCTTGTATGCTACCGTTGCGCTACCGCGAGAGGGCTGCAGCACAATGGGATTTCTAACCGACGAAGCTCCTGAGGAACCAGTTGGCTTGCGTATCAGTGCTGGCCTTCTTGCAGGCGTAGGCTGCATATTTGCCCTTTATCCCGTCGGCTTTGCTGGGATGCTTGTCGTTCTCGCAGTTCAAGTCCTAACAGGATGAACTCCGACTTTTCGTCCTCAATCGTGGCTGCTGATGCTGGTCGGCCTGTGCGTTACCGCTCCCATTACTTATCTGATCTTTCGTGCTGCTTCAGCTCTTAGGGAGAGACACCGGTGGGCTGCATACCTAGCCATGCTCTTTGGAGTTGTATTTCTCCTCCTCAGCGGTGGCTTTGTTTATGACCTGTATCATCCTGAGCGAGCTGGCCCAGATGAGGGGTTTGGAATTTTCTTCATACCTTTCTGTTTTCTTATCGGCCTGTGGTGGTGTGTTTATCTGAACCTTTCTCACGTTCGTCGCCAACTCAGACGCGCGTAACTATTCGACGGCAAATTGCCCACGACAACTCCGGTTGTCGGGGACCTGAAGCCAACATCCGGAACGGACAGCAGCAAGGCGCATCTCGACGTCAAAACCGCGTCGATCTCGATGTATCTCGTACCGGTCTTCGGTGTGCTTCTCGCCATCACCATGCTGGGCGAGCGGCTAAACCTGCTGGAAGTTCTGGGTGGGCTGATCGTTCTTTCAGCTACACTTATGGTCGTGATATATGACAAGGTGTAATCGTCTGCTGTGCTGCATTCTCAGCCTGCTTGCCCTGCCCTTTTCCGTCATAGCGCAACAGCAATTTCAAGTGCTGTCAGACGCGAGCGAACCTACCATAGCCGGTCGACCCGTCCAATTGGACGCCAAGGGAAAGCTTCTGCCGTGGCCGATGGGCGACAGCACAGGCTACTCCTACGCATCACATTTTCTCAGCCAATGGACGATCCTGAAGGACCAGTTGCATCGCACCAAAACTCCTTACTTCCACTGCTGTTTTGATTTTGACCGCACGACCTTCGAACTGCAACCTGACTGGCACTGGGCCAACTCCACAGGCTACCTGCGAGCCATGATGGAGGGCTTCGTCGAGCGACTCTATCCGTACACCGGGGACCCTTCCACAGTCGAGGCACTTCAACAATTCGTTGACTACGAATTGGACAACGGCCTTACGCCGAAAGACTACGTGTGGTCAGAGGTTCCCTATCCATCGGCGAACGCAGGCTCGCGCCGCTACACCGGCTGGAGCCAGCACGGCGAGGATTACATAGAGCCCCATGTTGTAGGAGAGGATGGATATGGTTATCTCCGTCTCTATGAAATGACAGGCAACACTCGCTATCTTCACGCCGCCATTCACTGCGCCGATGCATTGGTAAAGAACTACCAGCCCGGTAACGCAGAGAAATCGCCATGGCCCTACCGCGCCTACGCACGCGACGGTCGCTCCGGCGAAGGCGACATGGGTGTCTACTCCGCGAATGTCGTTGAACCCATCATGCTTTTTGACGAACTGATGCGTATCGGCAGCGGCGATGTAGAGCATTACAAGACAGCACGCGAGTCGGCTTGGCAATGGCTAAAAACATATCCGCTTAAGAACAACATCTGGTCTGGGTATTTCGAAGACGTAAACCCAGATATCACGAATATGAACCAGGTAATTCCTCTCGAACTCGCTCGCTACATCCTGCTCAATCCGGAGAAGGATGCGAACTGGAAAAACGATGCACGGCACCTGATCGAATGGGTAAAGACCACGCCCAAGTGGCCGAAGTATATGGTTCAAGGTGCACTCATCACCAACGAGCAGGGAAATGGCAAAACCTTCTGCTGCAACCTTCCCAACCAATGCTGCGATAGCCATACGGCTCGCCTGGCAGCAGTCGAAGCCTTTTACGCGTGGCGTACCGGTGACATCGACTACAAGGAATCAGCTTATCGATCGTTCAACTGGGTCACCTACTACCAGGGCTTGCCCGGCAATGCTCACGCACCCTTCAGTGATCAGTGGTGGTTCACCGATGAATTCACCGATGGCCCCAGGCGCATGATGGATGCATTTTGGGCTTTTCCGGAATGGGCGCCCGCGGATGAATCGCACCTGCTTGGCTCGTCCTCTGTCGTAACCAAGATCCGCTACAGCAATGGTGCGGTAACCTATTCCACTTTTGATGCTTCCTCCAATGATGTGCTGCGTCTCAACTTCGTTCCCATCACCGTGACCGCCGGCGCCAAACTGCTGAGCTGTGTGAACAATACTGACGAAGAAGGCTACACCTTCGACCAGGCAAGCCATGTGATGCGTATTCATCACACAAGGGCAAACACGATCGATATAGAAGGCCCGGGCACCACCACGCCCCCGCAGTACATCACATTTGATAACCCGCACAGACTCGCACAGAGCGTGCTTGAAGATGAATATCCATCCGGCATAATCAACTGGGGTAAGGACACCTGGAGTATTCACGTGCCCGCCGGTAAATTTGCCACGTTCAATCTCAGCCTCAAGGATCCGAGCCAGCCGCACGCACGCATTGCATTTCCCGTCCCACTTATCTTCGCTGGCATTGACGCGTATAACGGCGGCGCGAAGACAGCGGTCATTCATCTCCGATCACCTCAACTGCGTGAGCAGAATTACACGCTGCAGCCGGAACAACTGCTGCGGATCCGCACCGGCTGGCGCGATGCAAGCACATCCATTGAGTTCAATTTCGAAGATGGCGAGGGCCTGCAGTTCGACAATCTGGCATTTGTCGAATAGGGGCAATGTATGGTCCGCCGCGGCTTCGGGATCTGGGTAGCAATCGAGGAAAAGCTCCATAAACGAAGACTTATAAGAGCGTCGTCAAACTGACGTCTTGCCGGCTCTCTTGCAGTAAACTAGGTGACCACGTCCCAAGCGGGTTCTGGCAGTTAGGGTGGGGCATGTTCAAGCGTCGGCGGTTGCAGTTGAGATCATTCCGCGCTGTGTCCGCTGGTATTGTCAATATGGCATTGCACGATAGCTTTGATACCAGCGCACCCGCTTCTCCAACTCAGGCACATAACGATGCTCCCGTTGCATGTGCCACGCCGCACTCATGTCACGCTGGCTCTATTGCATGAACTAGCCTGGAGGCAGTGTGGCCTTGCTGCTTCGTTCGGTCGGGCAGCGACAGAGAACACATGGACCAGCTTGTTGATGAAATGAATCTCATCTTCGCTTCTTCAATGCAGGCGCAAAGCAGATGCACCCAGCCCATGATCGTTGACCGGTCTACTTCCACGCCACGCTCCTGCATCATCTCCACCGAATCCCGGTAGCTTATGCCGTACTTGCAATACCAGCGAACACAAAGCAGGTTGATCTCAACGGGAAAGCGCCGACGCTTGAACATGACTCATCCTCCCGCCTCGGCATCTTCTGGCCTTTCCATGTGCGGTTAAGGCAACAGAGTCTGCGCGATGAAGCTATTGAAAGTATGCGTATTTGACACCCCTTTCGATGCGTGAATATATTTGCATCGTCGATGGGACCGTTCTCACGGCGCAGAGTATCTTCCTAGAAATCTCTCAAGGAACGATTGATACCTACCACCGCGCCCGCACATCTTGCGGTCGTTCGTCACAGCAGTAGAGTTTGGAGGCACGATGCAGAAGTTATTCTTACGCACGGCACTGGCCGGCGCATGTCTTGCGAGTCGCCTCGTGGGCTTGGCCCAGACACCAACTGGCACGATCGCCGGGGTCATTTCAGATCCGACTGGCGCGACAGTAGCCAATGCTACGGTGACCGTGAGGAACCTCGAAACCTCGCAGACGCAAACCATCAAGACCGATGGTAGCGGCCGCTACCTGGTGCCGCTGCTTACGCCCGGCCAGTACTCAGTGCATATTGAGGCGTCGGGCTTTCGCCCCGCGCAGCAGGACAACATCACGGTTGAAGTTTCAGAGACTCACCCCGTAGACATGGCGCTATCAGTAGGCAACGATGCCCAAAGTGTGACGGTAGAAGCGACGACATCTAATTTGCAGACAGAGAGTGCGACAACCGGCCAGGTCATCACTGGCAAGCGCATCCTTGACCTGCCGCTGAATGGTCGTAATCCTTTTGACCTGGCGGCGCTTGTGCCCGGTGTGAGCACCGTAGGCGGCGCGTCTACACCGCATATTGCCGGTTCACGGAATGCGAATAATGAGCAGCAGTTAGACGGTGTCAGCAATATTCTTCCTGAGAATAACGTGGGCAACAACTCCAGCGCCTACCAGCCGATCGTCGATTCGGTGCAAGAGTTTAACGTGCAGACAAGCGTGCTGCAGCCTGAGTATGGACGCTTCTCGGGAGGCGTGATCAACCTTGCCACACGGACCGGCACCAATACCTTCCACGGCTCGGTGTTCGAGTTCAACCGTAACCAGATCTTCGACGCGAAGGATTACTTCAACAATACGCAGCCCAAGCCGGCGCTCTCGCGCAACCAGATCGGTGGCACCATAGGCGGACCGCTCATCATCCCTCACCTCTACAACGGCAGGGACAAGACCTTTTACTTCTTCGCCTATGAGAACTCGCGCGAGACTGATAGTCATACAGAGACTGACAGTGTAGCAACAGCGGCAGAGCGCAAAGGAGACTTCAGCGCGCTACTGCCGACGACCGTTATTTATGACCCGCACACCGCGCATCAGGCTACTTATACCGACTCGAATGGCCAGCAGGTGACCGGGTATGTTCGCGATCCGTATCCGGGCAATATCATCCCGGCCAGCCAGTTGAATGCGGTGGGTCTCGCTGCACTCTCCTACATGCCGCTACCCAATGCTCCAGGCCTGATCAATAACTACAACGCGACCGGCTCTTCAAAGAACAACTACTATCATTTCGATTTGCGCCTCGATCATAACTGGACCAATAACTGGCACAGCTTCCTGCGCTTCTCGCACATTGAAGATGACTCGCTCGGGTTCTCTGATTATCCCGGTGCCGACACCGTGGCCTCACAGGGCTACAACAACAACGCAAGCAGCACGGCCTACAGTGTGTCCTATGACAACACCTTCACCATCACTCCTACACTGCTGGTTGAAGCCCGCTATGGGTTTAGCAGGTCTGCCGTACTGGGTGTGCCTTTCGGCGGCAACTTCAACCCTACGCAGTTAGGTCTGCCTTCCTCGATTGCCGCCTTTGCCAACGCGCAGGTCTTCCCGCGCTTTAACATTGGCAATGGCTACTCGAGCATAGGCGGTTCCGGCTATGTGTCGCTGCTTGAAAATCCTTCCGCGCATGATCCTTCGGCCAGCATCATCAAGATCAAGGGTGGCCACGAGATGAAGTTCGGGGTCGAGTATCGCAAGCTGTTCCTCAACTTCCACCAGTATGGCGAGCCCAGCGGCGAGTTTGACATCGACCAGACCTGGACCCAGAGTGTGGTCGGTGATTCGACTCAGGGCGGCGGCAATCCCTTTGCCTCGCTCGTCCTCGGCCTGCCCTATGGCGGCTACATCACCAAAGATCCGACCTTCGCAACCGCCAGCTCCTACATCGCAGTGTATGGCCAGGACACCTGGCGTGCGACCAGCCACCTGACCTTGAATTACGGGCTGCGCTGGGACATGGAAATACCACGCACCGAACGCCACAACCAGCTGTCCTATTGGAATATCGACGATGCCTCGCCACTGGGGGCCATCGCTCCGGCCGCCGGGGTACTGTGCCCCGCATGCGGCAGCTTGAAGGGAGCCATGCACTTTGTCGGCACTGCCAGCGGACAGAATGGACGCCGCCAGGCACCAAGCCAGAAGCTCGACTTTGGCCCCCGCATCGGCTTTGCCTACAGCCCCGATTCGAAAACAGTGATCCGCGGCGGCTTCGGCATCGTCTTCGCCCCGTCGGCCCTGCAGCCTGCCGGTACCTCGGGTGGCGCAGGTACAGAGGGCTTCAACACGACTACCAATGCGTCCTTCAGCTTTGACAGTGAACGGACGATCAACACAACCCTCAGCAACCCATTTCCGGATGGTTTTCAGATACCTCTCGGTGCAGGCAATGGCCCGGGAACCGACCTCGGCAACGGTATCTCCAGTTCCTTCTTCCCTTCTGTCAAGAACCCGTATTCCGAGCAGGCTAACTTCACCATCCAGCGCTCCTTGCCGAGCAACACGGTGGTCGAGGTCGGCTACCTCTACAACCAGGGCATTCACCTGATTGACGGAGATCCGGGCACGCCTTACGACCAGGTCGACCCCAAGTATCTCTCGCTTGGCAGCGCGTTGCAGAAACAGGTGCCGAATCCTTTCTACGGCAAGATCACAGCCGCCATGGCGCCTGGCTCCCCGCTGATCCAGCCGACCATCCAGCAAAATTACCTGCTGCGGCCGTTTCCCCAGTACAACGGCGTGCAGGATTATCGCAAGCCTACCGCCATGTCGAACTACAACGCGATCACCGTGCGCGCGGATAAACGCTTTGCCCAAGGCCTGTCGTTGCTGGTCGCCTACACCGGTGCCAAATTGATGGATAACTCGCCGGCCGCGGTAAACTACCTTGGCCCGGTCAGCACAACCTATGTCAACCAGTACAATCCACGGGGCGAGTACTCAGTCTCTCCGCAGGATGTGAACCACCAGCTGGTTACCAGTTACACCTACGAGCTTCCCTTCGGCAATGGACGGCAGTTTCTAGGCTCCTCGCGCGGTATCAGCAACTCCCTGGTAAGCGGATGGCAGACTTCGGGGATTGTCAGCTACATCGGTGGCACCCCGGTTGTGGTTGGTGCTGCCAACGATAACTCCTACCTGTTCACTGAAGGGCAGCGCCCAGTGATGACGAGCTTTGACGCGAAGCTTGATAACCCGACGCGCTTCAAGTGGTTCAA
>CAZZXL010000151.1:0-2965 GCA_964658035.1 uncultured Acetobacteraceae bacterium
CAAACACCGGCCGGCTGACCAGCGCCAGCACTTCACCGGTATGCGGATCCATGGCCACAATCGCGCCGTTGCGATCGCCCAGCGCATGCTCGGCAGCCCGTTGAATATCCAGATCGATGGACAGCTTCAAGTCCTGGCCCGGAGTTGCATGTTCACTGCCCAGCCGCCCCACCTCCCGCCCATGGCTGTCCACCAGGATGTCGCGCGAACCATCGGCGCCGCGCAGCAGGGAATCATACGCCTGCTCGACCCCCGATTTGCCCACGACATCGCCCGGCTCGTAATAGGCATACCGCGGATCGTTGAGCATGTCCTCGCTCACCTCGCCCACATAGCCGATCAGGTGCGCCGCAAAGCCATCGCGCGGATACAGCCGGCGCTGTTCGTCAATCGTTTCGAGTTCCGGCAGTTCATCGCGATGCGCCTCGATAAACTCTTCTTCATCCGGCGTAATGTCGCTCTTGAGCGGCAGCGGCTGGTACTTCGGCGCCAGCCGGTAGTGCAGCAGGATGGCGTGCAGCTGGTCCACTGTCATGTTCAGGCCGCTGGCAATCTTCGGCAGATCAGCTTCGATGTCGCGGCCGGGATCCCGCACCAGGAAGCAGGAGATCGATGGATAACTGTCCACCAGCAGCCGGCCTTCCCGATCGAGCAGCCGTCCACGCGGCGCCAGAATCGGCACCTTGCGGATACGGTTCTGCTGCGCCAGTTCATGATAGTTCTGTGCCCCGAGGATCTGTAACCTCCAGAGTCCTGCCATCAGCACCAGAAGAACCGCCGCGATCACATACTGGACCACTGAAAGCTTGTAGGCCGGGAGTTTCTCTTCGCGACTGGACATATGCCCGATTTACTCCGTCTGCTGCGTGCGATCCAGGATGGCGAACAGGAAAAAGCCGAGCAGCGTATTGGTTCCGGCCTTCAGCAACTGGTGCCACCAGCTCCAGTTCAACTCTATGCCCACCAGGTGCCGCATGATGAGCAGGTAAAGAAAGCCATACAGCAGCGTGAACAGGAAGTTGAGCAGCAGGCGCGTGCCGTTGTTCTCTACGTCAATCCTAAGCCCGATCGACGCAGTCAGAAATCCAATGATCGTTTCTGAAATACCATTCACGCCCAGCGGACGCTGTGTCAGCGCGTCCTGCATCAGGCCCACGACGACGCCCGTCAGCGTGCCGGAAATCGGACTGCGGCGCGCGACTGAGAAATAAATGACGACCAGCAGCGGCAGGTTAAAAACATCCAGCCGGGGAAAGCGCAGGGGCAGGTAGGCCTGCACCCCAACCGCAAACAGCGGCAGCAGCAGGACGATGAACCAGGGGTATGAGGGCCCCTCCATCTCACGGCGGGTGGTCGCGAGCATCGCCATCAGCTGAGTCCTCCTTCAATTGCGTTCACATGGCCATCACCAGGTATGTACAGCTCAGGCACGTGCAGCAGCGTCTGCGGGGTCGATGGCGGCGGCTGCACGGGAGCGGGCCTGGCTGGAATTGCCCGCGGCGCAATCGAGGGCGGCTCAACTGTATCTCCCGGAGCGGCATCGGATGCAGGCGTTGTCCGGCGCGGCGTTACCTTCTTTGGCAGCGGCGCGTCACCGGCGGACGTACCTGGCTCACCAAGCGTATTCGGGTTTACCGGACGCGGTCGTGGACGCGGCTTCGGAGTGTCGCCGCCATCCGCCTGTCTCGCCCCACCACTGGCGGCAAACGAAGCAGGCCCTGACACATGCCCGCCCGGCGTAAGACTGCTGGCCGGCGGCGTTACCGCGGGCGAGAACCGGTCCGGATGAACAGCCTGCAAAGGCTTGATCGGTTTCAATAAAGCCGCCGCATCGCTCGACACATTGTCGCCGCCCGGTGCTGTCTGGCTGCCATTGGCTTCGACCAGGGCGTCAGGATCGGTAAAGCCCGGCAGCTTCTCGGCCAGGATGTCGGACGCGCGTTCCTTTTCGGCGTCCACCGCCGCAGCTGCTTCACTCTTCGCCAGGTCCTTCGCGGCCGCAGGCGGCATATGGTCACTCACCTCGGTCACCACCAGGACTTCCTCCAGGTGCGACAGGTTTGCTGCCGGCTTGATAATCACGTCCACATAAGGCTCGTGTTCCATATCAGGCACAACATGGTCGACCGTACCAACCGGCAGACCCCGCGGAAAAATCTGGTCCCCGCCGCTCGTCACTACCTTCTCGCCCGGCTTGATGCGTTCATCCGGCAGGATATTGATGATCTGCGGCTGACCAAAAACGTTGCCGCGCAGCACCCCGCGCAGGCGGGTGGATTCGAGCAAGACCCCGGCCCCGCTGGTCTGATCATTAATCACCATCACCTGCGCAGTGCGCGGAAATACGTCCTTCAGGCGTCCGACAATCCCGTCCGGCGTAATCACCGGCATGTCCGGCTTCAGGCCGTCTCTGGAACCTTTATTGATATAGATAATCCGCGACTGGTCGGTCCCGGCCGTACCGATCACTTCCGCTGGCTCGGTCTGGTAGACATACTGCTCCTTGAAGGAGAGCAGGGACTGCAGCCGCTGGCCCTGGCGCGCATCTTCAAGCAGCCCGGCCTGTTCCAGGTGCAGGCGGTTGTTCTCGGCAAGCAGGCGCTGGTTCTCTTGCCGTGTATCCCTCAGATCCAGGTAGTTTGACCAGAAGCCGCGCGTTCCCGAACCCACGCCGTGCAGGACCTTCTCCGGCGGCGCAATCAGCGCCACCACCCAGTAGCGCCACAGCCGGACGTTGTGACGGTCCTGGCCATTCGGCAGAGGATGCCTGATCTGCGAGGCCAGCCCGATGAACTGTGCGAACAGCACCACTACCAGCACCAGGATGTCTTTATAGCGGGAGAGGGTTTCCATGCAGTGGCCTAGTCGGAGTTCTGTACCCAGGTCTCAAAATCGAGACCTGGGGCACCCGGTATCGCGGGAGCCATGAAAACGGGTGCCCCACATCTCGCGTTTGAGATGTGGG
>CAZZXL010000151.1:2975-13023 GCA_964658035.1 uncultured Acetobacteraceae bacterium
GGCGGCGAGATGTGCGGCTGCGCAAAGGCATCCGCGCTTCCGGTTCGGACGGAATGACAAATCATGGAGAGCATCTCAGACAATCCGTTTGCGATCAGTCGATCTTGATCTTGCGCAGCAGCCGGAAGTCGGACAGCATCTTGCCGGTACCGAGGACGACGGAAGCCAGCGGATCATCCGCAATCGAAACCGGCAAACCCGTTTCTTCACGGATACGCTTGTCAAGATTCTTGATCAGCGCGCCGCCCCCGGTGAGCACGATGCCGCGATCGCTGATGTCTGCCGACAGCTCAGGCGGTGTCCGCTCGAGCGCAACGCGAATGGCATTCATGATGGTCGAGATACATTCAGTCAGCGCCTCACGAATTTCGCCATCGTCAATCGTAATGGTCTTGGGTACACCTTCAATCAGGTTGCGTCCCTTGATCTCAAGGGTGAGCGGCTTATCCAGCGGATAAGCCGACCCAATCTCCATCTTGATCTGCTCCGCCGTCCGCTCACCGATCAGCAGGTTGTACTTGCGCTTGAGGTAATTCATGATGGCTTCGTCCATCTGGTTGCCGGCCATGCGGACGGAACGCGAATAAACAATGCCGGAAAGCGAAATTACCGCAATATCAGTCGTACCGCCGCCGATGTCGACCACCATGTTGCCGGATGGCTCCGTAATGGGCAGCCCGGCGCCGATTGCCGCCACCATCGCCTGTTCCACCAGGAAGACTTCGCTCGCCTTGGCGCGATACGCAGAATCCTCAACCGCCCGCTTCTCTACCTGCGTAATCTCCGACGGCACACCGATCACAATGCGGGGATGCACCAGCATTTTGCGGTTGTGCGCCTTCTGGATGAAGTAATTCAGCATCTTCTCGGTGACTTTAAAGTCCGCGATCACGCCATCCTTCATCGGCTTGATGGCGACAATGTTGCCTGGCGTACGGCCCAGCATCTCCTTCGCTTCTTTGCCGACTGCCTCGACTTCCCCCGTGTTCTTGTTAATGGCGACAATCGATGGTTCGTTGACAACAATGCCTTTACCGCGAGCATAGACAAGCGTGTTGGCGGTCCCGAGATCGATGGCCAGGTCAGAAGAAAAGACGCTGAACAAAGAGCGCATACCGTGAGAACGCGAAGAACGGGAGGAGAATCCATTCGATGACATTGTGTCTGTGGGCTTTTCTTTCGGACTTTCTTCATCATTGTACGGCTAGTAACGTTACGCGACCTATACAACGAAGGTGGTCTCTGAGTAGTCACCATCTACCACAGTTGACGCAGCACTCCCCGATTGTGGCAGCGGAAAACCTTCACCCGGCAAACCTCCGCCTCAAAAATCAACATGCGTCCGAACACCGGCGACCCATACCGGCCCGCGGTCCCGGTTATACCCGGGATCCTCAATGTGTGACAAGCCCAGAGCGAAGTACAGGCCGCGGACGGTATGCAGATTGTAGTAGGCCTCTTCGGTATCTTCCCGGCCGTAGTTGAGCCGGCCGTCGCCCAGGATGAACCCCAGGCCACCGTCCTTCAGGTATTCCTGGTGGTCTTTCTTAATGGCATTCGAAACGAACGCAAAGCCCACCTTGTCATACCTGCGCCCCCACTGCTCGCCGTTGTAATCGGCGCCCAGCAGGAAGGTCTGGTCAACTTCGGTATACGCGAAGGACTCGTGCTGCCCTTCATTCCAGCCGAAGCGGCCGCCTACGCGCAAATGTTCCGTCAACTCCTGCTCAAAGTTGTAACCGAAACCGTACTTGATTGCTCCAAAGTGCTCATGCCTGGTGATGTCCGGCGCAGGGTCTTCACCGTCAAGATACGCGTGAACGGCTTCGCGATAGTCGCCCATGTGCGCCGCATTCACAAAGCCCAGCACCCGCTGCGTTCCCGGCAACTTCTGGAAGCGGCCTGGAAGCGGCCCCTTGCGCAGCTCAACCTCGTAATTCTGGCCACGCGCACGGCTCAGCGCCCAGTCCAGGTTGATGCCGTTCGCCACGGTCGGCATCAGCGCCAGCGCATACCGAACTGCCCAGAGACGGTCCTGGTACTCAATCGTTGCCGCGTACGTATAACCGCGGGTGTCAGCTGCATAGTCCCATGCGCCGTTGTTATCGACAGTCCAGTTGGTGAACTGCAGATGACTGTCGCTCAGCACTTGGTTGATATCCAGTACGTCCGGCAGAGACATCTTGCCGAATCGCAGGTCAAGCCGGCGCACCGGTACCTTGGTCGCCAGGGCGAGAGGTCCGCGGCCACTGTCGACCATTTCATTCGTGAAACCGATGGTCTGGTTAAATTCAGCATGGGCCACGTAGGGCTTCGATCCCAGGTTGGGATTGCGCACAACATCCAGGTTAGTGAAGCCGGCAAGACCGAGTGCCTGGCTGAGCCCTCGTCCGCCGGCCGACTCCAGGTCAAGGATGAAGTCGGTGTTGTACCGCAGACTCCGTTCGGTTGCAGCCTTCTGGAGAAAACGCTGCACCTGGTAAGCCATGTAGAGCGTGCCGAGAAGCGAAGTCTTGTACTCCCCGGCATTGCGCAGACTGTTTGGCCCCTGGTAGGGCGAGTGGAAGCCGGGATGCGCCTGGAAAATGATGTTCGCCTGGCCCGCGATATACCAGGGCGCTTCCTCGGCATGCGGGAACATGGTGAGCAATGCGGAGGACGCACCCGCCTGCTCAAGACTGGAGGTCGAATGGCCGCCGCCCGCAGACTGCGGATCTATGGCCAAAGAAGACAGCAAAGCCAGGTGGTCCCGGAAGCAATGCACGGGCACAGGCTGGAAGCTGGTATTCCAGCTTACGAGGGCGGGTGGAACTGGCGCGGGAGTTGCCGGAAGGGTTTGCGTAGAGGCAAGGGCAGCGGGCAGAGCAAGACTTGCCATGGTCAGCAGGAAGCGCAAAAAGTTCTCCAGTCAGCGTCGTCGTGACGGTCAAGATAGCAGACAGGTGCTAACGCGGCGTGAACGCCCCGCAATCCCGGACGCCCGGACGCCGGACGCAGTCGACACTTCGAAGATCGGCCGGCCCTCTGCGTTCAAGTATCCGGTCCGGCAGCCAACGAAGGCTGTCCGCGCGTGTTTGTCAGCAGGTCGCCTTGTGGATTTTATACCATATCCCGGTAGGGTATCCATGGCCGAGAAAACGCAGCACCTGGAAAAGGAAAAGCAGAAACTGCTCGCAAGGATCAGGCGCATCCGCGGGCAGGTGGACGCGATCGAGCGTTCGCTCGGCGCAGCGGACGACTGTGCCGATATTTTGATGCTGCTCGCCAATGTGCGGGGCGGCATCAACAGCCTGATGGCCGAGGTGCTGGAGGACCATATCCGGCTGCACATGATGAACCCGGATAAGGAAAAATATCCCACCCAGGAAATTGCCGAAGACCTGATCGACCTGGTGCGCGCCTACCTGAAGTAAAGGATCATCCAGCCGACGGGTGCCCAGGTCTCGCTTCTGAGACCTGGGTTTGTTTGGAGTCAGTCAGCAGCCGTTCACCGCCGGCGCTTACAACGCGGAAGACGGCGCTCTACCCAACAAGGATGATGGCCAGCGTAATTCTGCCCGCTTTGATGGACGCCGCAGCGAAGTACGCCCGCTCGCCCGCGTCCAAATAAGCCGGACTTGCAGCGGAATAGGCTATCCTGATGTGTTTGGCTCGCCGCTACGCGGCCACTACAGAATGGATTGGAAGAAATGGCTCATAAGACCTATGGCAACCTGATTGGCGGCGAGTTCGTCGCGGCCCACAGCGGCAAGACCTTTGACAACATCAACCCCGCGAACAGGTCTGACATCGTCGGCACTTTCCAGGCTTCCGACGCCGGCGACATCAATGACGCCGTGGCCGCGGCCAAAAAAGCGTACCTCACCTGGCGTCTTACGCCCGCCCCCAAGCGTGCTGAAATCCTTTATCGCACCGGCGAAATCCTGTTGAAAAAGAAGGAGCAGTATGCGCAGGAGATGACGCGGGAAATGGGCAAAGTTCTGACCGAGACACGCGGCGATGTACAGGAAGCGATCGACACCGCCTACTACATGGCCGGCGAAGGACGCCGCCTGTTCGGGCAAACGACACCGTCAGAGTTGCAGAACAAGTTCGCCATGTCCGTGCGCATGCCAGTCGGCGTCGTGGGCATGATCGCGCCGTGGAATTTCCCCATGGCCATTCCGTCGTGGAAGCTCTTCCCCGCGCTCGTCTGCGGCAATACCTGCGTCATCAAGCCGGCAGAAGATACGCCACTCTCCACCTACAACCTGGTCGAAGCACTGGTCGAAGCAGGGTTGCCGGATGGCGTGGTGAACATCGTCAGCGGCTATGGTCCGGAGGCCGGAGCACCGCTGGTCGCGCACGCGGATGTTCGCGCGATTTCATTTACCGGCTCGAGCGAGATCGGCCGCATTGTCGGTCAGGCAGCAGCCGGATTTTTCAAACCCTGCTCACTCGAAATGGGCGGCAAGAACGCAATGATCGTTCTCGAAGATGCGAACCTCGATCTCGCCCTTGAAGGCGCACTTTGGGGCGCTTTCGGTACCACCGGCCAACGCTGCACTGCCACCAGCCGCATCATTCTGCATAAGAAGATTGCCGCAGAATTTACCGCAAAGCTGGTCGCCCGCGCCCGCGCATTGAAGGTGGGCGACGGCCTGCAGGATGGCATCGAGATGGGGCCGCAGATCAATGCCCAGCAGATTGAAACCTCAACCAGGTATGTCGATATTGCCCGCAGTGAGGGTACCAGGCTCGAGTGCGGCGGCACACGCCTGACCGGCGCAGGCTATGACCAAGGCACCTTCTTCGCGCCGACTGTCTTCAGCGGCGTCAGGGCAGAGATGCGCATCGCGCAGGAAGAAGTCTTTGGTCCCGTCGTCAGTCTGCTCGAAGCGAACGACTTCGATCACGCGCTTGTGATTGCGAACGGCATCCAATACGGCTTATCCACTTCGCTTTATTCGCGCGACGTCAACAAAGCTTTTCGCGCCATGCGCGATCTCGAAGCCGGCATTACCTACGTCAACGCACCCACCATCGGCGCCGAGGTCCATCTGCCATTCGGCGGCGTTAAGCAGACGGGCAACGGCCACCGTGAGGGCGGCACCGGCGCACTTGATTTCTACACCAGCTGGAAGTCAGTTTATGTCGATTATTCTGACAAACTGCAGCGCGCCCAGATCGACGAGTAGAGCAAATCCCTGTAGTTGTAGAGCGATGACAGATGTTCCAACTGGCCTGTTCTGCCGGTGTTTGCCCGGGCGGTCGCGCGCCCGAGCGGACAGTTAGTGACGGACAAGTTAGTGATGGTGCAATCCTCTGCGGGTGAAGGCGAACGCGATCGCCCGGCTGAAGAACGACAAGGTGGATGCAGAGACGCTGGCGCATCTGCCGCGGGCCGACACTATTGCGTGTCTGCGGGGACATCGTAGACCTCGATGTTGTCATGGTTCAGGACGGCGAATCTTGTCCCATCCGGGGACAGGGCAAAGTTCTGGCCTGCGGAGATGACGGGTGACGCGATGGTGGTCAGCAGTAGATGCCCGGTGGTTGTACTCAGAACCTGGACAACCTGTGCTTCGACATCGCTATCGTTAATCGGATCGAAGCTGTCGACAGGATGTGTGACGCGTATCCATTCCAGGGCGAAAGTACTGCCCGACACCGAGCGGTAAAACGTTGGCCAGACCAGGCGGGCGTCCCAGACACCGCTCCATAATTCCTTGCCGGCGAGGGTAACGGCGCGCCCCTGTCGGTCGGCCGATTTACTCGTGCACGATGTAATCAGCAAAGTGTCTTCATTCAGGAATTCTTCGGATGGGCGGCAAGCGGAGTGTAGATCCAGCAATCGTTTCTTTTCGCCGGAAAACGGAATGTAGTCGATCTGCCACGCATCTGCCTGGCGGCCACCTTTTTGCGGTTCATGCATGATGTAGCCGGAGGACGCAACAGCCAGCTTGATGGGGTTGTCGGTCTTCGCTGAAGCCACGACACTCCTGTCGTTAAGGCGGATCATGCGTATGCCGACATCCTCATCCGGCAGGCTTTCGCCGGCAAGGAGCGCTTCTTCCACCAGGCGTTTGTGCGCCTCCGCCGAGTGGCGTTCCAGATCAGACTGCGCGACCAGGAGTTGCCGATCCGGCGACAGTTCCACGCTTAACAGGCGTTCATCAAACTTCAGATAAGGATGCAAAGCCAGGCTGCGATCGGTCCTCTGAATCTGGCTCCCCTGGCGCACCAGGAAGGTGCCGTCGCCTGTTGGCAGAAGGTAGCGGAGACGGTCGTGCATGCGCCAGTCGGCTGTCGCTTCGGTTTTGCCGCTTGCAATATTGAGCACGATGGCGCGAATGTTCTGGTCATCATGAAAGACCTCGCGCTCGCGCTGCATCAGGCGGGATTCATGAAAGGTGAAGAGCAGGTGGCTGTTGTCGACGAAGTCGAGGGTCGTGGACGAGAGCCGGCCGAGCAGGTAGATCTCACCGGGCGGCCGGAAGCCAAGCGGGGCGGCGGCGATGGTAGCGACCGGCTTTGGCTGCGCATCCGTCCGCTTGGCCGCATGCGCGATCTGCCCGGCCAGGGAGGCCAGGAACATGCAAAGCAGTAGGTGCGTCCCTGGGCTGCGGCGTGCCGGGGCACGTAAACTGTGCAGCCTGTGCCGATCGGGATGAGCTTTCATACGGACCATTTCAACAAATTGCCACTGCTCGTATTTTCCTACAAAGACTGCAGGCCTGCCGCGGCATGATTTGTCCTGATGAATTTCAAGGAGGATGAGAGAATGTGGGTGCCTTTCGCAACCACACACATGATCAAGCCAAGACGATTTCCTCTTCTCTCTGCCGCTTCCCTGTTTTGCGCCACCCTTCTAGCCGCACAAACCGCGCCGGCGCCAGGCATTCCGGCAGTCAGCGCCCAGACGCGTAAGCAGGTCCACGGCCTGGACGTGACGCTGCTCGACACCGCTGCAACTGCCTGCGGCAATTTCTACCAGTACGCCTGCGGAGGCTGGCTCAAGGCGAATCCAATTCCGCAGGACCGCAGCCGCTATGGGCGCGATACGGAACTGGAAGATCAGAACGAACTGCAGTTGAAAGCTATCCTCGAGAAGGCGGCGGCCGGTGGTGCGGAGCGTACCGCGAACGAGCAGAAGATCGGCGATGCCTACGCCAGTTGCATGGACGTGGATGCCATCAATACGAAGGGCATGACGCCGCTGCTTTCAAAGGTCGATCGCATTGGCCTGATCAGTTCGAAGGAACAGCTGCCTTCCGTGCTGGCAAAGCTGCTGGCCGTACGCGTTCAACCATTCTTTGATCTGAGTGCGGACCAGGATGCTGCGGACGCAACCTCGGTGATCGCCGAGTTCGACCAGCCGCGCCTTGGATTGCCCGAGCGCGGTTACTATCTGCGTACCGACGACAAATCAAAAAAGCTGCGCGATCAGTATGTTGAGCACGTGGCGAAGGTCTTTGTGCTTGCAGGAGAACCGGACGCAAGGGCAAAGAGCGATGCCCTGGCCGTACTGGCGTTCGAGACCGAGTTAGCCAAAGCCTCGCTGAGCAATGAAGAGCGCCGCGATCCTCGTGCTGTCTATCACAAGGTGGAGCTGGCGAAATTTGAACAGGGTATGACGTCCTTCGGCGTAGCCAGCTACCTGAAAGACGCCGGTTTGACCGACCTGCAATCGCTCAACGTCGTTTCACCGGCCTACTTTGAACAACTGAACAAACTGCTCGCATCGACTGACCTGCAGACGCTCAAGACATTCATCCGCTGGAACATGCTCCGGCATGCACCCGTACTGGCCATGCCGACCCCGATGGATGACGAAGCGTTTCATTTTTATGGCCAGGTGCTTTCCGGCCAGCCGGAGCAGCAGGCACGCTGGAAACGCTGCGTGCAGGAAGTGGACCAGCAGATGGGCGAGGCGCTGGGGCAGGTTTACGTGGCACAACACTTCAGCCCTGAAGATAAGCAACGGACACAGTTACTTGCCTCCGATATTGAAGCAGCCATGGGCCGGGACATTGACCAGCTGCCCTGGATGAGTGACGCCACCAAGGTGCAGGCCAAAGAAAAACTGCATACCATCGCGAACAAGATCGGCTATCCCGATACATGGCGCGATTACTCATCACTGAAGATCGTGCGGGGCGACGCGTTTGACAATGCTCTCGAAGCGGGTCGATTCGAGGAGCATCGCGAACTGGCGAAGATTGGCAAACCGGTCGATCGCGGCGAATGGATGATGAGTCCCCCGACTGTGAATGCTTATTACAATCCCCAGATGAATGATGTGAATTTTCCGGCAGGCATTCTGCAGCCGCCGTACTTCGACGCGACCGAAGACGATGCGGTGAACTACGGCGACGCCGGCGGCGTGGTGGGACACGAACTGACGCATGGCTTCGATGACGAAGGACGGCAGTTCGATGCGCACGGCAACCTGAAAGACTGGTGGACGGCGGAGGACGCGAAGAAATTTACCGAGCGCTCCAACTGTGTGGTGAAGGAGTATGACGGGTTCGTTGCCGTGGATGATCTGCATGTGAACGGGCACCTGACCCTGGGAGAAAATCTGGCGGACCTGGGCGGTCTGAAGCTCGCCTATCTTGCCTACATTCGCCGCGCCGAGCAACAGCATGTTGACCTGGCACAAAAGACCGAAGGCTTTACCCCGGCGCAGCGATTCTTCCTAAGCTATGCGCAGGGCTGGTGCGAAGGCTCGCGGCCGGAAGCGATGCGCCTCGGCGTGCAGACCGATCCGCATTCACCGGAAGAGTTTCGGGTAAACGGCGTCGTCCAGAACCTGCCCCAGTTCCAGGAAGCCTTCGGCTGCACTACCAAACAACCCATGGTCGCCAAAACCCTCTGCTCAGTCTGGTAGTACTGGCCGTACGGGCGTCCACGCCTGTTGGCGTAAAGGCATGCTCCCGTTGGTCGCACCTGTCTTTGACCGCGATTGCTTCTCCGGCGGTCCCGGGTAACAGAGCCTTGCTCACTCACTTTGTCATCCCGAGCGGAGCAAGGCGAGGCGATCATGGTCATCCCGACCGCAGCGCAGCGGAGTGGAGGGATCGGCGTCTCCGTCTGTCAGAATGAAGTGTGACTTCACTCACGCAGTCTGCGGCTCCGGCAAAACATGGCAATGCCCTTGGCTACGGCGCGTGCGCGCTCGCCGGCGCCCTATGGGGTACCGGGTTCTACTTTGGCAAGATTGCGCTGGCGGAAATGTCCTCCGACCACATGGTGTTGTGGCGTTTTCTGTTTGCGTGCGCAGTACTGGCGCCTTTCGCATTGACGCATGCAGCGCGTCTAACGACACAAGAATGGCGCACGCTGCTGATTGCATCATTCCTCGGCATTCCCATACAGTTTCTGGTGCAGTTTTACGGGCTTTCGCTCACGACGGTTTCCCATGCTTCGCTCATGGTCGGGACGATGCCGGTCATCCTCGGCGTGGGCGCTACGGTGTTTACTAAAGAGCGGCTGGACTGGATAGGCTGGCTGGCGCTCGTCGGCTCCACCGTCGGCGTCGCGCTGATCGTGCTGGGGGGTACACATGCGCATACGGCGCAGGGTCCATCGCTGCTCGGCGACATGCTGGTGGTGCTTGCATTGGTGATCTCGCTTGGCTGGGTGCTGCTCAACAAGCACCTGATGGAGACGCATTCTCCGACACTCGTGACCGCCTACGGCGTCATCAGCGGAACAGTGATGCTGGCTGCGTATGTGCTTGCTGTTGACGGGCCGCCGCCGGTGCATGGCGTGTCGCTGAAGGCGTGGGGTGCGCTGGCAGCGAGCGGCGTGCTGTGCACGGCTTGTACGACGATGCTATGGAACTGGGGGATTCACCATGTGCCGGCGTCGCGTGCCGCGGTTTTCCTGAATATCGAGCCGATGCTGGGGTCAGTGCTCGGCGTGCAGTTGCTGGGTGATCGACTCGGACCGTTTGCGTGGATAGGTGGCGGCTTGATCCTGGCGGCGGCGGTGACACTGACCACCCGGCCGGCGCAGGTGACGGCTGAGGGGTTGATGGAGTAGCAGGGTAGGGTTTGCAACA
>CAZZXL010000152.1:0-12967 GCA_964658035.1 uncultured Acetobacteraceae bacterium
AAATGATGGCCGGTGTGGATGGCAAGCGCAAAGGTAAGTTTGCTTTACTGCCGACCGTCGGCGGCCAAACTGCCCTCAACATCGCGGTAGATCTGGCGGACGCCGGCATCCTCGACAAATACGATGTCGAGTTAATCGGCGCCAAGCTCGAAGCCATCAAGAAGGCAGAAGATCGTCTGCTCTTCAAAGACGCTATGACCAAGATCGGCCTCGACATGCCGCGGTCTTCACTCGTCAACAACCTTCGAGATGGCATGGACTTCAGCGCCAAAATCGGTTTTCCCGTCGTCATCCGACCATCGTTTACGCTCGGGGGCTCGGGCGGCGGCATCGCCTACAACCGAGAAGAGTTGATGGAGATCCTCTCCCGCGGCATCGATCTTTCGCCCGTGCACGAGTGCCTGATTGAAGAGTCCGTCCTCGGCTGGAAAGAGTACGAGCTCGAAGTCATGCGCGACCTCGCCGACAACGTCATCATCATCTGCTCCATCGAAAATATGGATCCGATGGGTGTTCACACCGGCGACTCCATCACCGTCGCACCCGCGCAAACGCTCACCGACCGTGAGTACCAGGCCATGCGCGATGCAGCTATCCGCGTCATGCGTGAGATCGGCGTTGAAACCGGCGGTTCCAACGTGCAGTTCGCCGTGAATCCACTCAACGGCCGCATGACTGTTATCGAAATGAACCCGCGCGTCTCGCGTTCGTCCGCTCTCGCTTCAAAAGCCACAGGCTTTCCTATCGCGAAGATTGCCGCCAAGCTCGCCGTCGGCTACACCCTTGACGAAATCCCCAACGACATCACCAAGATGACTCCGGCCTGCTTCGAACCGACGATCGACTATGTCGTCACCAAGGTACCCAAGTGGCAGTTCGAAAAGTTTGCCGGCGCTGATGAAAATCTCGGACCGCAGATGAAGTCGGTTGGCGAAGTGATGGCTATCGGTCGCACCTTCAAAGAATCCGTCATGAAGGCCATGCGCTCGCTTGAAACCGGCAAGAAGATCAGCGCCGAAGTGATCGAGCCACGCCGCCTTACGCAGATGCTCGTCACCGCGAAGCCTGGCCGCTTCGAATACATCCGCTACGCCTTCCGCAAGGGCATGTCGGTCCGCGAAGTCGCCCGTCTCACTACCATGGACCCATGGTTCCTGCATCACATCAAAGAAGTAACAGATGCGATTACGAAACTCGGAGATCAGACGGAGAAGACCATCTCAGTTGAACAATTGCGCAAGGCCAAGCGTATGGGTATCTCCGACGCCCGCATCGCCGACAGCTGGCATCTTGATGGCAACGAAGGCAGTATGCAGGTGAAAGCCCTGCGTGAACGTCTCGGCATCCGTCCCGTTTTCAAGAAGGTCGATACCTGCGCCGCCGAGTTCGAAAGCGACACGCCCTATCTCTACTCCTGCTATGACGAAGAAGACGAAGCGACGCCAACCACCAGGCGCAAGGTCATCATCCTCGGCAGCGGCCCGAATCGCATCGGGCAGGGAATTGAATTCGATTATTGCTGCTGCCATGCCGCGTTCGCTCTCAAGGAAGACGACTATGAAACCATCATGGTCAACTGCAACCCTGAAACGGTTTCAACCGACTACGACACCAGCGATCGCCTCTACTTTGAACCACTGACCCTCGAAGATGTTCTCGCCGTGCATGAGCATGAATCAAGTTCCGGCGCAGACGTCGGCATGATCGTCCAGTTTGGCGGCCAGACCCCGCTCAATCTCGCGCTGCCGTTGAAAAATGCAGGCGTCAAAATCATCGGCACTTCGCCCGAGTCCATCGACCTTGCCGAAGATCGCAAGCGCTTCGGCAAACTGCTCGAGTCACTCGACATTCCGCAGCCTCCAGGCGCAATCGCGACCAGTGTCGACGAAGCGCTTGAAGGCGCGGACCGCGTTGGCTACCCGGTCCTCGTGCGTCCTTCCTACGTGCTCGGTGGACGTGCCATGGTCATTGCCTACGATGCTGGGTATGTCCGCGAATACATGAAGACCGCGGTCGAGTATTCGCAGGACCGCCCGGTCCTGATCGACCACTTTCTTGAAGACGCCATCGAAGTTGACGTCGATGCACTCTGCGACGGTACTGACGTCGTCATCGCAGGCATCATGCAGCACATTGAAGAAGCCGGCATCCACTCCGGCGATTCCTCCTGCGTATTGCCCTCGGTCGATCTCTCGCAAGCCGCACTTGCCACCATCCGCGACTACACCCGGAAACTTGCTCTGGCTCTCGATGTCCGCGGACTCTGCAATCTGCAGTTTGCCATTCAGAGGGGAACGACCGAGCGTCCGGAAAAAGTCTTCGTTATTGAAGTCAATCCGCGCGCCTCACGCACCGTGCCGTACGTCTCGAAAGCTACCGGTGTACCGCTCGCAAAAATTGCCGCGCGCCTGATGACTGGCCGCACCTTGAAAGAGCTTCTGCCCGACCAGGTAGCCAGCCGCAGGGAACTCGGAACGGGCAAGCATTTTTACGTCAAGTCGCCTGTCTTCCCCTGGAACAAGTTTCCCGGCACGGATACAGTCCTCGGCCCGGAAATGAAATCGACCGGCGAAGTGATGGGCGTTGCGGACAATTTCGGCGAAGCTTTCGCCAAGGCCCAACTCGCGGCTGGCCAGAAGCTGCCCACCAGCGGCACCGTCTTCTTCAGCGTCAACGAACGCGATAAAGCCGCATTGCCCGCTCTGGCAAAACAATATGTCGAAATGGGCTTCAAACTGGTTGCGACCCATGGCACCGCAGACGTCCTCGAACGCTCCGGCTTCATTGTCGAGCGCGTCTTCAAAGTCAAAGAGGGTCGTCCCAACGTGGTCGATCTCATCAAAGGCGAGCGCATCCAGCTTATCGTCAACACGCCTTATGGGCCGGATACATTCTTTGACGAACGGGCCATCAGGCGCGCCGCCGTTACCCAGCGCCTGCCGACCATTACAACCATTGCTGCGGCCCGCGCCGCTGCGGAAGGTATTGCTGCAATGCAGCGCAATGCGACCAGCGTATTCGCACTGCAGGAATTGCATCGGGCCTTGACGCTCACCCACTAGGTCCGCGCGAAGGAGGAAAATCAAGCATGTTACTCGAAGGAATACTGACCGCAGCGACCACTCCCTTCACCGGCGATGGGAAGCTGTTCCTCCACAAACTGGAACGCAACATTGAACGACTCTCCCGCACCGCGATCGCGGGCATCGTGATTCTGGGCTCGACCGGCGAAGCAGTCATGCTCGGCGACATGGAGTCCCGTGAGGTCCTCAAGTCTGCCGGCAACGCTGCTTCCGTTGAGAAGGTGCTCATCGCCGGCATAGGGCGCGAAAGCTTAACAGAGACCCTGCGCCTTGCCGACTACGCCGCGGAGCATGGCTATGACGCCGTCCTCGTCCGCACACCCCATTTTTACAGGCCTCAGCTTAGAGCAGCGGAGATGCTGAACTTCTACCGCATGGTGGCGGATGCTTCGCCCCTGCCCGTGCTCCTCTACAGCATCCCTGCTTACACGCTGTACGATCTTCCCGTCGAAGTCGTTGCCCAGCTGGCCCACCACCCCAACATCATCGGCATCAAGGATTCCAGCGGCAACATCCAGCGCATTCAGGCGCTCGTGAACGCCACTCGTGCGGCGCCCCGCAGGCAAGTAACGGTAACGCCTACATTTACACCGGTCACCCGCCGGATGTCCGAGGCGAGCGCAGAATCTTCCGCGATGCTGTCCGCCAACTTTGTTGCCCTCTCGAGCTTTAGTGGCAATGAGCCGGCCATTGCGATGCCGACAGCACCAACCCTCAAAACGCGCACGAAAGAGGTTGGTTTCCAGGTGCTTGGCGGCTCGGCGCAGACTTTGCTTGCCTCTTTTCACGCCGGCGCCACTGCCGCCATCCTTGCCATGGCCGCCTTTGCACCACAATCCTGCGCGGAAGTTTACATGGCCTTTAAGGACCGCGACACTGTGCTTGAGAACGAAAAGCAGGAGCGTCTTCTCACTCCCGGTAATCGCATCATCGGCAACATGGGCATTCCCGGCATCAAGTATGCCTGCGATCTAAACGGCTACTATGGCGGCGTTCCGCGCGTGCCCCTGCTGCCCCTTACGGCGGAAGAGCAGCAGGAAGTAGCACTTCTGCTCGCGCCCATTCATAGTTAGGATGAGCAACGGCGCTGTCTACTCCGGCATTGTCCTCGCTGCCGGAGCATCGTCCCGCCTCGGCTTTCCTAAGCAGCTCCTCCTGCTGGATGGCGAAACCCTTCTGCACCGTACGGCGCGACTGGCCGTCAATGCCGGCCTGTCTCCTGTTTTCGTCGTCCTCGGCAGTGGCGCTGCAGCTATGCAATCTGCGTTGAACAGCCTGCCGGTCAAGCCACTGATCAATGGCGAGTGGGAGAGCGGTATGGCCTCCTCCCTGCGCACCGGCCTGACCGCCATCGACAGTCACACTACCCATGTACTGCTTCTGGTGTGCGACCAGGTAGGCCTCACTGCTGCTCAACTTGAACTGCTGCTGAGCGCTTCACAGGCAAACCCAGGCACAATCATCGCTTCCTGTTACGACCAAAAGGTAGGTGTCCCCGCCATTTTCCCAGCGCGCTTCTTCGCAGAACTCGGCGCGACCACCGGCGACCGCGGTGCACGAGAGCTTCTGCGCAACCATGCAGCCGAGCTGCTGACAGTTCCGTTCGAACTTGGTGCCCAGGATATCGACACAGCCGGCGATATGGTCGAGGCCAGTCTCAAAAACCCGCTTGAGCGTGAAGAAGAGTAACAAACCTGCAGAAAGTCATAAGAATTGGCTAAGGCCTGTCGTCGGCTTGCTCCAGGTTGGCTAGAGTGGAAGAGGATGCTACCCGGGATCGAAGCAATCGGCGTCGAAATGCTGTCTTCTTGCGTCTATTAGAAACTCTCTTCGACCCACCCAAATCTATGTACTGTTGTCTGTCGAATCTGGAGTCATACGTTTGAAGCCTGTTGAAACAAGAAGCAACTTAAATCTGAGCAATCTGGACCGGCAGACGGACCGACGTCGGCATGTCCTATCGTTGTCTGCAGTCGCGACCTGCCTTTTGCTGGTGGGCAGTACCGGCTGCGAAAAGAAGTCCGACCCCGCGGCCGAAGCCCCGCCCGCTGCCCAGGTCGTTGCAGCTCCCAGCGCCAGCCTGGTTAAAGTTGATCATCCTGAGCAGTTTCCCCTTGCGACCGCTGTCGCGTACCAGGCCACGTCTTCACTCAACGTGACTGGCGCCGTCAATCCTGACGCCTCGCGTACCATCCCGGTCATCTCACTCGCTTCCGGCCGCGTGGTCGCCCTGCATGTGCATGTCGGCGACTTCGTCACCAAGGGGCAGCTCCTCATGGAAGTGTCGAGTGACGATATTTCCGGCGCCTACTCCACCTATCACAAGGCGGTCGCGGATGAAGTTCTTGCCAATACGCAACTCAAGCGCGCGCAGCTGCTTTATGACAAAGGCGCCATCCCGAAAAGTCAGTTAGAAATTGCGCAGGACACGGAAGACAAAGCTGTCATCGACGTGCAGACCGCCCGTGAGCACCTGCTGTTGCTGGGCATCAAAAATCCTGACAGCCCTCAGGTGCAGATCGTCAAGATCCTCGCACCTGCGACCGGCGTGATCATTCAGCAGAACGTAACGCCGGGTGCACCGGCTGTGAACTCGTTGAACAACGCGCCTACTCCGCTCTCCATCAGTTCGATTGGCAGTTCGCCAAATCTGTTCACCATCGCCGACCTTTCGCATGTCTGGATCATCTGTGACGTGTACGAAAACGATCTGGCCCAGGTGCATACCGGTGAGTCAGCAGACATTCGTCTGAATGCCTTCCCCGATCGCAAGGTTACCGGCACGATCAACGAGGTTGACGCTATCCTCGATCCCACCATCCGCACCGGCAAGGTCCGGATCCAGGTACAGAATCCTGGCTATTTCATGCGCGTCGGTATGTTTGCGACGGCCACCTTCCATGGCAAAAAGCTGGAAACGCATGCAGCTGTTCCGGCAGCCGCGGTCCTTCATCTACACGATCGCGCGTGGGTCTACCTGCCAGACAATTCCGGCGGAGGCGATGGTAAGAGCCGGGGTCAGTTTCGCCGGCTTGCCGTACAGGCCGGCGATACACTGCCCAACGGCATGGTCGAGATTGTAAGTGGGCTTTCCGCAGGCCAGCAGGTAGTCAGCAATGCGCTTGAGCTGCAGGACACGGTGGAACAGTAGATGATCCGTGGTCTGGTAGATTTTGCGCTGAACAACCGTTTCATTGTCCTGGCAGTGGCCGTCATCCTCTTCGCCTGGGGCATCATCTCCTTCCACAACCTGCCTGTCGAAGCCTATCCCGACGTAGCCAATAACTATGTCCAGGTCATTACGCAATGGCCCGGCCGCGCCGCTGAAGAAGTTGAGCAGCAGGTCACTGTGCCGCTTGAAATTTCCATGGCCGGCATTCCCCACATGCAGCATCTTCGCTCCACCTCCATCGCCGGCCTCTCAAGCCTGATGCTGGTGTTCGATGATGACTCGACCGACGACTGGAACCGCGAGCACGTGCTCGAACGACTTTCTCAAGTCACGCTGCCCAGCGGGCTGCAGCCACAGATCGGCACGGACTGGAGTCCCGTCGGCCAGATCTACTGGTACACCCTGCGGAGTACCAATCCTTCGTACGACAACATGGAGCTCAAGTCGATTGAAGACTGGCAGCTTGAAAAACAATTCAAGCAGGTCCCAGGCGTTGTTGACGTTTCGAGCTTCGGCGGCATCACCCGTGAGTACCAGATCCGCATCGACCCGGACAAACTCATCGCCTACGGCCTGACCATCGGCAACGTCGAGCAGCAGCTCACCAACAACAACACCAACGCCGGCGGCAGCTTCATTGAATCCGGCCAGCAGCAGCTCAACGTTCGCGAGGTCGGGCTGTTCTCGAACGTCGCTGACATCGAAAATACTGTCTTGAAGGCGCAGAATGGCACAGCCCTGCGCGTGCGCGATATCGCTACTGTGCAGCAGGGCGCCCGCATCCGTCTCGGCCAGATTGGCCGCGCCATCCGTCGCAATGACGGCAAGATCGTCGATGATCCCGACGTCGTCGAAGGGATCGTGCTGTTGCAGAAAGGCGACAACACTGATTCGACCGTCGCGGGCATCCGGGCGAAGGTCAAGGAGCTGAACACCAGCATCCTGCCCAAAGGCGTCACCGTCGAACCTTTTCTTGACCGCGGCGATCTGCTTAAACTCACCACAGAAACCGTGCTGCACAACCTGACAGAAGGAATCATCCTCGTGGTGATCATCCTTTTCCTGTTCCTCGGCAATGCGCGCGGCGCTTTCATCGTCGCCATCACCATTCCGTTCTCTCTCCTCTTTGCGTCGATCTGTCTTGACCTCGTACACATTCCCGCCAACCTGCTCTCGCTGGGTGCGCTTGACTTCGGCATGGTCGTCGATGGCGCCGTGGTCATGGTAGAAAACATCGTCCGCCGTATTGGCCTTCGCAAGGACGGCGAGTCGATCCTTGAGGTCTCCCGCTCCGCTGCGCATGAAGTGCAGCGGCCGGTCTTTTACGCCATTGGCATCATCATCACGGCCTACCTGCCCATTTTCACGCTGCAGGCAGTCGAAGGCCGTCTCTTCCGCCCCATGGCATGGACCGTGGCTTTTGCCCTGCTCGGCGCACTGCTGTTTTCACTGGTCATCGCACCTGGCCTCTCCAGCCTCCTCTTCACCAAGGGCGCCAAGGAGTGGCATAATCCCGTCCTCATCTGGATCACAGCCCGCTACCGCAAGCTTGCCCACTATGCCATTTATAACCGGCTGCTCACCCTCAGCCTGGCCGGTGCCGTGTTCATGCTGGCGCTCTTCCTGGGCGAGAGCGGCATCATCGGTTCAGAATTTCTCCCCCACCTGGATGAAGGTGCTATCTGGGCCCGCGGAACCCTCGCCCTGAGTACCGGGCCCACCGAGAGCACTGCCCTCACTGACAAAACTCGCCGGATCTTTGCCAGCTTTCCTGAAGTCACGACTGTCGTCAGTCAGGCCGGACGGCCAGACGACGGCACCGACACCGCCGGCTTCTTCAACACCGAGTACTACGTCGGCCTGAAACCCAAGAAGGAATGGCGCGGCGTTTTCCATGAGAACAAGGACGAACTGATCGCCGCCATGAACCGGGAACTGGTCAAAACCCCAGGCGTCCTGTGGAACTTCTCTCAGCCAATCTCCGACAACATGGAAGAAGCCGTGAGCGGCGTAAAAGGTGAACTTGCCGTCAAGATCTATGGCGATGACCTCAAGCTGCTCGAAGACAAGGGCAACCAGATTGTCAGCCTTATGGGCACCATCAAGGGCGTACAGGATCTTGGCCTGTTCCGCGCCCTCGGGCAGCCGAGTTTGAATTACACCGTCAACCGCGAAGCCGCGGCCCGCTTCGGCATCAATGTCGCCGATGTGCAAGACGCTATCCAGACCGCTGTCGGTGGCAATGCTGTCAGCCAGGTCCTCGACCGTGAAGCTCGCTACGATGTCGTGCCGCGCTACCAGGCGCAGTACCGCGACACGCCAGAAGCGATCAATAACATCCGGCTGCTTTCACCTTCAGGAGAGCGCGTCTCCCTTGCTCAGCTGACCACCCTTAGAACAGTAGACGGCGCGGGTTTGATCGAGCGTGAAGGCGGTCAGCGCTACGTCGCCATCAAGTACAGTGTGCGCGGACGAGACCTTGGTAGCACAGTTCAGGAAGCCATCAGCGATGTCAAGCGCGAGGTCAAGCTGCCGCCCGGTTACCACATCGACTGGGCAGGCGAATTTGCCAGTCAGAAGCGCGCCAACGCCCGCCTCGAACTCGTTCTACCTATTACGATTATCGTCATCTTCTTCATCCTTTACACGATGTTTCGCTCGGTCAAGTGGGCCACGCTTATCCTGGGCAACGTGATGCTGGCGCCGGTCGGCGGACTGATCGCCCTGTTGCTCACCGGAACGCACTTCAGCGTTTCGTCAGGGGTCGGCTTCCTGGCTCTTTTCGGTGTCTCCGTGCAGACCGGCGTCATCATGCTTGAATACATCAACCAGCTCCGCGCGCAGGGTATGTCTGTCATCGAATCGGCAGTAGAGGGCGCGGTCCTCCGCCTGCGACCGATTATGATGACCTCACTGGTCGCGACCCTGGGTCTGATTCCCGCTGCCACTTCGCACGGCATCGGCTCCGATTCGCAGCGGCCCTTCGCAATCGTCATTGTCGGCGGCCTGATCGCCGGACTCTGCATGAGCATCTTCCTGCTGCCGACGCTCTATGTATGGATTGCCCGCGAAGGCGACATCCTCCCCGAACCCGAACCGGAGATCTAAGCAACAGTGCTGACGATCAACCGCCCTGCGTAGATCGTTGCAAGCACAACACCTGAATTTGTGATCCTGAGCGTAGCGCAGCGCAGCGAAGTCGAAGGA
The DNA here is from genome assembly GCA_964658035.1 of uncultured Acetobacteraceae bacterium. Lineage (GTDB taxonomy): Bacteria > Acidobacteriota > Terriglobia > Terriglobales > Acidobacteriaceae. The sequence goes on from CAZZXL010000152.1 coordinate 9,463, forward strand.
CCTGCGATTTCTTATCCGGCCACGATAGCCGAAGCTCAGCTTCAGGCGTTGGCAAATAAGAAAGGGTGCGACCCAGGTCGCACCCTTTCTAACCAAGTGAAATTACGCTTTCGCTGGTGCCCGCTTCATCGCCGTCGCCGCCGCCTTGCCCGTCTCATAGACATTTTCCTTGAGCGCGTCGAGCCACTTCACTTTGCCCGGCGGCGTCGGCTTCAAATGCATTTGTCGCAGGTACGAATTGAAACGGTGTACCGCGCCTGGACGGTACTTGACAGCATGGAACCCAAGACTGACTGACATCGAAACATTGTCGTCATTTTCGACCCAGTGCGGAAAGTTGATCGGGATATGCACGCCGACACCGGGACTGAGCGTAAACCTGGTCGCCCGCTGTTCCGCCACGGCCTTGAACTTGGCCGACTGTCCCTCACCTCGCCAGAACCGCTCCAGCTCATCTTCAGTGAGAATGTCACGATCGTTGCCGTCCGCTACCCAAACAGACTTGGTGCCAGTCACCTGGCACAGGTACCCTAGCTCCGCATCGATGTGGTAGGGCGTGATGCGCCGCGGTCCAGCCATGAAGACCGAGATGGAGCGCCAGGCGTCCCACCCCTTGGTCGGCAGTCCGCTCATCTCGAGAATCTGGTTGAAGGACTTTTCAACGAACGGCGCATACTCCGGCAGCCGGCTGATCTTGGGCATCTTGAACAACAACTGCTCATCGGCCATCTGCTCCAGCGCCTCGGCAGCTGTGAAGTGCTTACCGCCTTCATCGGGCGCATCAAACCCCGCATCTACCTTGCCTTTTCCCGGACTGCAGTAGATCGGCGTCTCGGCGTCCACAAAACGCTGCGCGATCATACGCAGGTAGGCTGGCTGGAATTGCTCAACTTCACACAAATTGTGGCGGAACAGGAAAGGCTTCTTGTTGCAATTGTTCCGAAACAGATCCTTCTGGTTCGCATCGATCAGGTCAGGAATCGTGGCCTGAACAGGCGTCGCCAGGTCAGGGGTCATCAGGTTGGCAGTTGCGTGCATTAAGCTCCTCACTCCCGCTTGCGGCAGAGTCGACGGGCCTTGAGACTATCCCCGCTTCATCCGCCGTTTCACTTCCAACCCGGCTGCGACCGTCGAACCTTTCAGCGAATCAAGAAAGTGCGAGTGGCCGGGCGGCGTTGGCTTCAGTCCTAATTTTCGCAGGTAATAGTTGGCTTGGTACACATTCTTGCGACGCGTGTCAGCATATTGGTAACTGATACTCAACGAAACAGAGATATTGTTCCCGTTTTTGAGCCAATGTGGACAGTTTACCGGGATGTGCACCCCGGTTCCCGGCCGCATCGTGGACACAAACGCCCGATCCTGAAACTGCGGCTTGTAGATGCCCGCGTTATTATCCTTGGACCAGAACTTTTCGAGCTCCTCATCCGGAACCACGTCATGATCATTGCGGTCAAAGACATGAATCGTCTTTTCGCCGGTGACCTGCATCAGGAAATTGCATTCGCGGTCAATGTGGTAAGAAGTCACCCGGTTCGGCGAAGTCAGGAAGATCATGGCCTCCTGGCTTTTCCTGTCCTGGTCGATCCTGCGGCCGCTCAACTGCTTTACTTCGTCCATGCATTCTTCCAGAATCTCGTTGTACTCCGGATCCTGGTTGACCCGGCGAAGAATGATCCAGGCCCCGGCATTTTCGAGGGAATCGAAAACTTCTTCCACCGCTTACTACGAGCCGGTACCGCATCCCAGCGCTGGTCCACCCGGATCTCGCCGGCGTCATAGTAAATGCCGCCCTTGGTCGCAGGGTTGGTAAGCAGTTGCCGCAGACGCTCCTGTGAAAACAGCGGATGGTCGGACGTAAAACTATGTCGAAAGGCGAATGGCCTCTCATCGAAACTGGTGGAAAAATCAGTGTTTTCGGGGTAGAAGACCGGGGCGGAATAACGTGCATTCACGACGCTGGCATGCGCTGCCATAGACACCTCACGAGCCCCCCGACTATACGAAGCGCTTCCACTCTCCGCATCGACCTTGTGATGCATTAAATGGTAACGAGCAAAATGTTACCTGCGAGGCCGACAGTTTGGGTAGAGTGGGTAGTGACAAGGCCGTCCATAGCCGATAACAGGATCAAACAGTCTGCGCGGCTTGAACAAGTAGCAGACCCCTGAACATGCACGAAACCAGCAATCCTCAACCCGCCCCGCCGGTCGCCGTAGTTGTGATCGGCCGTAATGAAAGTGCACACCTGCGCGCCTGCCTCGAGAGCATCCGCGCCTTGGACTATCCCCAGTTCCAGCTGGACACCATCTATGTCGATTCGGCCTCGAGCGACGATTCGCCCCGCATAGCCGCGCAGTTCGGCGCCCGCGTCATCTCCGTCAGCGGCGACCCGATGACGGCCGCACGCGGCCGCAATGCAGGCTGGACCGCCACCGACGCACCTTTCATCCTGTTCATGGATGGCGACACAGAAGTTCATCCTCAGTTTCTGCATCTGGCCATGGCTGCGCTGACCAACGATCCGGCGACTGCAGCCGTCTGGGGTCACCGGCGCGAGAGCAATCCGCAGGCTTCGGTCTATAACCGTGTGCTCGACCTTGACTGGATTTACCCGCCAGGCTGGACAGAGTTTTTCGGCGGCGATGTCCTCATCCGCCGCGAAGCACTCGTCTCGGTAGACGGCTATAACCAGGAACTGATCGCCGGCGAAGAACCGGAAATGTGCCGCCGGCTGCGCGGTCACCTGCACCATGGAGAGGCCTGGCGCATCCTGCACCTCGACGCTCCCATGACCCGGCACGACCTGCGCATGACCCACTTTTCTCAGTACTGGAAGCGGGCTACGCGCGCCGGCCACGCCTACGCGCAAGTGTCAGGGCTCTTCCGCCATACGCCTGACCCTTTCTGGAGTGCCGAAGCCAGTCGCAACCGTCAGCGCGCACTCTTCTGGCTCCTGTTGTTTTCAGCCGGCCTCTTCGGGAGCGCCGGTTTGCTCTCCCCATGGCCGTTCTGCGCCGCCTGTGCGCTCCTCCTGCTGGCTGCACTCCGCAGTGCTTACAAGGTGCGCGACCGGTCAGGTTCCTGGTCGACACTGCTGCTCTTCGGTCTGCACTCCCATCTGCAGGTAGTCCCTATCTACCTCGGCCAACTGCGATACCGCTTGGCCAAAGCCCGCAAACGTAAAATGACCTTGATCGAGTACAAGCGGAGCTAGCCAGAGCCTATCGGGATAAGGACCTTACCCTCCTGCTGTTGAGAGCGTTCACCGTGAGCAAGAGCATCAACGTGCGGCAAGAGCATCAAGCCATGGCAAACGCATCAGCTTGCGGCTATGTGCGGCAAACAACATTTGTCATCCCGAACGAAGCGCAAAGAAGTGGAGAGATCTGCAGCTACTCTTCTCCCTGACCCAGCCGAAAAGTACTTGCAGCGAGCAGAATAGACACAAAGGATGCCGATGTTCGAGAACCTGCGCGAAGACCTGAAGAACTACGGCAATGAC
>CAZZXL010000153.1:0-8225 GCA_964658035.1 uncultured Acetobacteraceae bacterium
GAGCGGCTGATCTCACGCCCGGTCGCGTCGCCATTCGCATGCAGAATGCGGTTGCGGCTATGTGCACCCTCGCGCGTCAGCATCAATTCGCCGGCCTGGTCTCCACTCAGGTGGCGATCGAAATTGGTGCCCCACGCCAGCAATTCGGCAACACGCTCCGGTCCTTCCCGAACCAGGACGGCAGCCGCAGCAGCATCCACCAGGCCGTCGCCGGCCATCTTCGTATCTTCCAGATGCAGCGCAATGTCTTCTTCGCCGCTCACGGCAACCGCAATGCCGCCTTGTGCGTATTGCGTGTTCGATTCGCCGAGCTGTTCCTTGGTCACCACCAGCACGCGGCCGCTTTCCGCAAGCTCTACCGCAGCCCGCAACCCGGCGATACCTGCACCCACGACGACGTAGTCGGCTTCCCACACAGTGCTCATATTTCGAGGCTACCACCCCTTCCCGAACGCGTTAACCTGCGCAGAAAACAGGCTGCGCGTGACCATAGATTGATGCTTGCCGCTATCATGCGATGCGTGCGGGAGACGAAAGCCATCAAGACTCTACGCTACGATAGAGAACGTGCGCACCATACCCGTCAAAACAGCTTCCGCGCAGTACGATGTTCTTCTCGGCAGCGGCCTCTTCACATCCCTTGGCAAACAATTGCCAAAGCTTTTTCCAGACCGGCAGACAAAATTCTTTTTCGTTACCTCGCCGGAGATCTGGGCGCTATGGTCAGAGACGGTACTTAAATCCTTCGGCAACTTTCCGCCGCCTGTCCTCTTCCTTCCAGCCGGCGAAACGCACAAGCGCCTCGCGCAGGTAGAAAAGCTGGCTGCTCAGCTTTCCGCAGCCGGCGCGGATCGCGGTACTGTGCTGCTGGCCCTTGGCGGTGGCGTGATCGGCGATGTGACCGGCTTCCTGGCCGCTATCTATATGCGCGGCATCGCCTACATTCAGATTCCCACCACTTTCCTTGCGCAGGTCGATTCTTCCGTCGGCGGAAAAACCGGCGTCAACCTGAAGACGGGCAAGAACCTGGTCGGGGCGTTCTATCATCCGAAGGCCGTCTTCATCGACACGCAATCGCTTTCAACGCTGCCTGAAAATGAATTGCGTGCAGGTCTGTTCGAAAGTATCAAGGCAGGCCTGATTCGCGATCGCGCCCTCTTTACTTTGATGGAGCGCGAACAAACGGGCCTCCTCGCCGGCGACCCTTCCCTGCTCGAACGTGTCATCACCGCCTCCGTTCGCATGAAGGCGGAAGTGGTCGGCAAAGATGAACGGGAATCGGGCCTGCGCATGATCCTGAATTTCGGCCATACCATCGGTCACGCCATTGAGGCTGTTGCCGGGTTCGGCATGCTGCTGCATGGTGAAGCCATCGGCTGGGGGATGTTGGCGGCATTGCATATCAGCCGGGCCCGAGGATTGTCGGAAAAAGACTACGTCCGAGGCACAGAAATGATCCACGATTACGGATTACCCAACCTGCCCGAGCTTTCCGCGAAGAAGTTGATCGCAGCGACTGCCAGGGACAAGAAAAACTCCTCCGGCCTCCGTCGTTTCGTCTTGCTCAAAACCATAGGCGCGGCATACGTCGTTGACGATGTGACAGAAGCGGAAATGCATGCCGGAATTGGTGCCATCCTGCAACCGGGACAGTCATGAAGCAGCCTGTTTCATTGGGCGCCAAACCGGCAGGCGCGAGCGACGAGCAAAGCGCAGCGCTCGCCGTGCAGTCCATGTTTGACGAGATCGCCCCCCGCTATGACCTGCTGAACCACGTTCTTTCGCTCAACATTGACCGCCTGTGGTGGTGGCGAACTGCGCGTATTTTCCGTAAGGTTCTGGCGCGGCCCGACGTCCGCATCCTCGACATCTGCTGCGGCACCGGGGACATGACCCTGGCGCTTTTGCGCCGACGACCTCCGCAGTCTGTCCCCATTATCGCGGCAGATTTCTCCCACCAGATGCTCGTCCGCGGTGCTCGCAAATTCGAGCAGAAAGGCGCCATCGCTATCGAAGCCGATGCGCTGCAATTACCGGTCGCCGCCAACCGGCTGGACCTCATCACCTCGGCCTTCGGCTTTCGCAACCTCTCAAACTACGAGAGTGGACTGCGCGAATTCCACCGTGCCCTGGCTCCAGGTGGACGGGTAGGGATCCTCGATTTCAGCGAACCCGGCGGCCTTCTCGGCAAGCTTTACGCCTTCTACTTCAGACGCATTCTTCCCCGGATCGGCAAAGTGCTATCCGGCTCTTCCGGTCCCTACACCTACCTGCCAACCTCTGTCGAACGCTTTCCTGCACCGGCAGCAATGCTCGAGATGATGCGAAGCGCCGGCTTCAGCGAAGTTTCCTGGACCCCCTATACCTTTGGCGTCGCAGGACTCTTCCAGGGAACCAAGCGCTAAGCTCTTCACGGTCCGCTAGGCATCTGCGACAGGCGAAGGTACTCTAGAGCGTATGGAGCGCGGCACCGGACCGGCATCGCAACAAATGCAACACGACAAGCGCGCGGCCGCGCTGTTGTCTGTTCTGGCTGCCTGCGTGCTGACCGCCCTCAAGGTAGCGACCGGTCTACTTACCGGCAGTCTCGGCATGCTGTCGGAGTCGGCACATTCAGGCCTTGACCTGCTCGGCTCGGCACTCACGTATATTTCCGTCCGCATCTCGGATAAACCTGCCGATGAAGGTCACACCTACGGTCACGGAAAGATCGAAAACCTCTCCGCTTTCGCTGAAACCTTCCTCATGGCCGCTTCGTGCATCTGGATCGTCACAGAAGCAGTCACGAGAATCGCACATCCGGTAGTTCTTCGCTTTTCGCCGTGGCCGTTTGCCGTTCTGCTGCTCGCCATTGCGGTCGACTATACCCGCGCCCGCAAACTTGCACGCATTGCGCGCGAATCCGCCAGCCAGGCGCTTGAGGCCGACGCCCTCCACTTTCGTTCGGATATCTGGTCCAGTCTTGCTGTCCTGCTTGGCCTTGCGGCTACCTATTCCGGGGTCTACTTCCAGATCTCCTGGCTGCGCTATGCCGATCCGGTTGTCGCTATTTTTGTGTCTGGCCTCATCTTCAAGGTCAGCTGGAAACTGGCCAGCCAGACCGCCGAAGTGCTGCTTGATGCGGCCCCCATAGGCATGCGGCGGCATATCGCTGAAGCCGTCCGCGCCACCCCCGGCGTGCTGGATGTAGTCCAGGTCCGCGCTCGCCGCAGTGGCAGCGCCTACTTCGCCGATCTTACGATTGCACTGTCGCGCGGCCTTACCTTTCAGCGTACCGAGGCGCTGGTCGAACAGGTCACCCGCGTTGTTGAAGGCATTCTCCCGGGCAGCGATGTCGTCGTCCGCACCGTGGCTCGAGAGGGCTTTTCTGAGAGCATCTTTGACCGCATTCGGGCTGTCGCTTCGCGCAACAACGTTCTGCTGCATGATGTCAGCGTCCAGTCCTTTGACGAGGGCCTGCATGTTGAACAGCATGTCGAGGTGCCGGAAACGCTTTCGCTCAAAGAGGCACACAGCTTTGTCTGCAACATCGAAGGCCAGATTCGCAAAGACGTTCCTGAAATTTCGTCCGTCCTTACACATATTGAGAGCGAACCCGCAACCATCGAGAAGCCGTCAAGCCTGCAGCGTGATCGGCGCATGGAGCATCAACTGCGCAACGCCGCAGCTCAATTGCCCGCTATCATCGATATCCACGAGGTCAAGGTCAGCCGCGTTATCGATCACCTGCAGATTTCCTGCCACTGTACGCTGCCGGATGAACTGCCAATGCACGAAGTACATGCCGTTATTACTGCCCTTGAAGATCGCTTTAAACTCTCTTGTCCCGAGGTCTACCGGGTCCTTATTCATCCCGAGCCCGCGACCGACAACAGCCACGAACGACACGTCTTGGAGACGCAAGCCCTATGATCGCGAATGCTACATGGACCCACGAACAGCAGTTCGAGGCGACTTCCGAATCCGGCCACACACTTACCTTCGACGTAGCCAAAGACGCAGGGCCTACGCCTATGGAAGCCGTGCTGATGGCGCTCTGCGGCTGCACCGCCATTGACGTCCTGGGCATCCTGAACAAAAAGCGCGAAGGCCACACCGGGCTACATGTACATGCGACTGCCGAAAAGGCGCCGGAATCGCCCAGCGTTTTCACCCATATCCGCCTCGTCTATAAAGTAAGCGGCAAAGTGAACCGCAAGAGTATTGAAGATGCCGTGCAGCTGTCAAAAACAAAATACTGCTCTGTCTCCGCAATGCTCGAAAAAACTGCGCGGATAGAGTTCGTCATTGAATATGCGGACGATCAGCCGGACGGACGGGAATACGGCGCTTGATCCTTCGTTTCTTCCAGTTCGTGCTGGTGGCGCTTTCATTGGCCATCATTGCGCTGCTGTCCGCCATCACGACCATGCATTTCGCGATCCATGGCGCGGAGGTCAAGGTACCTGATTTTCGCGGCATGGACGTTGCCGACGCAACACGCAAAGCTGCGCAGATGGACCTCAGTCTTTCTGTCGATGAGCACTTCTACAGCGCCACCACTGCCGTCGGACACGTGCTGACGCAGGCTCCCGTCCCTGGCACCAGTGTTCGTAGTGAGTGGAGTGTCCGCGTAACCGACAGCCTCGGTCCGCAGCGTGTGGCCATTCCTAAGGTGACGGGGGCTGCGGAGCATGTGGCGACATTTGATGTTCGCAAGCTGGGCCTGGATCTCGGCACCATCGCCCGCATGCCTTATGGCGCACAGCCCGCCGGCACGGTTATCGCGCAGACCCCCCAGCCTGGCGCCGCCAACGTCGACCGGCCCAATGTCAGCCTGTTGCTCGCTACGCCGCCACAGAATAGCTTACCGGCATTCGTGATGCCTGACCTGACAGACAGCAACTATGCAGCAACCTCGGCATACCTGGCACATGCTGGATTCAAGCTTGGAGCTGTGCAGTATCGTAATGTCGGCATTCCAGCCGTCGCTGCCGTCGATACATCCGGCATTCCCCAGCCGCCCCGGCCACCCTTACCCCCCGGCATCATTCTGTCGCAGACGCCCGATGCAGGCATGCATATTGACGCCAATACCGAGATCGATCTGACTGTCTCGCAGTGACCTTCTTAGAGCAAGTCACCTGATGCTGTGGTGTTTCTGGCTGGATACAGGTTGGCCTATTTCTTGCTGAAAAGGCCAGCCGACACACCTGTCCTTCGCTCTACACCTACAGGAAATTTGCTCTAATCGCGCGTAAAGATCGCAGCAAAAAAGCCATCGGTGGCAAACTTTCCCGGAAGTACGCGCAGGTACTCACCATGCACTGCCTCCTTGAGCAGCAGTACGGCGCCGTCGGCATGTAGTGCTCCGGTCGCTCGCAATTCTTCCAGTCGCTGCCGGACAGGCACCAGCTTGTAGTCTGCGTTCATCTCGAGAATGGCCTGCACCACTTGTTCAGTCTCTTCGGGCTCGAGCGAGCAGGTGGAATACACCAGTCTTCCGCCTGCCTCAAGCGCCCTTAGTGAAGCCCGCAAAATCGCGATCTGTCGTTCCTGCTGGCGAAGAATATCCTCAAGGGTCAGCCTCAGTTTGATCTCCGGGTTGCGCGCCAGCGTACCGCTGCCACTGCATGGAACATCGCACAGAATCAGGTCAAATCGTTCGTCGGCCTCAACCTTGGAAGCATCGCCAACTCTCGCCCGGATACGTGCCAGTACTTGTGTCTTTTGGAAAACGGCGGCCATCTTCGCCAGCCGCACCGCGCTGACATCGCTTGCTATCACGACACTCTCCGGATAGCGTTCAGCCAGGATCGCTGTTTTACCGCCAGGCGCCGCGCAGCTATCGAGAATCGACTTGGGAACTCCAGTGCCACCCAGCAGTTCGGCAATCAACTGCGAACCCTCATCCTGCAGACGCACCATGCCGTCGCGGACGGCTTCGGTGTTCGCGACATCTCCTGAAAGCACGGAACGTGCGTTTGCCAGGAACACGCCTGGCGCCAGCCTTACATCTTCTTCTGCAAGGGCCATCTCCGCGTCTGGCGAGGCAAGGCGCACGCTGGCCGCAGGAGGATACTGATCGTACCTGCAAATCGCCTTTGCTTGTTCCATGCCGAACAACGCAGCCCAGCGCTCCACCATCCATGGAGGATGCGCAGCCGTTTCATCCACTTCGGACTTAAGATGATCTACGCCTGTTACTAATTTGCGGAGGACTGCATTCACCAGCCCCGAAGCAAACTTGTGCCCGGCACGCTTCGTAAGCTCCACGCTGTCAGATATGGCGGCATGAGCTGGAATGCGATCGAGAAAGATCAGCTGAAACGCGGCAAGCCGCAGGGCAATGCGTATGGGTTCGTCCAGCTTGGTCTTATGCGTCAACAGGTCGTGGATCTGCCGGTCCAGAAACAACTGCCAGCGCAGAACGCCCATCGTCAGCGTCATGCAAAGGTTGCGGTCCTGGAGGGAGAGTTGATCGACAGGCTCGCCTTGTAAAAGATCATCGCTGTGCGTGCTGGTGGATCGACCAAGTTCCAGCAGGATGTGGAACGCAGCGGTGCGCGCAGGACTGATCCTGGTCGCAACTTTCCTGGCTGAAGCCTTTTTCGGCGAAGCTTTGCTGCGCGGCAGGTGGCCCATGTTCTAGCCGAGCCGATCGCCGGCTTTGAGGCCGGCGCCGCGTAGAAAGTCCTGAACCGGCATGCGCTTGCGGCCCTCACCCTGCACTTCCAGCAACTCCAGTACGGTGCCTTCGCCGCAAGCTACGAAACATCTACCCTGCTCTACAAAAGCTTCACCCGGCTGCTTCCCACCTGCCATTTGCGACGAAGGGGCCATGCTGTGCAACACGAGCTTCCTGCCATGCAGAAAGGTATACGCCCCCGGCCAAGGTTGAAAACCACGCCACCGATCGTAAATCGTACCTGCAGTAGTGGCAAATTCAACCTGGGCATCTTCACGTTTAAGGATAGGGGCAAGCGTCGCAGCCGCATGGTCCTGTGACCGACCTGAAATGCTGCCGGCCTCCAAACCCGCAAGCGTCTCCAACATCAATCCCGCGCCGATCGCAGCGAGTTTGGGAAACAGTTCGATAGATGTCTCATCCGGGCCAATCGTTAGTTCGCGCTGCAACAGCATTTCGCCGGTATCAAGACCTTCATCAATCCGCATGGTCGTTACCCCGGTCACTGTTTCGCCGCGGGCGATGGCCCACTGGATGGGCGCAGCGCCGCGATACTTCGGCAGGAGCGAACCGTGCAGGTTGATGTTGCCGAAGCGCGGCAGATCGAGCATCCACTTGGGAATAATCCGGCCATAGGCAACGATGAGGATGGCGTCGGGCTGGATTGCTCCCAGTTGCGCACGGAATTCCAGATTGTTCTTGATCTTTTCCGGTTGGACGATCGGCAAGTTCATCGCAAGCGCGGCTCTTTTCACTGCAGGGGGCGTCAGCACGGCTGCGCGTCCCACGGGCCGGTCCGGCTGCGAGACAACGAGAGCAATGTCGTGTCCTGCAGCCGCGATAGCCTCGAGTGTGGGCACAGCGAAATCTGGAGTTCCGCAGAAAACCAGCTTCATGCCCGCCACCCATCGCTCTTTACCACTCGCCCGCCTTCTGTAGTTTGCGAATTTTACGCAGCAGCAGGTCGCGCTTCAGCCCGCTCACTCGGAATAAAAAGAGGATGCCGTCCAGGTGATCGATCTCGTGCTGGAAGCAGCGCGAGAGCAGTTCTTCGCCTTCCATCTCAAACCACTCGCCCCTGACATTCTGCGCCCGTATTTTCACCTTCGACGCGCGCGTCACTTTCTCGCGAATCTCCGGCAGGCTTAAGCATCCCTCTTCAGAGAACTGCTTGCCCTCGCGATAAATGATCTCCGGATTGATCAGCACCAGCTTGTCTTCGGGCCTCGCCTTGTTGCTTAAATCGATCACAGTGATGCGCTGCTTCACGCCAATCTGCGGCGCAGCCAGGCCAATGCCCTGCGCTTCGTACATCGATTCGAACATGTCCTCAACCAGCTGTTCCAGTTCTTTGTTGAACTCAACCACCGGCTCGGCGACCTGTTGCAGAACAGGGTCCGGATACTTGACGATCTGGCGAATCATTGCTTGCGTTGCGTCTCTTTCTAAATATTCGAAGCGATCAGCGGTTTATAGAGCACAATACCTGAGGCTATGGTGTTTCTCGCTGACTTTGCCTTTTCCTGGCGAAAAGGCCAGCGATCATCGTTTCTTCGCT
>CAZZXL010000153.1:8235-12919 GCA_964658035.1 uncultured Acetobacteraceae bacterium
CGCTCACACCTTCAGGTCTTCGCTCTACACCTTCAGGCAATTTGCTCTAGAACCTGCGGATCTGCTCCAGGTAGCCATCATGGTTACGTTTTAGTTCCACCGCCGAGTCGCCGCCGAATTTTTCGAGCGCCAGCCTGGCTATGACGAACGCGACCATTGCTTCGGCCGCCACGCCTGCCGCCGGCACTACGCACACGTCTGACCGTTCATACGCTGCCTTCGTCGATTCGCGCGATTCGTAGGTGACCGATTCCAGCGGGCGTCGCAGCGTGGAAATGGGTTTCAGGTAGCCGCGTACGACAATGTCTTCTCCGTTTGAGATGCCGCCTTCGATCCCGCCCGCGTTGTTTCGCTCCCGTGTAAATTTTGTGTGCCGTCGCGTGTCGCCGTTGCCGTTCGCTGCATACCCGATAGCGTCATGCACTTCCGACCCGAACGATTGCGCCGCCGTCACACCGCGGCCCAGCTCGACCGCCTTTACCGCCTGCAGCGACATCACCGCCCATGCCAGCAGGCCGTCCAGACGCTCATCCCAATTCGCATAGGTCCCCAGGCCAGGCGGCACGCCATGCACCACCACTTCGAAAATGCCGCCGATCGAATCGCCCGTGCGCAATGCCCTGTCGACCTCGGCTTTCATGCGCTCTTCTGTTTCGGCATCCGCGCAGCCAAGAACCACTTCCTCACGATCACGCAACGCGGCGATCTCGGCCCACGTCACGTCGCGTTCCAGTTCCACGCCGCCAACACGGACTACGTTACTTGCTACATCAATCCCCAGCGTCAGCAGTAATGCTTTCGCCAAGGCGCCGGCCGCCACGCGCGCAGTGGATTCACGAGCTGACGCCCGCTCTAACACGTAGCGCGCGTCCTTAAAGTCATACTTCAATGAGCCCGCGAGGTCCGCGTGCCCCGGTCGCGGAGAAGCTACGGCCTTGTGCTTGGATGGATCGCCTGCGCCGACAGGCAGAATGTCTTCCCAGTTCTTCCAGTCGCGGTTTTTGATCTCGATCGCGACGGGCGCGCCGATCGTCTTGCCATGTCGGATGCCGGACAGAATATGGGCCGTATCCTGCTCAATACGCATGCGGCCGCCTCGGCCAAAGCCCTGCTGGCGACGCCATAACTCGCGGTCGATAAACGCCTGATCAATCGCCAGCCCGGCAGGCATTCCCTGCACCAGAGCAATCAGGCTCTCGCCGTGTGATTCACCTGCGGTCGAAAGTCTTAACATTAAGATTCCTGGTAGAAACAAACCTTCATTCTAGCTGAGTGCGAAGCGGCGACGCACTGCTCAGCCGATGAGCCACGCATACTGCTCATCCGTGAGCGGCACCACCGACAAGCGAAACTGGCGAAACAGGACCGATCCCTCGAACAGCTTCTCCTGCTTTATTTCTGTCAGCGACTTAGGGTGCTTGAGTGGTTTGCCTGGTGCAATCGTCACGATCGGGTTGCGCGGATCACTGGCTTCAACAGAAATGACCTTTGCCGTTCCCACCACAGCTTTCTCCGTAACGGAGTGATACAGCACCAGTTTGTCGCCCCTCTTCATTGCTGCCAAGGAGTTGATCGCCTGCGCATTCTTGATACCGTCCCACACCGTCTCACCATCCCGCTCGAGGTCGGCATAGGAATAGACGCCCGGCTCTGTCTTCAATAAGTACGGCATACTATTCCTCAAACACCTTCATTGCCTCCTGCAGCGCCGCTCCCGGCTCAACCGACTTCGCGAGATAAGCGTGTGTATTCAGCAGCGGCCGCTCCATTGAGCGTACCCACTCGGTCATTGTCGCTGCATCACGGCCGGCTGTAGCCGCTTTTCTAAACTCATTTTCCATGGTCTGCATCTTTGCATCCATGTCGTCGATATAGTGCAGCAGCACTGCTTCGGGGATCATCGGCAGCTTGGGCGATCCAAATTCGTATTTGCCATGATGACTCAGTACCAGATGCTGCACCAGGATGCGCAACGATGCCGGAAAGTCCGGAATTTCCGCGATCTTACGGTCGACCTGTGCGACCCCGATCGTAATGTGCCCCAGCATCTGGCCCTCAAGCGTGTAGTCGAAGCTGGTACCCCAGCTTAATTCCTTCAGCTTGCCGATATCATGCAGCAGTGCACCCGTCAGCAGCAGTTCGCGATGGATCTGCGGATAGTGGCTGGCCACCGCATTGCAAAGACCCAGCATGGAGACCACGTGCTCCAGCATGCCGCCGATAAAGGCGTGATGCATGCTCTTGGCGGCCGGCGCTTCGCGCAATGCAGGGCCCAGTTGCGGATCATCAAGAAAACTGCGTGCCAGCAGAAGCAGATGCTTATCGGTGAAGGTCGCAATAATGCCGTTCAGCTGCGACCATAGTTCATCGACATTCTTCTCCGTCGCCGGGACAAAATCGACCAGCGTAAATTCAGCCGGTTCGGCCTTGCGGAGTTTGTCGATCTTCAACTGCAGTTTTTCAGCAAACCGGCAGACGACTGCCTGCACCTTCACTACGTCGCCGGCGTTGAAGGCCGGGACGCAGTCGGCGAAGTTGTCCCACATCCGCGCGTCGAATTGTCCGGTCTTGTCGCCGAGGGTCAGGGCAAGATACTCGCCGCCCTCTTTCTTGGCACGCAGTTGCTTCGCAGTCACGGCAAAGTAGCCAACAATCTGCTGGTTCTCTTTGCGCGCGGCATCAGCTACATAAAAGTCTTTCATTAGTCCGCGTCTTCCGGCCCTACTGCGGAGAAGTCGCAGGCGTGCTTGGTGCCGCCGGAGCAGTCTGACCGGGCTGCGCCGGCGTCGTGTCGAGAGGCGCCTTTTCGTCCGGAGTTGAAGCGGGCGGAGCTGAACTGGTGGCCGGTGCTCCCGCTTCCGGTGTCGTCTGCGAGGTTGCCGCAGCGCCCGGGTTCAAAGCGCCGCTTGCCGCACCATTCTGGTCAAGCGGTTGGTCCGTTTTTTGGTCCTGCTTCTGATCATCCGAAGGGGTCTTAGGTTTATCCGCGAGGCGCGTCTTCACGTCGCTCTTCACCTTGACAGGCTTCTTCTTGGTAGCAGTGTCGCCACCCAGTCCCAGCGGAGCAGCCTGGGTCTGCTGCGTAGCCGCTTCTTCCGTGCTCGCTTTTCCCTGCGACTGGTTCTCCAACTGGTCCTGTGTCGCCGCCTTCGGCTGCTTAGCCTCACCTGCGCGTGACGAGAAGCGCGTCTTCTGCTTCTTCACAGCAACGGCGGTTGCCAGGCCGTCGGATGCCGATGTTTCGTTGCTGGCTACCTGCGTTTCGGCAGGTGGGGCTGCAGCAGCGGTGGTGGGGGTATTACCCGGCGCATTATCAAGTGTGCCCGTCGGCGCCTGGCCAAAGCGTACTTTCTGCTTCTTCACCGGCTTGGATGAAGGCGTGTTTGCCGCGACCTGGGCATTGGAAGCTGAGGGTGCAGGCGTGGAAGCTGCCGGAGTGGCTGACGGGGTAGCGACGGCGGCACTTGCCGTGGCGGGCGCGGGTGACGCTACTGGAGCCGGTGAAGAGGGCGGCTTCGAAGCTGCCTGCTGCGTCGCTCCTGACTTATTGCGGAAGGTGTGCCGCGTTTCGTTAAAGCGGGTCCGCTGCACCTTCTTTTTTTCCTTCTTCTTGCCCGGCTGCACGTAGGCGCTGTAGGCGATGTGCGGCTTCACCGAGTTCGAGGCGGCACCGGCATCCTGCAAACCTGGCCGCACATCCACGTATGATTGCTCGCGCAACGTAGACAAATAGACGCGAAGGGCCGGCTGCATACGCGACATAAAGGCGGCTTCTTCTACCTGCGGTGCGATCGCGGCATAATCCTGAGTATCGCCGCCGGTGTGCTGGGTCACCTTCATAATCAGCATGCCCTGCTTGGTACGGATGGGCTGCGTCACTTCGCCGGCCTTCAAACTGAAGGTGGCATCTTCAAGCGATTTGGGGAGAGCCCCGCGTTTGTAGTCACCCAGGTCGCCGCCGGTCGAAGCAGTCGGCCCGCTTGAATCTTTTTTGGCCAGGTCTTCAAAACTGGTACCAGCCTTTAACTGGCTTTCGACCTCGCCTGCTTTGGCCTGCGCCTTTGCCAGACTTTCCGCACTGTCGCCATCCACCGGGATCAGGATCGACGCCAGGTGAACCGACTCAGGTTGTGCAAACTCTGCCTGGTGCGTTCGGTAGTAGTTCGCCACATCCGTCTTCGTCAGCTGCACCCGCCGCGAAACTTCCTGCCGGATCACCGTCTGCGTGATGATTTCGTTGCGGATATTTTGCTTGAAATCCTCGTAGGAAACACCCTGCTGCTGGGCTGCCTTCTCCAGGTCTTCCATCGATTCCAGGTGGTTCTGTTTGCGGATTTCGTCCAGCCGCTTCACCAGTTCCGTTTCGCCCGTAACGCCAAGTTCCTTGCCCTTTGACAGCAGCAGTTCCTTGTCGATCAGGTCGCGCAGCAGGTCTTTCTTACGGTCAGTCAGTTCCTGTTCGCTCCACCCCTGCTGCTTGCCGTCAGCATCCATCTGCTGCAGGGCGCGCTGGTAGTCGGAACGCGTGATGATCTGGTCATTCACCCGCGCAACGACATCTTCAACCACCGTTCCATTGAAAGGAGAGGCCTGCGCCTGTGGCTGGTAGGGCCCCTGGTTGACCGCCGGCTTCGATCCTGGCGTCGTCGTCACCGGCGAAGGAGCACTTGGCGCAGGAGCATTT
>CAZZXL010000154.1:0-12836 GCA_964658035.1 uncultured Acetobacteraceae bacterium
GTGACCTGGAAGTGGGCGCGGTGCTGGTAAATGAATCTACGTCCTGGCGTGCCGACCAGATGCCGTACGGCGGCGTCAAAGATTCAGGTGTCGGCCGGGAAGGCGTCCGCTACGCCATCGAAGAAATGACTAAAGAACGCCTGCTGATCGCGGATATGTAGAGCAAGTATCCACTGAAGCTCGCCGCGTTCGTTGGGGAGCCCATCTAAATTGCTCGTCCTGATGGAGCGCACTGGCACTGTCATCCCCATCGTCTCCCGGGAGCTCGCTGTCTGCAAAGCCGCGGGAGTCGTATGCTACCTGTGACCATGCTGACTCTCATCACCGCGCACGCGCTTGTCCTCCAGACGCAAGAAGTTTCTGCGCTCCTCGACCATCCGGCCATCCTCATCGAGGACGGCGTCATCAGCAGCATCTCCACCCGCGATGCAGCGTTTGTGCCTGTGCACGACGTCCACGACGACTATCCGGGCGCCACGCTGACCGCTTCATTCCTGGATATTCACATCCATGGTGCGATTGGTTACGACGTCATGGATGCGACACCTGCGGCGCTGGGCGCTATCGGCAGCTTTCTCGCCACGCGGGGTGTCGGCGCTTACCTGCCGACGACCGTAACCGCGCCGATCGATGCCACACTGCATTCGTTAGCGGGCATAGCCAGGTATATCGCCAAGCCTGCAGAAGGTGGCGCGCAACCGCTCGGCATTCACCTGGAAGGCCCCTTCATTGCGCATGCAAAACGCGGCGTCCATCCGCCTGACCTGATCCAGAAACCGTCCATTCCTCTCTTCGACAGGTTCTGGGAAGCAGCCGAAGGCAGGATCCGGCTCATGACCATCGCTCCTGAAATTGAAGGCGCGCTTGAACTGATCGAACACGCCACTCGACTCGGTGTCCGGGTCTCGCTGGGACACTCGAACGCAGACACAGCGCATGCGGATCGCGGACTCGCTGCGGGCGCCGTCAGTGCCACGCATACCTTCAACGCCATGCGTCCGCTCGATCACCGCGATCCCGGCATCCTGGGCACCGTATTAGATACGAATGCGCTGTATGCCGAACTGATCTGCGACGGCATTCACGTGCACCCGGCCCTGGTGCGGCTTTTCTGGAAAGCCAAAGGCAGGGAGCGCGCCATCCTGGTGACTGACGGCATGAGCGCGACCGGCATGCCGGAAGGCGACTATAACCTGGGTGGGATGAACGTGACCGTGAAAGATGGCCGCTGTCTGCACAATGGCGTACTGGCCGGCAGCGTCTTGACGCTGGATAAGGCTGTGCGGAATTTTCGAGCATTCACCGCGGCCAGTCTCTCCGACACGCTTGCCCTGGTCACGACCAATCCTGCAAAGCTTGGCGGGTTTGCCGACGAGTACGGCACTGTTGCCGTGGGACGATCTGCGAACATTACCGTCCTCTCCGCAGATGGTGAAGTGGCCGGAGTGTATTTGAGTGGCAAAAAAATCTTTTAGCCCGAATGAAGCGTGAATTACAACGGGGGGCACATTCATACGGAGTCGGACTGGGATGCGTTAAGCTCAGTGGGCCGCTGTTCGTCTGCTGCCAGGCCGCCTCAAATGGGCCCCGCTGCGTGCGACCAGCCGCCACAAGGAGAAAAACACATGCAAGCTCGCAAGGGGTTCCTGGGCCGCACATTGCTGGTGCCTGCCCTGCTCGCAGTTGCCCCGTTCTCGCACTCTGCTTTCGCGCAGAAGAATGAACCTGTCGTGGTCACGCTTAAAACCGCGCAGGGCCAGGATGCCGGCACCATTACCCTCAAGCAGGGCAAGGGCGGCGTTAAGGTAATGGCTAAACTCATGAACCTGCCGCCCGGCGAACACGGTATCCACGTGCACCAGAAGCCAGCCTGTGATGGACCGGATTTTAAATCCGCAGGGCCGCATTTCAACCCTGACAGCAAGCAGCATGGCAGCAAGAATCCCGCTGGTCCGCATGCCGGCGACATGCCCGTGAATCTAACAATCAGCGCCGATGGCAAGGGGAAGGCCAGCTTCCTCGCCACCGGCATCTCGCTCGCGCCGGACGCACCCAATTCCATCCTGGCCAACGGCGGAACCTCGATCATCATTCATGAAAAAGCAGACGACATGATGACGGATCCATCCGGTGCATCGGGCGGGCGGATCGCCTGCGGGGTAGTGCCGGTGTCCATGGGCGGTATGAAGATGTAGAGCCAGAAATGCTCGGGAGCCCCGCTTAAAAGGTGCCGGCAGGGCTCTCCGCGCAACTCGCTCCCTGAACCAGTGTTCTATTCGATGGATAGTAGATCAGGCATCCCGCGCAGCAGGATCAAAGCGCGGGATGTCGCACGATGGGAGGGCGTTATGAAACACACATTGGCATTCCTACTGGCGGCACCTCTGGCAATCTCACTGATGTCTGTTCCTGCCCTTGCACAACAACATGGAGGCGGCGGCCAGGCCAGCGGCGGCCACATGGGCAGTCAGCAGCATGTCGGCGGAGGATTCATTCCTCAGCATGGCCCCGGCCCTGAACCGTTCCATGGCCAGGGGGGTCCGGAACGCCCTGGGAACAGTGGCGTCACTCCGGGCAATCTGCACAATGATCATCAGAACTATCGCGGCTTCAACGATCAGCCAGGCCATCCCGATAGGCCTCACGTGCATGACGATGGACAATGGATTGGTCACCGGGGCGGCGATGCGCACTACCATCTCGATCACCCCTGGCAGAATGGCCGCTTTCCGGGGCACTTCGGCCCAAACTATGTCTACCGACTTGGTGGCGGGGACCGCAGCCGGTTCTTCTTCAACGGCTTCTACTTCGGCGTAGCCGATTATGACTATGGCTACGTGGATGGCTGGAACTGGGGTGCTGATGACATCGTGCTGTATGACGACCCATCCGATCCGGGCTGGTACCTGGCCTACAACCCGAGGCTCGGCACTTACGTCCACGTGCAGTATCTGGGCCAGTAACTTCAGCACGCACAGTAAACGGCAGCAGCGACCTACGCTGCTGCCGTTTTATCTGGTCGGAATGAATCTCGAACCACCACCCGGCGGCCTGGCAAGACAGCGGGGATCACGCGGGAAGCCTTGTACAAAGCTCTGCGTCCCGACAGCGCTCCCCGATTCGATACTGTAAGCCGGGTGTGCGGCGCCCTCGGGGTGCGTCTCGTCGCCCAGCCTGTTGATCCTGCACCAGATTCAATGGCCTGCAGATCGAAAGAGCCCAGCCAGTAGATGCTTAGCTTGTTGCGGTCTGTCGGTTAATCCTGTTCCTGATCGCTGTTTGGTTTCTTCACAACAATTGGCCACGCCGAGGAAGAATCTTGATCCCGGCAGCATCGTTCGCTAGCCCCCGGGATTGCCTTTGACGCCCTTGGGCCCGCCATCGATACACTTGTCCGACACGCGTACCGGATTGGCCACCTGCCCGGTCGCCGCACGCGTGAAACTGCGATAAAGCCGGTTCACATCGACCTCGCCCTTTTTGAACTGGGCACTCACTGCCTGGTGCATCGCTGACAGTAGTTCCGACCTCAGTTCGTTCAATACCCTGTCGATGTAGATATACGGCATGCGTCGCCCTCGTTCCTCCGTCTTCCTTGCGAACCCGCAGGGTTCAGCCCCGCAAGTGCTCGACTGACAACTGCTACAAGCAACGATACATGCCTGTCGTCAAAGCTGAGGATTTGAATCAGCGTCGGGCGCGGGCGCGTGCGTAGCGAAGAACGCTTTCAACCAGAATGGCAGCGAGCCCGGCAAACAACAGCACTGCCGGCAGCCACCATGCGGCCAGGGTATGCAGGCGCAGGCTTTCGTACCTGTTCTGCCAGGTCAATGCCGGCCCGGTCGATGCCAGCCAGAGCAACGCCAGCCAGATGAATGCGACCCACGCCAGCAGCGAAAGAGTGAAAGCCAGGTCGTCTACAAACAAGCCATACACTTCGCGGAAAACGGTCCGGAGCCAGGTCATTGCATCTCCTTTACTGGATTGCGCTGGAAGCCGCCGCACCAGTGCACGGCGGCAAGGGCAACCAGCAGGTAGCCGGCGACCAGGGCGGCGATCGACCAGTCAGCCCCGGGCCACTGCAGCCCCATGCCTTCGCCCACCCAGAAGGTGCCGAAGGCCGAGAGCAAACCGCCGACGATGAACTTCAGCGCATTCTCAGGGACGCGCGCCAGCGGTCGATGCACCACAAACCCGAGCGCGGTGACGACCACCAGCGCGGCCATGGCGCCCAGGCTCGCCGGCACAAACAAGCCTGGCCCGCCTGCGCCGATGGCAATCACGATAAAGACGACTTCTGTTCCTTCAAGCATGGTGATCTGGAAGGACGCGCCGAATGCCACCTTGTCCCAGCCCTGGGCCACCTCCATGCCCTGCATCGCCTTCGCATTTTTTGCAAAGGCAGCCGTTTCGTCATGGAGAGGAATGAACCCGGCCGCGCGCAGAATGGCTTTGCGCAGCCAGCGCAGACCAAACAGCAGCAGCAGGGTGCCGACCACCCCCTGCAGCAGGTGCAGCGGGATCCGTGTCAGCGCTCTACCCAGTGCCGCGACAATCAGCAGCAGCACCGCGAGCGCAGCCGCCACCCCGGCCAGCGCACTCCGCCAGCCGTTGGGGCCGCGCACACTGCCGACAGCAAGCACCACCGTCAAGGCTTCGACACACTCCACCAGAGAAGCCAGGAAGGCCGCAAGAACAGACGGAAGTGCATGGGACCAGCTGGATTGTGGAAACAAGCTTCCTCGCCAGGAGATTTAACGAAAGTTGACAATCATCGAACAACGCAGCCGTGCCTGGTACTGATTTCGACAGGGATGGAGCACATGAGCCACGACCCTGTTGCAGTAGATGCGCCAGGACCAAGTTTCGCGTAACCAAACCAGTAGAGCAAGGATTCAGTACACTAAAGGCCGGCGGGAAAGAACCACTATTGATGCACCTCGGTAATCCTCTTCCTACCCTGCTGGGCATACTCATGATGGCCTGCTTTTGCGGCCTGTTAGCGCGACGCTTTGCCGTCCTGGACGACGTGACTTCTGCGCACGCCAAAACCCTCTCGCTGGACGGTTTGCGCGGCATTCTTGCATCCTCGGTTTTCTTTCACCACGCCTACATTTCCTATCTCTATTTCCGCACGGGAGAGTGGATTCCTCCCGTCTCCCGCTTCTATGCGCAACTGGGACCGACCGCCGTCACCATGTTTTTCTTTATCAGCGGCTTCCTTTTCTGGCGCAAAATGCTCCGTGATCCGATTCACGTAGGTACACGTCGACTTATTCCCAACCGGGCCCGCCGCATCCTGCCGGCTTACCTGCTGGCCATTTTCATGCTCTTCGTGATGGTTGCGTTCATGAGCAATTTTCAGCTGCGTCAGCCGATCCACACTGTAGCGGAGGAAACGCTGTTCTGGCTGCTGTGCGGCTTACCCTTCCTGGCGGGACCGATCACGAACGGGTTTATCTCGATGCCGCTGACCGGCGGCATCTATTGGACGCTTGCCCTGGAATGGATTTTTTACTTTCTACTTCCATTTCTAGCCTGGTTCCGGCCGCTTCGGCGTTTTCTTCTGTGTGTCCTGCTTGCCGTGGTTGCCAGTTTTGCCCTCACCTTCGTCCATGTCCCGAATCCCTATCTTGATAATTTGCACTACACTCTGCAGCGCTTTGTGCACATGTTCTATGCAGGCTTTGCGATCGGCATGCTCGCTGCCTATGGGCTACCGAGTGAACGTGTCAACCACTTCTTGCAATCCAGGTGGATGACCATCGTCGGGATTGTGCTTATCGCCACGCAGATGCTTTTTGTGCCCGCGAACTACAACTTTCAGGAGCCCTTGCTGGTGGCCCCCATCTTCTTCATGGTCGTCGCGGGCAACAGCTTTTTCGGATTGCTTACCAGCCGAGCCTTCCGCGCCCTTGGCGCAGTAAGCTACAGCCTCTATGTTCTGCATGGACTGCTGCTGCATATGCTGGTCACACTGCTCAATCACTTTCATCCCATCGTCGCCATGGACCCATTAGCCTATTGGGGCTATATGCTCGTCGCGGGTCTGATGATCACTTTCTGCGCCATCCTCAGCTACAGGTTTGTCGAAAAGCCGTTCTTCGCCAGGCGTCCTGCGTGAACGCTCTTACGCCTGCAAAGATCAGCAAGGCTCAAACTTCGTACACTGGATGTGAATGAAAAAGAGGGCCATCATCATAGGCGCCGGACCGGCAGGCCTGACAGCAGCACTGGAGTTTCTGCGCAAGTCCGACATCGAACCCATCGTCCTTGAAGCCAGCGACGCGATCGGCGGCATTTCGCGCACGATTCGCTACAAGGGCAACCGCATGGACATTGGCGGCCACCGCTTCTTTTCAAAGTCAGACCGGGTGATGCAGTGGTGGATGGAGTTGATGCCGCCCGCGATCGACCAAGCAGCGAAAGACGGCAGCCACCACGTCATCTCCTACCACAATCAGCAGCGGCCCCTACCTGTAAACGGAGCCGGAACCACGGCAACGTCGCCCAACGTCGACAGCGACCTGATGATGCTGGTGCGGCCGCGCAAGAGCCGCATCTATTTTCTGCGGCGCTTCTTCGCGTATCCGGTCACACTGACGCCGGACACGATTCGCGGCCTCGGCATCCTGCGCACCTTTCGCATCGGTCTGAGTTATCTCTGGACCAAGTTTCACCAGCGCAAGCCGGAAACCAGTCTTGAAGATTTCCTGATCAATCGTTTCGGCGTGCAGTTATACCGGACCTTCTTCAAATCCTACACAGAGAAAGTCTGGGGTGTGCGCTGCGACCAGCTTAGTGCCGAGTGGGGCGCACAAAGGATCAAGGGGCTCTCGCTCTCCAGTGCCATCGCGCACTTTTTCAAAAGCATTTTCAAGAAAAAACAAGCCGTCGGCGACATTGCCCAGAAGGGGACTGAGACCTCGCTCATCGAGCAGTTTCTTTATCCAAAATACGGGCCGGGCCAGCTCTGGGAGCATGTCGCGGGCCTCATCCAGAAAAAGGGCGGCCAGGTACTGACCGGCTGGCGCGTTGAAGGCATTGAAACATGCGGTACGACCCTCATCGCGCTGCAGGCTCGTAATGCAGCCGGAGACGTGCAGCGCTTCGCGGGGGATTACTTCTTCTCCACCATGCCGGTAAAAGAGCTGGTGAAAGCACTCGATGTGCCCGCGCCCGCGAATGTTCGTGAAGTGGCGGAAGGGCTCGCCTATCGCGACTTCATCACCATCGGCCTGCTTGCGGACAAGCTTGCGGTGACTGAGCCGGATGGCTCGCCGCTCAAAGACACCTGGATTTACATCCAGGAGCCGGATGTGCTCCTCGGACGGTTACAGATCTTCAATAACTGGAGTCCCTACATGGTCGCCGACCCGTCAAAGGTCTGGATCGGCCTTGAATATTTCTGCTACGACACCGATGAATTGTGGAAGATGCCGGATGACGAGCTGGTCCGCTTCGCTACAGCGGAAGTCGAGAAGATCGGCCTGTTGCATGCCCGCGATGTGCTCGATGGGCATGTCGTGCGCGTGCCGAAAACCTACCCTGCTTACTACGGCACCTACGATCGCTTCGATGAAGTGAGGCAGTATCTTGATACCTACGAAAACCTGTTCCTGGTCGGCCGCAACGGCATGCATAAGTACAACAACCAGGACCACTCCATGCTCACCGCCATGACAGCTGTCGACAACATTATCGCCGGTCGTACAGACAAGGCAGAGCTTTGGGGTATTAATACCGAGCAGGAATACCACGAAGAAAAAGCGCCGGCTGAAGGAGGTACTGCGTCCATGAAAAAAGCGGGCATAAAAAAGGCGGGCGCATGAACCTGCTTGAGTTCTCGCTGCTGATGTTCGGCACGTCGGTGGTCGCCGGTCTGCTCGGTGCGCTGACCGGTCTCGGCGGCGGTGTGGTCCTGGTGCCAGTGCTGACCATCCTCTTCAAGATTGATATCCGGTACGCCATCGGGGCCTCGCTCATCTCCGTCATTGCGACATCAAGCGGTGCGGCAGCCGCCTATGTGCGCGAAGGCTTTTCGAATATCCGTGTAGGCATGTTTCTTGAAATAGCGACCACGCTCGGCGCCATCTTCGGGGCCTACCTGGCCTTCAAGATCTCTACCCATGCCATCGGCATCATCTTCGGCATCGTACTTCTGTATTCGGCCTACACCAGCTTTCGCACCAAGCATGCAAGTGGTTCAGCCCTGCCTGACCCACTCGGAACCAGGCTTCGTCTCAGTGGCATCAACCCTGAAGACAGCCAGCCGTATACAGCGCAGAACATTCCCGCCGGCTTTGCCATCATGGGGGTCGCCGGCACCCTCTCCGGCCTGCTCGGCATTGGCTCCGGCGCTGTCAAGGTGCTGGCGATGGACCAGGCGATGAAGCTGCCGTTCAAAGTGTCGACCACTACTAGCAACTTTATGATCGGCGTTACCGCTGCGGCCAGTGCCGGGATCTATCTCGGTCGCGGCTACATCGATCCCGGCCTGGCCATGCCGGTCATGCTCGGCGTACTGGCGGGATCTCTGCTCGGCGCCAAGCTGCTGGTCAAGGCGAAGGTCGCGACCCTGCGCATGGTCTTCGCGCTGGTCATCGCCGCGCTCGGCGTCGAGATGGTCTATAGCAGCATCGCAGGGAAACTCTAGTGCCCGCTCAGGAGCCCGGCAACATCCCGGGAATGACCGCAGAGCGGGCAAGGCTGGACCGCCGGCTGGAGGGGGTTATCGGCCACATGCTACGGGCTGGCGTGACTATTGCTGCCCTGGTAATGTTCACCGGTGGCGTCATGTACCTGCGCCATCCGGGTCTTCCGGCGCCTGACTACACCCACTTCCATTCGGCGCCGAAAGAAGCTTTGAGCATCCGCGGTACCTTCGGCGGTGTGGGCCGGGGATCAAGTCTCAGCATCATCCAACTGGGCATTCTGCTGCTCATTGCTACGCCGGTGGTCCGCGTAGTCTTCGCGCTGGTTGGCTTCCTTCGCGAAAACGATCGCATGTACACCGCCATCAGCGCCATGGTGCTGGCCATCCTGCTCTTTAGCCTGATCCATAGCCGGTAAACGAACCGCTTTGCAACCCTGATCGCGTAAGACGCAAGCAAAGTTGTACCCTTTCCATGCCCTGGAACGTCGAATATTCAAGTGCATCCGAGTGCTGCCACGGGCTCGTACACTACATAGTGGAAATAGGAGCAACGGACCGTGTTCAACTCCGACCTTGAGCAACAGAAAACGAATGACAAAGTGACCCGCCGGTCGCTGCTGCTGTCTGGCACAGCGATTCTGGGCGGCATTGCGTTGTGGACGAAATTCGGCGTCTCGCCGGTGCATGCGGATGTAAAAATGCCGACGCCGGGCATGGTCACCGTCGTCACCTTTGACGACAAGGGCAAGAAGATCGGCAGGCAGCAGGAGCCGAAGGTCATCAAAACAGACGCGGAGTGGCGCAAACAGCTGCCGGAAAATTCGTATGAAATTGCCCGCCATGCCGACACAGAAATGGCATACACCGGCGCTACCTGGAACCTGCATGACAAGGGCCTGTTCCGTTGTGTCTGTTGTGAAACAGCGCTCTTCCGGTCTGACACCAAGTTTGATTCCGGCACTGGCTGGCCAAGTTTTTGGGCGCCGATCGCGGAAGAGAATGTTGTCGTCAAGCGGGATAGCAGCCTGGGCATGACGCGGGACGAGGTAGTGTGCAAGCTCTGCGAAGGGCATCTCGGCCACGTCTTCAACGACGGTCCACCACCTACCGGCCTGCGCTACTGCATGAACTCGGCATCCATGAAGTTCGTCAAGTTAGCTTGAAGCTTTCACTGCTTCCCATTCGCAGAATAAACGACCTGTTTTGAGCACAGAAGTTAGATAGGAACTGATATGAACCTGAGTCCTAGAAAAATTGCCTCTTCCCTCGCTGCAGCAGCCTGCATGTTGGGCATGGCGGCCTGCAATGTGGCCAGCGCCGCTACCGCGCTGCCGGCTGCCGCTTATGATGAGCCCATTGCGAAGGCACCCGCACACGAGACCCTGGTACTTGCCGGCGGCTGTTTCTGGGGAGTGCAGGCGGTTTTCGAGCATACCAAGGGCGTTCTGAAGGCGGTCGACGGTTATTCAGGCGGCGCCGCGCAGACCGCAGACTATGACACTGTAAGCACCGGCTCTACTGGCCACGCTGAGTCTGTCAAAGTGACGTATGACCCTTCGCAGGTGACCTATGGACAGCTGTTGAAAGTGTTCTTCAGCGTGGCGCTTGACCCCACCGAGGTTAACCGCCAGGGTCCTGATGAAGGCACGCAGTACCGTTCTGTCATCTTCTACACCACACCGGAACAGCAGAAGATTGCGGGCAGCTACATTGCGCAACTCAACAGCGCCAAAGCATTTTCGAAGCCGATCGCCACGCAGTTGACGCCGCTCAAGGCCTTCTACCCGGCGGAAGCCTACCACCAGGACTACGCCGAGAAGCATCCCGAGAATATGTACATTGTGATCAACGACGCGCCGAAAGTTGTCGCACTGAAGAAGGACTTGCCCGAGATGTACGTAAAGAACGCCGTGACCGTCGCCGCAAAATAGGCCTGCCATTGGCATGACCCGCCTGCTTTGCACCCTGAAGCCGGCGTTTGTTTTACCGGTTCTTTTTAACGGGGCCCGGTATTACACCGATGGTATGAAGCCATGTCTCCGCCAAGGCGGGCCAGTGAGTGATCGCTAAGTCTGTCGGCCGCAGGCCGTAGCCATGGCCGCCCTTGGCGTAAAGATGCAGCTCGGCCGGCACCTTGACCTGCTTCAGGGCTTGAAAATAGAGCAGAGCATTCTCTTCATGCACCGGGTCATCCTCCGCCTGCAGCAAAAATGTAGGTGGCGTATGGGCATCGGGTGCGACGCCGGGTGATAGGTGGTCGAGCGCTGGTGCCGGCGTCAGATAACCCGGATAAACGATCACTGCAAAATCAGGCCGGGCACTGAGCGTGTCTGCTGCGTCAATGGCTTTATACGTCTCCTGCTCAGCATGGATACTGACGACGACGCCCAGATGGCCCCCGGCTGAGAACCCGAGCACACCGACTCGTTTCGCATCGATTCCCCACTCCGCTGCATGCTCCCTTGTCAGGCGCATCGCTCTCTGAGCATCCTGCAGGTCTTCCAGTCTCTCCGGATAGCGCCCGCCATCTTCGCCTGGAATCGGCACGCGGTACTTCACCAGTACACAGGTGACGCCGATCGAGTTGAGCCAGGTGCAGACCTCAGAGCCCTCCAGGTCATAGGCGAGGATCTGGTAGCCGCCACCGGGAAAGACAACCACGGCAGCGCCATTCGCACCCACAGCAGGTTGATAGACGGTCAGGGTGGGCTGGCTTACATTCGTCAGCTTAATGATGGGGCGTCCAGCGATCAGGTTATCCGTCGGTTTGGTCATGTCCTGCTCCGGGCCGGCCGGGGCAGGCGAAGGCTGGCCGCCGATTCGCTCAGGTACACCCTTCGGCCACAGGGGCATGGTGACGGACTGGGCTGAAAGCGACATATTGCAGCCAACAAGGAGAGTGAAAATTGCGAGGAAGGGGCGCACGCCAACCAGCATACGCGTCTTTTCCCAAAAGAGACCTGCGGGTCACCGCATTACCGATGGACGAACAAGAGTGATCCGGAACGGGCCACTTCCGTACCTTTGGGGGATTGAAAGGTCTTGTGGGGGCGGGGGAAATAGGCCACTATGAATACAGAACAGCTTCCTCCCAGCGGAGAAACAAACTGTCAGCGCACATTGCGATGCGCATTTCTGAAGGGCCAGGATGCCCAGGCACATGGACTTCGCCCACGCAGGTTAGCAGGCAACGATCCTGGTCACCAATAGCTCCTAGGACGTAGCCCCCAACACAGAACAAGAAACTGCCTCACTGTTGCAGAACCCGGAAAGGGGTTGCTTTATGGATACCAGCACTCGCTATACCCTTCAGCTTCGCTTCGTCGCCGACGCCACGGATAGTACCTTCCTCGACCACCAGCTTGAAATTCTCGCCCATCCTACCCAGACAGGCCCGTTGTTCCAGGGACGCTTCCGTACCTGGGAGCCGGTTTTCGAGGAAATCTGCGCAATGATGCGTTCGTCTGCCTTCCATCGCAAAGCCATCCAGCGGACACTCGCCGCCGGTCTTGCCGCTGACCTGATCAATCGCGAAACAGGCAGTAAACACATCTTTACTTCGGAAGAACTCGCAGCGCTGAGCCTGACCCCGCACTTTACCGATATGAACGACGGTCTAAGCACTGCGGCCTAGTTGTTTAGTCCGGCATTTGATGGATTGGGTCGGGAGTAAATCTGCTGGCGTCCTGACTCGTCAGCGTCCTGTTCAGAATTAAAGGTGAGGCCCGGTTCCAGACCTGGACCGTCTTCGCCCTCATCCTGGCTCTGGGCTTTGCTCTGGGAGCTTTCGGGACGTACTTCTTCTTTAGCCGGCAGGTATCGGCGTTGAACAGCCGTTTCGACCATCTGGAGCAGATGCTAGTCGCGCCTCCACCTGCTCCAGCGGACACCCACGCCCCGATGCTGCAGGCGGGGAAGAAGCATGGGCAGCACTAAAGGCAGGCTATGGATTTGACGCGCAAGCGCTTGGAACGGGTTCATGCGCACATTTGGTGATTCTTTCCCGTTGACGCTTTGGGTATAGAGCTTTTGGGTATAGACAAGAAGTAGCTCTGGGACTCTTTGCGGCGCAAGCCGATGAGACAAGCCCTGTTACCGGATCAAGAAGAAGTGGCGCTGGAGTCGTTGACGACGACCGCGAGTAGCGGTGTGCTCATGATGCTAAGAGCCTCACGCCCAG
>CAZZXL010000155.1:0-12748 GCA_964658035.1 uncultured Acetobacteraceae bacterium
ATCTGCCCGGCGGCTTCAGCGCCATCTATGACGTGTTGAAGACCCTCGAAGAAAGTGGCCGTATCCGTCGCGGCTACTTTGTCGCCGGCCTCGGGGCGACGCAGTTTGCGCTGCCGTCAGCGGTCGATCTGCTCCGCTCACTGCGCAATAATGTGCGGCTCGAAAGGCCGGAGATGGTGATCATGGCCGCGACCGATCCGGCCAATGTCTACGGGAGTATTCTGCGCTGGCCGCAGATGAGCGAGGATGCAGAAAACACTGAAACTCCCCGCACGCTCACGCGCAGCGTCGGCGCAGCAGTGATTCTGCGTAACGGGGAAGTGGTTGCGTATATGCGGCGCAATAATCCCAATCTCCAAGTGTTCCTGCCGGCGGATGAGCCGGAGCGTTCGCAGACGGCGCGTGATCTTGCGCAGTTCCTGGCGCAGACGGCGCAGGAGGAAATGCGTCGGCGCGAAGCTGATCATCGCAGCGGTATGCTCATCACCACCATCAACGGAACACCGGTGGGCGTGCACTGGATGGCGCGCGCACTGCAGGATGCCGGCTTCCAGGCCGCGCCTCTCGGCTTCAACCTGCGTCGCGTACTGATGCCCGTGTCATCCCATGCTGAAGTGCCGGCGACGGAGGTGCAATAGTGCCCGAAGGCGATACCATCTTCCGTTCTGCGCGGGCCCTGAACCGCGCCCTTGCCGGGAAAGTTGTGACCCGCTTCGACACCGGCCTCGCCCCGCTCGCCCGCGTAAATGACGACACGCCGCTCGCCGGTCGCACGCTTGAGAAAGTAGAGTCTCGCGGCAAATGGCTCATTGTGCATTTCTCCGGCGACCTGATGCTGGTGACGCATATGCTGATGAGCGGTTCATGGCATATCTATCGCACCGGCGAGCGCTGGCGCATGCCCAAAAGCAGGATGCGCGCCGTCATCACGACCGAAGAATATGAAGCCGTGGCCTTCAACGTGCCGGTGGCCCAGTTCCATACAGCGCGATCGCTGGAAAGAAGCACCATGGTGCCAAAGCTGGGGCCAGACCTGCTAAGCGAAAGCTTTTCTGCAGACGAAGCCCGCATCCGTTTGCAGGCGCACGGGGACGACGAAGTGGCCGACGCGCTGCTCAATCAACGGGTGATGGCAGGCATCGGCAACGTCTTCAAGTCAGAAATCTGTTTCGCCTGCCAGGTGAATCCATTTCGCAAAGTAGCCACGCTGACGGAGCGCGAGATTGAATGCATCCTCGACACCTCGCGCAAATTCCTTGCTGCCAATGTCGCGGATGGCGTGCAGGACGGCATCGTGACATACACCGGCAAACGACGGACGACCCATGCAGCAAATCCAGGAGATCGGCTGTGGGTATACGGACGGCAGGGCATGGAGTGTCGGCGTTGTGGCGCAAAGGTGCTGATGCGCAAGCAGGGCATCGGCGCACGGTCGACGTACTGGTGTCCTGATTGCCAGATCATGAGCCAGCCGGCTGCAACGGCACTCAGCGCAGCTGCCGAACCTAAGGTCGAAGGATGGTCGATCCCCGTGCGTCGCCGCAAGGTCGGCTGCTAGGCGACGCCTAGGAATCAGCTACTGCGGCTGTTGCTGTTGTTGCGGCTGGTCCTTGTCCTTCTTTCCGCCGCCGAAAAGTTTGCCGAAGAAGCCTTTCTTTTTCTTGGAGTCATCGGTCGGTGGTGGTTCGTTAGGAGTCGCCGCAGGCTGCTGCTGGGCCACGCTGGGCGGACGCGCCGGTCCGCCAACCACAGGCTGCTGCGGCTGACCGGGTAGCGCGGGACCAGTTGGCTTTTCTCCGAGACCAAAAACTTTCTGGAAGAAATTCCGCTGGTCGTTGCTGCCCTGCGAACAGGTCTCTGTCGGCTGCGTGCCATCGAGGAAGGCCGCGTAAAAGTTGTTCGTGGCGCAGGTGGTATCGGCAATCAGGTTGGTCTGCTTGTCGAGACGCAGAATGGTGATGCCGGCGGGTACATCAAAGTCGCGCATGTCGGAGTACTGCGGCATCTGCTGCGCCTTCTTCATGAAGGCTGCCCAGATGGGTGCGGCAGCAAACTCACCTTGGATTTTGCCTTTTGCCATGTCTGAATAGTCGTCATTCCCAACCCAGACGACACAGAGCAGGTTGGAGGTGTAGCCGGCGAACCATGCATCGTGCTCGGTGCCAGTTTTGCCGGCGGCAGGCGCCATGAAGCCGAGGCGGCGCACTTCGTAGCCGGTACCGGCATTAATGACATTCTGCATCAACGAAGTCGTCAGGTAGGCTGCGCGCGGATCAAGTATCGGTTTTGAGGAAGGCGCAATATTCTGCAGCACTTCTCCAGTCGGAGTGCGGACACTCGACAGCATCCACGGCTCTATGTGCTGGCCGTTGTTAGCGAACACCGTGTAGGCGCCCGCGACCTCGAGCGGCGTTGATCCATAAGCACCGAGTGCAATCGCCGGTGTGCCGCGCGCACTCTTGATGCCGGCTTCGCGAGCCAGCGCTGCCACGTTATTGAAGCCCACCATCTGACCTAGCTCGACTGTCGCGTTGTTCAATGACATCTGCAGGGCCACGCGTGCAGTTACCTGACCCAAAAACCGCGCATCATCGTGAAAATTCTTTGGCGCATAGCCGCCTTCAAAAGTTTGCAGATCATTGTTCAGCGGTGTGATGGCGGTAAACACGCCATGCCACTGGGGTGTGTTCTCGGCAATCGGTTGGGCTGCCTGGCCAATCGCGGCGTCCGCCGCTGCCTCGGCTTCCTGCGCCTGTTCCGGGCTGGGAACAGACAGTTCCGTTGCGGCGAGCGACGAATTGAAGGCGGCTGCATAGACGAAGGGCTTGAAGGATGAAGCCATCGGCCGGTTGCGCACAGCGTGGTTCAGCTGGCTTGTGCCATAATCGCGGCCACCGACCAGCGCCACAATTTGGCCGGTATGCGGGTTGAGCGCTACCAATGCAACCTGCGGATTCTGCACCACCTCAGTCGAACCCGCTTTAGCGAGCTTAGCGCGGCGTTTCTCTACCAGTCCGTCGACGATCTTCATGCCTTCAGCAACCGCTTCGGTCGCTGCGCTCTGCAGGTCAGGATCAAGCGAAGTGTAGATGTGCAGACCCTGCGAATTGTAGGCAGTGTCTCCCAGCGTATGGGTCAACTGATCGCGTACCAGGTCGACAAAGTAAGGCGCTTCGCCGGCGTCGACTGCCATTGGTGACAAGTGCAGCGGCTCGGCCTTGGCTTCTTCTGCCTGTGCCTTGGTAATCGAACCCGTCTCGACCATGGCATCGAGCACGACATTCCGGCGCGCAATCACATGGTTGCCATGGCGATAGGGGTTGAAATAACTGGGACGCTGAATCATGCCCGCAAGCACCGCGCATTCCGGCAGCGTCAGCTGTTTCACATTCTTTCCGAAGTACGTTTCAGCCGCCTGGCCGAAGCCGTTGATCGCGAAGGAACCCTGTTGTCCCAGGGGGATCTGGTTCGCGTATAGCTCAAAGATCTTTTCCTTGCTGTAGTGGTTCTCCAGCTGAAAGGTGATGGCGATTTCGTTCAGCTTGCGCTTGTACCGTTTCTCCGGCGAAAGAAAGATGCCGCGCGCCAGCTGCATGGTGAGCGTCGAACCACCCTGGCTTCGACGGCCGGATAGAAGATCAGCCCGCATCGCGCCGACGAGCCGCCAGTAGTCCACGCCTCCATGGCTGAAGAAGCGCCGGTCTTCGATGGATGTCACTGCATGCACCAGGTTGGGAGGCAGTTCGTCGTAGGTCACGAGCTGGCGCTTGCCGCGGTTCGCGTCGGAGAGGCCGGTGATCAGCTGAGGCTCAAGTTCGTAGGCGCCGATCGCTTGGCCCTGGTCCCCCGTCAGCGCCGCAACCTTGCCGCTCGCGAAGGTGATGGTCCCGGTACTTTGCGCCGAGTGATACGACTGTGGCCCCGGGTGCACCGTGATAGCGTCCGCATTCTCTGAAAAGGTGCCGAGCTGTGACGAGCCGTGGCCTTCCTCGCTGTAGCCGGCACTGCGCAGTTGCGCGGCGACAGTGTGCGGGCTGAGTTTCTGCCCGACACGTACCTCAAAAGGAGCTGCATAGATCTTGGCAGTCTCAGTAAACAGCGGCTTCGTCAGGCGGTCATCAACGACGCTCTTGTTCTTGTAATAGAAAACACTGAAGGTGATACCGATGATGAGCAGGAACAGGGTAAACAGCGCCGCGGCTACCGTCAGTACGGTATTGCGGAGGTCGTGGGTACTCACCGCTTGCGGTGCTCTAACGTTTACTGCCAACGGAGTGTGTCCTGCTTTCGTTCGATTCACTATTTGCTGCGGGTCTGCGTTGACCAGCCTGCAGCGTCCACGCAGACTGACAGACCACCATCACTACCAGTACGAAGCACCTAGGCTGTAAGTTGCGTGAAACGTGCGACCAGGGAATCAAGCGAGACATCTTCGCTGGTCAGGGTGGCGCGGGTCACCAGTTCAACGATACCTTCCGCCACTTTCTTGCCGATATTGATGCGATACGGGACGCCGATGAGGTCTGCGTCCTTGAATTTGACGCCTGCGCGTTCATTCCGGTCATCCAGCAGCACATCGAACCCCTGATTTTCAAGGGACTGGGCGACAGTTTCTGCAGCTTCGACCAGCTTTGGATCGGTCGTATTTGTGATCGTCACAATCACGTCAAAAGGCGCAATCGCTCGTGGCAGCGAGAAGCCGTTGGCGTCGTGCGACTGCTCAATGGCCGAGGTCAGGATGCGTTCCAGCCCAATGCCGTACGAGCCCATGATCGGCGTCACTTCCTTGCCGTTCGGGTCGAGCACCTTCGCGCCCATAGATTCGGAATAACGATATCCCAGCTTGAAGATATGGCCGATCTCAACCGCCTTCGCGACCTTCAGTGGCTGGTAGTCGGCGCACTGCGGACAACCTTCGCCTTCAACCACGTTGCGAATGTCTGTCGCGATGGTCCAGCTAAAATCGCGGCCTGGGGTGACATTGCGGTAGTGGTAATCCGCCTGGTTCGCGCCGCAGACCAGGTTGGCGCGGCCTTCCAGGGCCCGGTCGACAATAACATGCGGACCATCCGCCGCTTTTGCCTGGCTGGCCATCTCTTTTGCCGGGGACAGCCCGACTGGTCCCAGGTACCCGGCAGGGCCGTGCATGAACGTTTCCAGCTCTTCCGCCACCATCGGCCGCAGTTCAGCTGTCCCGGTGACGGCCATCAACTTGGTCTCATTCACCATGTGATCGCCGCGCAGAAAAGCGATCACCGAGATCTCGCTCTTCTTGCCATCTTTCGCTGTCTGCGTGCCCATGTAGGCGACGCACTTGATGTCCTGCGCCGGCGAAATCTTGAAGAATTCAGCCACATCGGCAATCGAGGCTTTCCCGGGCGTGTGTACCAGTTCCGGCAGACCATCGCCGGTTGGGGACAGTTCGGTAATCGGCTGAAGCTTCGAGGTCGCCTTCTCCATATTCGAGGCGTACCCGCACACTGAGCAGGAAGCGATGAGGTCTTCACCGGCATCGGTATAAACCATGAATTCCTGCGACTGCGAGCCGCCCATCGACCCCGAATCTGCGTCGACCGCAACAAAGTTCAAGCCGCAGCGCGAAAAGATCTTCCGGTATACGGCGTCATGCTTGTCATAGCTCTGATCAAGCCCCGCTTCATTGATATCAAAGGAGTAGGAATCCTTCATCGTGAACTGGCGGACGCGCAGCAGGCCGGATTTAGGCCGCGGTTCATCCCGGAACTTGGTCTGGATCTGGTACCAGATCTGCGGCAGCTGCTTGTACGACCGCAGCTCACTGCGCGCAATTGTCGTCATGATCTCTTCATGGGTCATGCCCAGGCAGAGGTCGGCGCCCTTGCGGTCCTTCAGCCGGAACATGTTGTCGCCCATCGATGTCCAGCGGCCGCTCTGCTCCCATGGCTCACGCGTCAGCAGGGCAGGCAGCAGGAACTCCTGGCCGATGGTATCCATCTCCCGGCGGACGATATTCGTAATTTTAAGCAACGATCTCTGGCCAAGAAACAAGTAGGAATAAATGCCGGCGCCCAGCTGGCGCACGTAGCCGGCGCGGAGCAGAAACTTGTGGCTGGCAACTTCGGCATCCGAAGGTGCTTCGCGCAGAGTAGGAATAAACAGCTTGGACCAACGATGCATGCGTTCCTGGAAATCTTTCTTTGGCCGGCGGCTTCAGCCAATTCCGGAAATATTAGGCCTTGCGTTTATCGTTGAAGCTGGTCTTTTCCTCGCGAAAAGGCCGGCCAACAACTCGGCTTCGGTTTAATGTGTCTTCCAAAAATGGCCCTGCCAGCCAACCAATATGGCAACAATCAGCCTACCAGCCATTGTAGTGCTGGCCGCACGGGCATAAACGTCTATCGGCGTAAAAGAGGAGCAGCGGCATTCAGTTTTGAGCTGCGTCAGCAAGGGTCTCTACCAACGTCTCATCGAGGCCGACTCTCAGAATTTAGTTTTTCAACGTCGAGTGGGCTGGTCATACTGTTAACAATGAAGCAGTTAGACTCCAAGATCGCAAGCAACGAAGCTGGCTGCTTATCAGGATCAAAAGTAACCTTCATCACGCTGAATCCGGCTACGGGCGCCCGAGGTCTCGCGACTGGCTGGAACCCCGTCGCACAAACACAAGAGCCCGGCGCTGACGCCGGGCTCTTATGTTTGTACCTTAGGTCAAAACG
This sequence comes from uncultured Acetobacteraceae bacterium, assembly GCA_964658035.1. Classification (GTDB taxonomy): domain Bacteria; phylum Acidobacteriota; class Terriglobia; order Terriglobales; family Acidobacteriaceae. The sequence continues at coordinate 6,696 of CAZZXL010000155.1, forward strand.
CGTGCAAGTGATGCGCCGCCATTCAGGCTGGAGACGGGCTGCCTTCCGGGAAGCCTGAAGCGCGACCTGGTTCCGGCTTCAGGACCTTCACTTCAGCATCGCCGCCGCCGGATCCGCGGTTGTCGTCCATCGGGGGCAGGTCGCGGCCTTCGATCAGCAGTCGAAGGTCATTTGCATCCAGTGTCTCGCGTTCGAGCAAGGCAGCTGCCAGTCTGTGCATCACTGCCTGGTTCGTATCGAGAATGCTGTAGGCGGACTGATAGCCGGCATCGACCAGGCTGCGGACCTCACCATCAATCTGACGGGCCGTTTCTTCTGAGAAGTCGCGGTGCTGTGCGATCTCGCGGCCCAGGAAGATCTGCTCTTCCTTCTTGCCGAAAGTCAGCGGGCCAAGGCGGCTCATACCGTACTCGCAGACCATTTTGCGGGAGAGTTCCGAAGCACGCTCGATGTCGTTGCCGGCACCGGTCGTCATCTGCTTCAGGAAGATCTCTTCGGCGCAGCGTCCGCCCATAAGGATGGCCAGCTGCGTTTCAAGATAATCCTTGGTCACCGTGTGCTTGTCGTCGGTCGGCAGCTGCATGGTGACGCCGAGGGCCATGCCACGCGGGATGATGGTGACCTTGTGAAGCGGGTCAGCATGATCACGCAGGGCGGCGACCAGAGCGTGGCCGGCTTCGTGATAAGCGGTTACCCGCTTCTCTTCATCGGACAGCAGCATGGACTTGCGTTCCGCACCCATCAAGACCTTGTCCTTGGCGGTTTCGAAGTCATACATGATGACGGATTTGCGGTTGTGGCGCGCTGCACTCAGGGCAGCTTCGTTGACCATATTGGCCAGGTCGGCGCCGCTGAAGCCAGGTGTTCCGCGAGCCAGTACCTTGAGGTTGACGTCTTCGGCGACCGGTACCTTCTTCGAGTGAACGGCGAGGACTTCTTCACGTCCACGAACATCGGGACGGCCGACCACGACACGGCGATCGAAACGGCCGGGGCGCAGCAATGCAGGGTCGAGGACGTCGGGGCGGTTGGTGGCGGCGACGAGGATTACACCGTCATTTGATTCAAAGCCGTCCATCTCGACCAGCAGTTGGTTGAGCGTCTGCTCACGTTCATCGTGTCCACCGCCCAGACCGGCTCCGCGATGACGGCCGACTGCGTCAATTTCATCGATGAAGATGATGCACGGAGCATTTTTCTTGCCTTGTTCGAACAGGTCGCGGACGCGGCTTGCGCCGACGCCGACAAACATCTCGACAAAGTCCGAACCGGAGATCGAGAAGAACGGAACGTTCGCTTCGCCTGCGACGGCGCGAGCCAGCAGCGTCTTGCCGGTGCCCGGAGGTCCGACGAGCAGGACACCCTTGGGAATGCGGCCGCCCAGCTTCTGGAACTTCTGCGCTTCACGGAGGAACTCGATGATCTCCTTCAGCTCTTCCTTGGCCTCATCCACACCGGCCACGTCTTTAAACGTGACTTTCTTCTGCTGCATGGAGAGCAGGCGGGCGCGGCTTTTGCCGAAGGACATCGCCTTGTTGCCGCCATTCTGCATCTGCCGAACCATGAAGAACCAGATGGCGAAGAGAGCAAGCAGCGGCGAGAAATTGATCAGGATCGGCAGCCACGAGTTGCCATCTGTGGGCTTGATCGTAATCTGCACCTTTTCATCATTCAACGTCTTGAACATGTCCGGATAATTCGCCGGGACATTGGTATGAAAGGTCTCAGACTTGTTCTTGTAATGGCCATGGACTTCGCTGTTGCTTACGAGCGTCACGTCGCTGATCAGGCCTTGCTGGGCATCCGCCATGAAGGTGGAGAAAGAGATTTCCTGCTCTTTCCCGCCCGCACCTGTGCTCTTCTGCACGATCTGCCAGAGCAGGACCAGGCAGGCAATGATGAACACCCAGAAAATCGTCGTTTTGACCTTAGAATTCACGAAAAACCCTCTTTCCTCGCACTACACCCTGCACTACCGGGGACACCATGTACAGGACGAAGCGGCACTGTGGCAGCCGGCCTGAACATAAATCCTGTGCTGATGTTAGACGTTCCACGCGTGGAAACGGTGCCAGCCGGGGAAGGTCTATTCGTCAGGGCAAATCCTTCGGGGCGGAAATCCACCGCCGCAACAGGATCATCCCTGATTTTAACCCGAGTCCGGGTCTTGTTCAGCTTCTAATGCAACTATCTCGGGATATGTCCAGCTTTTGGGGAAGACAGATTGGGAAATGCACTCATCCCGGTGACAATGCTTCCGCCATGAGAGGCGCGACCGTAAGCGTAAAGGGCACGGCCGGCAAGCTTGCCGGATCCAGTTCCACGCCGCGCAGCCAGAGGATGCCGGCTTTGCTGTCGGCAGCGGGCCAGACGACGACCGGCGTGCCCTGGCGTTCGGCGGCCGGCAGGTGGGCGCGTTCGAGAATCTCCTTGATCCTTTTGGGGCCCCGCGAATAGCGCTGGGTGATGCGATCGCCGGGCCGCACGGTGCGGATGAGCGCAGGCGGCTGGGACATTGCCGCTTCAGTGATGAAGCGCAGTCGAAGGGCCGGCAGGTCTACCTGGCCCGGTACAGGCAGCAGCACTTCGAAAGTGTCCGATGCTCCGGGGGCAGGGCCGGCCTGGCGGACGAATTGCATCTCGCGTGCCGTGCGCTGCACAAAGACCTCCTTGCTGATCTCGACGCGACGGGGAACAGAGGAGGCCACACTAGTTGCAAGTCGAAGAATCTTCTCGGTTTGTTCGAAATCGAGGGCGCACCGGATCTGCTGAGCAAACCAGCGGACCAGCCGTCGCTGAACGGCGGCCGGGCAGCCACGCAGCCGTTCGAGTTCGATGGCGATCGATGCTTCCCCGGGGTGGGTACTCGACGAGCGGCCACCGCCGCGCACTGGTTTGCCGGGCAGGACCAGGCCGGGAGCAAGGCGCGCCATCTCCCGCTGCCAGTAGCTTTCTTCTTCGCGTGCAATGGCGGCCAGGCGACTCAGCTGGGTTGAAATCTGCGGGTTATAGTCGCGCAGGACGGGCAGCAATTCGTGGCGGACGCGATTACGAGTGTAGGTCCTGTCCTGGTTGGTCGCATCTTCGCACCATCTCTGGTCGAGAGCGCCAAGATAGCCTTCGACTTCGGAGCGCCGCGTTTGCAGGATCGGCCGAACGATGCTTCCCCGCCCGGCTGCGACTGTCGGCGAGATCCCGCCCAGCCCTTCTGTCCACGCGCCCCTTAGCAGCTTCTGGAGGACCGTCTCTGCCTGGTCATCCAGGGTATGCGCGGTAGCGATGGCGTCCACTTGTCCGCTGTCTAACAGTTCGCGGAAAAAGGCGTAGCGCAGGTGCCTGGCTGCTTCTTCGAGGGTCTCGCCGTGCCTGGCCACGCGGCTCGGCGTATCGACCTGGCGGAGGTGCATCGGCAGCGCGTGCTCGGCGGCCAGCTCTTCCACGAAGGCCTGGTCCCGGTCAGCAGCTTGGCCGCGAATGCCGTGATGCACATGAACGACTGACAATACCAGCCCGATCGCATCCTGCCGGTCGAGCAGTGCCCGCAGCAGCGCGACCGAATCCGCGCCACCGGAAACAGCGACACCGAGGCGCAAGCCGGGGGGCAGGAGGTCTTCCTGCAGCAGAAGAACAGCGCGCGGTACAGGGGTCGGCTTCGGCATGCTTCCAAGGTAGTCGTGCTGGTTGCCAGTTGTCTCTTGCTGACCTGGTTGTCGCTCGCCAAGCCAGTTATCGCTTGCTGACCTAGTTATCGCTTGCTGACAAGGACTGGATCAGGCTGTCGCCTTCTGCCATCGAAGCGTCGATGCTGGCGGTCAGGTCCTGCACATCGCCCTGAATGCTGACTGTTGTGCCCTTGAGCGAACCGATAGCGCGGGCATTCAGGTTGTGTTTAAGAAATAACACCTGGTCGTGGAAGCTCTTCAACACCGGCGTCATCTTGTCTTGCGTATGGCGCATGGACCGCAGGTAAGCCGCCTCCCGCACGCGCGAATCGCGCAGCAGCTGGCTGCTCTGCGCCTTGAGCCGGGCGTCCGACATCTGCTTGATCTCCCCTTGCCACTCGTTGAACATGTCGCCGCTCACCTGGTCAATCGAATCGATGCGATTGTGCAGCCTGGTCGCCTGATCGTCGGCTTTTTCGTACTCGGCATCGAGCCGCTGGTAAGACTTTTCGAGTGTTCCTCCCTGGAACCCGGTCAGTTCCTGGAAAGATTCCATCGTGGTCTTGATCTGTTCCTTGGTTTGCTGCTGGTCCTTCTTCGCATCTTGCACACGCGCAATCAGGATGTCGCGCTTCTCCTTTCCCAGTGAACGCATCGCCTTGTAAAAGAGGGTGGTGCAGCCCGAAAGGAGGATAAGCAGGAGGCCCAGGCATAGCGCCCGGCCTAACGTTCTCGCATGCACGTCCACCTGGTCCATTTGCGACCGCCGGGCTTGATGGGAAGGGTAAGGAATTGCTTTCACCGCCGGTGAGATGCAGAAGCTGAATTCCTTATATACTCCGACTGTTATGCAGGTATTCGTAATTCTTCCAGCAGCGGGCCTTGGCACGCGCATGAGCCCTGGGCATGCTACGCCCAACGCGGCAAAACAATTTCTTACCCTGGGCGGCATTCCCATCCTGATCCACAGTTTGCGGGCCTTCGCGGCGGTGCAGCAGGTAACGGCCATTTACGTCGCGGTACGCCCGTCCGAGATGGCGCGGGCCCGGGCACAGATGACCGAGTACGGTCTTGGCAACAGGGTGCAGATTGTTGAAGGCGGCGATACAAGGCAGGAATCCGTGAGCCGGGCGCTTGCCGCTTTGCCGGTCACCGACGCCGCAGAGGACATTGTGCTGGTGCATGACGCCGTGCGCCCGCTGATCGATGCCGAAACCATCGCGCGCACCATCGACGCGGTGGCAAAATATGGTGCGGCGATCGTCGCTCTGCCCGCCATTGACACCATCAAGCAGGTGGAGCGCACGGCAGATGGCGCTATTATTCGCACGACCATTCCCCGTGAATACGTGGTGCAGGCGCAGACCCCGCAGGGCTTTCATGTTGCCCTGCTGAAGAAAGCCTTTGCGGAGGCCGAGGCAGATGGCTTCTGTGGCACGGATGAAGCCAGCCTGGTCGAGCGTGCCGGCGCGACCGTTGCCGTGGTTGCGGGCTCGGCAGCGAATATGAAAATCACGCATCCGGGCGATCTGGAGCTGGCTGAGTTCTACCTGGCACGACGCAAAAGCGCGGTTAACGCCTGAGCGGGAGATTTCGGCTGGCTTGCCGCCTGCGATAGGCTAGTGCAAGTCGCTGTAGTTGCGAAGCGGCGCGCGCGATCCAGTGACCTGGCTCAAGTTACACAAACCTGCACGGACGGCGCGAGACAGGAAGATTGAATGAGCATAAGAATTGGACAGGGCTGGGATTCGCATGCCTTCAAGGCAGGAGTGCCGCTGAAGATTGGCGGCATCGCCATTAAACATCACGAAGGACTGGCCGGTCACTCCGACGGCGATGTACTGCTGCATGCCATTACTGATGCCCTGCTCGGTGCGGTTGCCGCAGGCGATATCGGCACCTTTTTCCCACCGGACGACGAGCGCTGGAAAGATGCCGATTCCTCCATCTTTCTCGACCTGGCCATCGAAGAAGTGCAGCACGCAGGCTACCGCATTGTGAATGTAGACACGACGCTGGTCCTCGCGGCTCCAAAAATCTCTCCCATCGCTTTCGATATCCGCGAGCAACTGGCAGACATGCTCGACATAGAATTGAATGCTGTCAGCGTGAAAGCGAAAACACCGGAAGGCATGAACCTGGACCACATCGCGCAGGCCCATGCCGTCGTCCTGCTCGAGTCCATTGAAGAGGCCGGCGCTTTGAAGACGATGTCCGCCGAGATTGAAGATCCGTTAGAGATTGAAGACGTCGTCGAAGGCCTGGTAAGCCAGGCACATGGCGCAAAACACGACAGCGGCGTCGTGGAACGCCGCACCATCAAAATCCCCATCTTCGACACCGACGACATCACCTAGTACTGGCCGCACGGGCGTCGTACTGGCCGTACGG
>CAZZXL010000156.1:0-12701 GCA_964658035.1 uncultured Acetobacteraceae bacterium
CGACTCCGCCGTGCAATTTAAGGTCGGTATGCTCCAAATCTCTTACGAAGGCAAGCTCAGCCCCGACGGCAAAACCATCACTGGCACATGGACACAAGGCTCCGGGGTCCCTTTTACCCTCCGAAAAGTCACCAAAGCCACTGCGTGGCCCATGCCCACCAATCGCTCACCGCACACCGTGCAGTTCGTCACCGTCGCGCCCGGCGTCAAGCTTGAAGTCCTCGACTGGGGCGGCACCGGACGCCCTCTCGTCTTCCTCGCCGGTCTGGGCGACACTGCACACGTCTTCGACCAGTTTGCGTCCAAATTTACCGGCAAATATCACGTGTACGGCATCACCCGCCGCGGCTTTGGCGAATCCAGTTATCCCACTCCCAACAACGACAATTATTCGTCTGACCAACTAGGTGACGATGTTCTTGCCGTCATCGCCTTCCTGCATCTGAACAAGCCAGTCCTTGTCGGGCACTCCATCGCTGGCGAAGAGCTGAGTTCAATTGGCAGCCGACATCCAGAGAAGGTCAGCGGCCTGATCTATCTTGAGTGCAGTGGTACCCATTCTTTTTACGATCGCGCCCACGGCGACCTGCAGCTGGACATGATCGATGTCCGCAACGAGATCGAGCAGCTTCTCCCGACCGGAGGCGACCCATCTGGCCCGATGCGACCAACAGAAGCGCTGCTGGCCAGCCTACCCCGGCTCGAAAAGGAGCTTCAAGAACAAGTGAAGCTGCAACAAGCCGTCTCGCCGCCCATCGAGGATGCCTCGCTGCCAGAAGACCCGCACCCCACTACCGCAAGCGCTTTCGCTGCTATCCTCAGCGGCGAGCATAAGTACACCCAGATCAAGGTACCCTGCCTTGCATTCTTCGCTGTGCCCCGCGACCTAAGCAGGGTCTTCCCAAGAGACTCTACTCGCCACGCCGCCGTTGTAGCAGCCGATCTCGAGAGGCAAACCAGACTGGCGAATGCCTTCGAAGCAGGCGTTCCCTCAGCTAAGGTCATCCGTGTGCCCAACGCCGATCACTACATCTACCGTTCCAACGAAGCCGAGGTCTTCCGCGCCATGAACGAGTTCCTCGACCACTTGCCTCGACCGAGAGGAGCGACCTACAACCATCACGTCCAAAGTACGCAACCAGCTTGACCTCAGCCGCCTTCGAAAGATAAGTCGCTAAAAAACGTGATTCTCGGCAGGATTGGCTTGGACTGACGCCAAATCGCCTGTGCGCTTGTCGAGCCCAGTCGTGCGAACTCCTCGGGCAGGCGCATAAATTGTTGGCATGTCTGCGGCAGAGGAGGCCGCGAATATGCCTACAAGGACCAAGAAGCACATCCTGCGGAAGATCGTACTCCGCCTGCCGGATCTCGACCATGCGAAAACCTCAGTTTTGAACAGCTTGAGTTCCCCGCGTTCGAGGCGAAACTACAAATTCGCGATGGAGCAGTTCATCACTTGGTATTGTTCCGAGCCAAGGCTTGCTCTGAATCGAACCGTCGTTCTCCGCTTCCGTCTATACCTTGAATCGCTCGGACTAGCCGCAGGTACGATCAACCAAAGGCTCGCGGCGGTCAGGAGGCTCGCCTACGAGGCGGCAGACTCGGGTCTGCTGAGTCCGGAACTTGCTGCTGGCATCAGGCGAGTTAAAGGCGTAAAGCAATTGGGTTGCCGGGCGGGCAACTGGCTGAACCGCGAGCAAGCGCGGTTACTACTTGAGAAATCGAACGGAGAGGGCTTACGCAGCATCCGAGACGTCGCGATGATATCGATCCTGCTCGGTTGCGGTCTGCGCCGAGCCGAGCTGTCGGCCGTGCGAAGGGAAGATATCCAGATCCGACAAGGCCACTGGGCTATCGTTGATCTTGTCGGCAAGGGCAATCACGTCCGGACCGTACCCATGCCAATCTGGGTGAAGGAAGCCGTGGACAGATGGATGACAGCTGCGTCGGTCACCACTGGGCGTGTCTTCAGAGCGGTGAGTCGACACGGAACACCGTGGGGCGCAGGCATATCTGAGAATGTTGTCTGGTATGTGATTCGAAACTGTGCCAAACGCCTCGAGTTTGAACACCTCGCTCCCCATGACCTAAGAAGAACTTGCGCAAAGCTGTGCCACGTCAACGGAGGAGAGTTGGAGCAGATCCAATTTCTGCTGGGCCACGCCTCAGTCCTGACGACCGAGCGATATCTCGGATGCAAGCAGAACCTTGAAGAGCCCGTGAACGACCGCTTCGGCTGCCTATTCTCAAAGGTTCTTGATTCGCGATAAGGCCTGGAGTCGCCAGTTGAGATCCAGATACGTAACACAAGACCGACGTGTCGGTACTCGCTTGCGGGTAAACGCATCCTATTTAGATCGTTGGGTGACCTCATAGTGCGCTGACGAAATTGCAGGAGAATACCTATGATTTTCTGCCTGACGCTGTTATTGACCCTATTCGTTGGAGTAACGAGCGAGAGAGTGCTGGTAGCGGAAGTCCCATCCGAACCGTGCAAGAGCACAGTCACCGGAACACTGGAGATGATTCCACTCGAAAGCAAGGTATACGGCGACAAGCGTCTTCTTTGCGTGTGGCTGCCTAGCGATTACTCTAGTTCGACCGACTCCACTAATCGGTACCCTGTGCTCTACCTCTTCGACGGGCAATTCCTCTTTGACCGCTGTACCTCTCAGCCATTTCCAGATGAGTGGCACGTCGACGAGACCCTGACGGATTTGATCGCGAAGAGAGCCGTCCACCCGTTGATCGTCGTAGGAATCGACAACGCCGGCCCAGGCCGCCGTGAGGATGAATATTCGAGGTACGGAGCGATGGCGGACGCACCACAAAAGCTGTCCGCGTTTATGACGCGAGAGGTGTTGCCGCTGATCGACGCGCGGTATCGAACGATTGCGGACCGGACGCACCGAGGTGTCGGAGGTTCGTCGCTGGGTTCATTGGCCGCGTTGTCTCTCTTGCTGGACCAGCCGGATACATTCGGCCTCGGCCTGCTTGAGAGCACTTCACTACAAGTTGGAAATGGCAGATTGCTGCAAGATAGCTCGACGATCGTGCAAGGACCGTCTCGCGTCTCTATCGGAGTGGGGACTGCGGAGGTACCACCAGCGGAAGCTGCTGCGCATGGGTTTCCTGATTTCGACAATGCCTTTGTCGCAATGAGCCGGACGCTTGCAGAGAATATGAAGAAGAGTCTGATGAACCATCCAGAGGTGAAGCTGACTGTCGAGCCGGGTGGGCAGCACCAGCCCAGGTATTGGGGCGAACGCTTCGGACCTGCGGTCAGCTTCCTCTTCCCGCCAGAGCGAGATGCGACGAAGTAGCGAAAATCCCTCGCAGGAGTTGCATGGAACTTAGGGATAGCTACGCAGAAACGCGCAGCTCGTCACTGATCAACTTGGATTGATGCCAAATCGCCGATTCGCTAGTCGAGAGGATCATAGCTTTCCACAAGCCGACTTATCATTACCGACCGTAGTTGCCAAACACCGGTTTAGGAACCTACAAAGCTCCAGAGTGCTTGCTCGATGCAGGCGTTCCTGAAGGATAGACGAGGAAGCTACTGCTTTGCCCCTGCCCACTCAAGATAGGAGTGAAACTCCGTTGAGCCCGGGGCGGCGCCTTGGAACTTGCCTGTCATCAATCCCTTTTCGAGGTGGTAGACGAGTTTGAAGTGAGGAGCGACTGCTGGGCCTTCTGACACAAAGACGGCTGTTGTCGCATCAGGAGTGGAAACTGTGTATTGAATCACATGGCCTTCACTGTCGATGTAAAACGCAGACAGCGCGCCTGACATACCCGCGTACACGGTGAGTTGGTCGTGATGCTGGCAGTCGAAAGAGTTTGGACCAGAGCATTTGTCTACCGAGCTCGTGCGCTGGAGCGCATGGCCATTCAAATCGAGCGCGAACGTGTAGGTCCCCGAGGCCGTCCCGCCGGACGAACCGTTAACATTGGTATTTGCCTTCCAGGTGCCCTGAAGGAAAGCTAGGGACTGGAGCGGGTCTTTTGTCGATGCGCTCTGTGCGTTTGTCGAGAGAGACAAAATGAAAGTGCCGGCAATAGTGGCGATATGGGAGATCTTCATAGCTGGTTTCCTTTCGTCTGCTCGGCAAACCCGCGCAGGCGCAAACTGATTTCCTCGGGTGTCAGAACTTCCTTTACGGTTGCGAGCGCCCACACGTGCCCTTGGGGATCTCGAATCCATCCATAGCGCTCTCCCCAGAACATGTCCGTAGGTGGCCATGCGGGAGATGCACCTTCGCGGATGGCGTGGTCATAAGCCTGATCCACATCATCGACGCGAACCTGGAAGACGCAGGTAGAGCCTTGAAGACTTTCGGGCGAAGCGAGAAGCGCCCCCTCCACTCGTTGCTCTCTCTGCTGGGGCTCTTCTGTCGAGACCTGTATGAGCGAACCCCAAATCTTCAAATGAAGATGTTCGCCCGCACTGCTGGGAGATGCGGAACGATAGAGCAATTCCGCGCCGAAAGCCCGCTCGTAAAATGCCAACGCCTCTTCCGTATCGCGCACGACCAGATGCGGAACAATCTGCCCCATGTGAGGCACCGACCCTTCAACCGCCATGCGTACTCCTTTTGCTCTGTGGTTTCTTCATCTTCTTCTCAGAAGTCCCGACGAAGGACCACAGGTGTCCGGCTGGATCTACCAGCACCTTATAGCGGTCCGCCCAGCGAATAACATAGCGAAGAGGCTGGGGCGTTAAACGATAACGCTGTTCAAGTCCGTCCCTGTCTGAAGAAACGAGTTCAGCTTCGCGGAGTTCCTTCAAGTGCTGCGAAACAGCGGGTTGTGACATCTTGAAGCGGGAGGTCAGTTCCTTTACAGAAAGAGGGGACTCCGCCAGCATCGCGAGCATGTCACGGCGGGCGGGGTGAGCGATCGCTCGAAAGATGACTTCTTCGGTCGGCATAAGCATTTCCTTATGTTAAGAGAGCATAAGGAAACGCTTATTGGCAAGTCTTGCCACGCGAATTGTTTGGTTTGGCCGCTAGTATGGCTGCTCCGTCCCTTAAAGCCACCATGAAGGATCAGTCTCGACGAACGCTCTTGTGGGGAGCTTGCTGATTACCGACGCCGCCTTGTGACGACTTATGATGAAGTCTTAAATGGATTTCGTACTGAAGCTGCATCCTCGCCCGAGAGAGTGATTGGAGAATTCGAATGTCTCGATCTGAGAAAATTGGTGTCGTCGAGCGGTATTTTGAAGGTCTGAATAATAAAGACCTTACGCCCGTGAAGTTTTCGGCCGACGTAAGGTTCGAAGGCCCGCTCATGCCTAAATTGACGGGTCGCGAAACAATCCTGGGCTTCCTCAACTCAATCTTGCCGATGATCAAGGGCGTCCAGGTGAAGCAGCACATCGTAGACGGCGACTATGTCGTGACCGTTCTCGACATGGAGACGATCAACGGTATAGATCACGTTGTAGATGTTTGCCTTATCAGGGATGGGGAAATCACGGAGGTCCGCGCGTTCTACTATCCGTCCCATACTCCCCGATAGAACGGGCATATCGGTGCTCAGTTCTTGAGTTGTCTTTAGCCTCGTCTACCTGGCCGATATAGCTATAAACGCGCTTGAAGTCAGTCGACGAATAGCTGACGAGATGCCAGCTGTCATGACAATCCAGCTTCACGAATATTTTGCGTACGTGATAGCCTGATTTTGCATTCAGGGTGCACCCGGTCCGCGGAAAGAACAGAAGTTCACCTGGCAGCAATCAATCGATTTAACGAACTCACCTTTTGCCCATCAATGCGGACCGGGGACCTCTGAAAGGAAGTTCGTTATGCCAGTACGTCCTCTTCCGCCGAACCCTCATCTCGCCCATCTGAAACACCAAGCGAAAGATTTGCTCAGGGATCACGCTGCGCGTCTATCAGCGAACGCACAACGCCTTCGCGAGTTTCATCCCCATTACGCGCATGCAACAGATGACAGCATCTTCGCTAGTAACCTGAGTCTCAGTGACGCGCAACTGGCCATTGCACGCGAGCGGGGCTTCCCCAATTGGGCGAGGTTGAAGCGCCACATTGAAGCTCCCACGCCCGCTGATCGGCTGGATTTACCCCATCACGAGCGCATAACCGATCCTCTCTTCCGTCAAGCTGTTGAACTGCTTGACGCCGGCGACGTTGCGGGACTGCGAGACTGGCTGCGGGTAAACCCCAAGCTTGTGAATCAACGTGTGCTTTTCGAAGGTGCAAACTACTTTCGTTCGCCATCGCTGCTTGAGTTTGTGGCCGAGAATCCTGTTCGCCACGGAAAGCTTCCAACTGACATCATTCGGGTCGCACAGGTGATCTTGGAGGCCGGACCGGATGGGGCTTCGCGGAAAGAGACTCTGGTGCTCGTGGCGACAGGGAGTGTGGTTCGTGAATGCAATGTACAGCGCCCGTTGATTGCCCTCCTCTGTTCATATGGAGCCGATCCGAATAGCGCTATTCGAGACGCTGCTGTGCTGCATGAGCCTCATTCAGTGCTGGCTTTATTAGAGGAAGGTGCGAATCTCGACCTGCCCGTGGCAGCGGCTCTGGGCCGATTGCCTGATTGCCAAAGACTCATCACCACATCCAGCTCGGATGATCGCCACCTTGCTGTTGCTCTGGCCTCCCAATATGGGCGGACGGAGATCGTTCGATTGCTTTTGGCGGCAGGTGAGCAAGCCGATAGATACAACCCTTCGGGTGGCCACTCGCACGCCACGCCCCTTCACCAGGCGGCTGCGTCCGGGCACTTGGATGTGGTGCAACTACTCCTTGAGCATGGAGCACGCATGGACTTGCGAGACGTTCTTTGGCATGGAACTCCGGCAGACTGGGCAGCTCACGGGGGAGAGACAGAGATTGAAATGTTTCTGCGTGGCGAAGAGCAAAAGCAGATCGAAAAGCAGCATGATGCTGCCTCACAATAAGTCCTCATAAACGCCGTTCACGTCACTAGTGATTCTCGAATGAGCGCAAAATCGCCAATGAACGTTTCAAGGTGCTCTTGAGCTGGAAACGTGCTTTGGCCTGAAATCATCAGTTGACCGCCAACTTCCGGACTTCGTCATCCGGCAGCCATCCGCCCAACGGCGCTCATGGAGTCACATCTGCTTGTAATTGCCGCTATCCGTTCTACGCTCATTTAGCATGAGCGATGTCTTCGAGGTGAATGCATGGCCGCAGACTCACCGAAGTTTGATCCATCCAGTCATCTTCTTGACTCTCTTAAGAGAGTCAAACCGCTCTGGTCGCTGGTTCTTGGTGGTCTTCTATTCGGGTTCGCCTATTCCTTGCATCTTTCGGCACTGTATCCTCTGGCCATCACGGTGCTGTTCACGGGCGTTGTACTGTGGCTCTTCAAGCCACAAGCGCGGCTCGTTCGTAAAGAAGCATTCAGATCGATTCGGAGCATGTACGTTGGGCGCGAGGACGAGTCCGATGCACTGAGCGCTGCCATAAAGAAGCATCCGCTCATTTGGGTCTCAGGTGAGAGTGGATCAGGAAAGTCCTCGCTCCTGAAGCTAGGGGTCATGCCTCAGCTCAAAAACAGTTTGGATTTTCTACCTCTCTACATCGATGACTGGGGCAAAGACTGGGAAGCGGGTCCGGTAAACGCTGTGTCTCGCGCGCTGAGGACCAGCTTGGAATCCATTGGTGCGAAAATGCTCATGCCGAACCCACCAACAGCCGAAGCGATGGGGAGTGCTTTGAGGGAAGTGCAGATCTGCGCACATCGGATTCCAGTACTGATACTTGACCAATTCGATGATTACCTTGTCGATAACATAGAACATTTCAACGTTGCAGGGGCTGGGCTAATCGTCACTGCCTCCGAACTCGCTCTCCAGAACACATTTTGGCAGCAAATCGGTGAACTTCTTGTCAAGGAGAAGATCAGATGCGTTGTGGTGGTACGTCAAGAGCAAGGTTGGGGTCAGAGTACCGTGTCCTTCGTTGAGAACCGCGAGTTCGTGGTGAGCCGATTGCGCAACGTATACCTAGACCAAGTTCTCAGAGAGTTAGGTGAGGGCGCCATCTCCGACCCGGAGTATGGATGGACAGAACTTCGCGAACAGCTCGCACAAGATCTTGGCGTTGGAGCATCCGGCGGGGTTCTCCCCATTCAGATGCGGTTGGTAATTCAGCAACTATCCAGCCTTCCATCGCTTACAGTAGCCGCCTACAAGAAAAGTGGCTCCGCCCTAGGTCTTGCATCCGCACATCTAAAGGAGATAGTGGAGGCTGTCGTTGAAGCGACAAGGCTTAGGCAGGAGGTTATTAATGAGGTTCTCGCACACCTTGTCAACCCCGACGATCCCTCGAAGACGCGCGACGTAGACGAGCAGGAGCTTCTTTTTGTCGCCGGCGTATCCTCTGACGCGATGCTTCTTGGCCGTGTCTTAGAGGATTTGAAGAACCGTGAAGTTGTAAGGGATCGCGCCGACGAGGCAGGGGGAAAGCGCTGGCGCTTAGATCACGACTATCTTGCTCTGGTAGTCAGGGAACTGGTGTCTGAGCATAATCCGTCGATAATTGCGCTTCGAGATGCCTCCATCCATTTCAAGAAGCTGAGTTATGGGCAGCGACTTAAAAAAGCCGTACCGTTGAAAGTGCTCGTCGGCGCGCTTTGGGCAGCCATTCGGGGGCGCGTCAAATTGACGCGATACAAAGATGTGGTTATGGTAAGCCTCGTTGCGAAAGGATTACCCTTCCTTATATGGGTTTTGTTTGCGGCTACGATACCGTTCTCTGACCAGATAGATAATCTGAACAAGACTGTGGCGAGCTATGTCCGCGCTTTGCGAAACCAGGGACCCACTACTCAAAAGGAAGTCGACACCTGGTACAAGCTTTCACGGGAGCCTATTGGCTTAAGGCGACGGGTTGAGGAGGCTATGGTTCGCGACCCGAAAGCTGCTTGGGGTCTCGACCACGATAACCACAGATCTCGGATGGCCGCGGTGGCATTCGCCGGTATAAGCGCAGACGCGCGCTCCAAGCTGGTTATGAGCTCTCCAAATTGCGGGTTGATTCCGATACCTTCCGGGTGCGTGTTCTTGGCTTCGCAGCTTGGACAAAGCTCACTTGAAGTGGGCCTGCATGCTTTCACGACTGGCGAATGGGATGGCATCAATCCAAATGCATTTCGTGATCTGAGTTCCTTCGTCATCGGTCCGCACTTGGCAGATGCTTGCATCGCGCATCTCGTAAAGACAGAAGGTTTTCCGATCACAGTCTGCCGTGAACTTGCGGTCCAACCGTCAGCCACCGCGATAGAGCAATTGCGCTCAGCATTCTTGCTAGATTCATCTTTCCGCAAAAGCCATGACATTCCAGAAGCGTTCACGGAGGATAATTTCGAATTTGATTTTCGCAACTGGATCGAATCCGGATCACCAAAGAGCCTAGTGGACAGCCCCCACCCTGCGGTCGCGCCTCTGTACCCGAACCAGCCGAGTTCAGGAGACACCGCTGGTTTGGCACGAGAGATGTTTTTACAGGCCTCGTTAGCACAGCAAAAACACCTAATGGAGGCCGCTTACAGAGCGAGCCTGCTGGCGCACAATCAACCTTCGAACTTGGTTCAGCAGATAGGAAAGGAGATGCTGGAGTTAAGTCGGGCTGAAGAGGACTGCTATTACTTCAGCGGATTTGTCACTCAATCGGATATTCCCACCGCACTGGAAGCCTTGCGATTCCCTGGCTGTGCGGAACAGACCGCCGAAATAGAAGGTGCGATCGTCCGCCTCACTGGCTTCTCTCCGGAAACGGCTCGAAATCGCTGGGCATTTGCGGATTTGTGGGTCCAGCCGAATGCTAGACGATACAAGATACGTTCTGAGGAATCCAATCAATCCTATTTCTTGAAGCTTTATGACAAGCTCCCGATCGCGGTTCAACGAACGGTTGATCGTCTAGCTTCTAACTAAACGGAGTATAATCATTCCGCCCTCACGGCAATGAACTCGCAGCAAGATCCACCGAGGCGCTCGTACTGCTCGTGCTCAACTTCCGTATTCTTGTCAACCGGAAGCTAGGAGTAACCTTCTCGAAAAAGTGCCAAATCGCCAATGGGCTCTTCCAGGCTGTTGCGCGCTGGAAACGTGCAACAGCCTGCTCTCACCATCAGAATGTCTGGGCGTATTGCTTCCGACGCCGACGTCCCAGGATCGATCCGAAGTTGATTCGAGACTGTAGATCCGCTGGATCTGTTTCTGCGTGACTCTGTCCGGGGTCTTTTTCAGCGCGAGATTGCGCAGAACGCGAACGAGCGGATTACCGAGATGGCAGATCTTCCCGATGGACCACGAGGTTGCCGCCGTCCAATCCACCTTCTTTCGTCGGAGCTGCTCAAAGCGCTTCCCTGCCGCATCGTTGAGGCCGAGTTCCTGGAACGCATCCGCCAAAGCCAGAGCATCTTCGACGGCCATCGCCCCGCCTTGTCCGAGGTTCTGAGTGGTCGCGTGTGCCGCATCGCTGATCAGCCCAACGCGTCCCGAGGACCACTGCGTGAGCGGTTTCAAGTCACTGATATCCGTTCTCAAGATGCCCTCCATTCGAGTATTCGTTAGAAACCCTCAAATGCCTGCTCCCTGTATCAAGACATCGCAATTTGCTTTCGTTTCTTCTTCGACTCCCGCTACGCTCATGCTTCAATTGTAAGAAATGTGGCGAGTAATAGCTCGCCTTTACTGCTTGCTTTTTAGACGCCTGAGGGAGACGGATGCAGAAGACGATTAAGCAGAGAAAGACGCCACAATAATCGCGCTCCAGGCAAACAAGAGAAGACATACTCGAGGCGACTACTCACCTTTTGAACCGGAAGCCATTTGGTGAAGTGTCAACGAACCACATCGCTAAGAAGACTGGAATCAGCATCGGCACTTTGTATAAGTACTATCCCAATAAGGATGCGATCCTGGCCGACCTTTCGCTAATGTTCATGCAGCAAGATACGGAACTTTTCGGACGAATGTTTGAAGGCTGAGCAAGCGGCCGTCAGAGAACAGATGCTCTCGTCGACGATCTGGTGGAAGCCCTTATGACAGTCCATCGAGAGAGGATGCTCAAGTAAGAGGCGTTGTCTACCAGAATCTCGAACGATTGAAACTCTTGGGGCCCGCAGAGTGCCACGCGAAAGATTCAAGCAAAGGGAAGCAGCGCCCGCAGAAAGTCGCGAACGAGCCCAGGGTGAAGGCGCACGAGGAGCGGCAACGCAGGGAGGTTGCGATTGCTAACACCACCGGCATCCGTACTCCTGCCGCAATCGCCGAAGCCTTTCCGGTGCGGTTGATGAAACGCGACTCATACGCTCGTCCCGACCCCGCTCGCCGGCTGCGCGGCAGGAGTCAAGTTTCTCCTCCTGCACGTTCCCCCCTTTGCTTCTATTTGTTAAGGGGTGACTCTGATCGAAGACGCTTCTGTTGAAGGTATTCGAGGATTTCTCGCGGTCTGTCCGTCTGGATGACGTTTGCGCCCTGTGTAACCAGCCAGCCCCATGCCTGATCTGGAGGACCTGGGTCGAGAGCCGTATCGTCATCGTGCCCGCCATTTTGATTAGGCCATAGACCATTGGTCCAAATCACAAACGTCTTGCGATAGGTCGGCATCTTCTGAACTGAGGAAACCGTCGGGTCCGCGAAATCGCACTGGATGATGGTCCGGTGATGGGCGGCGTAACTACTAATCACAGCCTCGGCATCAGGGCGCTCCATATTCACCACTTCCATGATCGCGACATCGTCTGGAATCTTTCCAACGCGCTTCTGAAGCTCAGTAAGTGAGGTGTTGTGAAAGACGTTAACAATGACTTGATCCGCCTCATGCGCGGCGCGGACTTGCGCCAGTACCTCCTTGTAGTAGTCCCATGCGGCATCAATGTCCAGGATGACATGGTTGTTGCGGGCTGCTTCAAGTTCTTCAGCGAACTTGGGGATTGTGTATTTTGTAGGGTGTCCGGTTCCGGCACGAAGCTTTAGCTTTTTAAGGTCCTCCAAGGTGAGATCGGACACAAGTCCGTGACCAGTTGTGGTGCGATCGACATCGAAATCGTGCATCACGACAAGTTCGCCGTCTTTGGTGCGTTTCAAGTCGAACTCAACGATATCGACGCCGAGCTTTGCAGCCCATATCAAGCTCTGGATGGAATTCTCTGGAGCATCCCGCCAATCGCCGCGATGAGCGGCAACATAGACCATCTTAGGTTCATTCTCCAAGAGTCTGTTGAGGCGAGTGCTCGGATTTTCCTGAGCCCCGATAGGAAGAACGATAGACATAAACGCTGCTATCGCGATTAGAGGATAAGTTCGCACAAGATATCTCCTGTATTAGATAGTCGAAAATAAATGGCCGGAGGCGGACATGACCGCGCTCTCGACCTTGCATTGGCGTTGCGATCAGACGATTAACTCCAAGGAAACTAGAAGGAGAGCTTTCCAGAGAACTGGGTTACACGGCTACCCGTTGCGCCTTGCGACGCCGTCACCTGGCCGAACGTGGCATCACTGATCAGCCCGTCCGGGTTGGCGAACTGCGGCGTGTTGGTAAGACCGAAGGCCTCTGCCCGCAGTTCCAGGCTGAGTCGATCACGGATTGCGAAACGTCGTAAAACCGCGGCATCGAGGTTGAAGAAACCCGGGCCGGCAAACATCGTTGCTCTGCCCGTTCCGAGCGCCGCAGTGGTGGGTTGGG
>CAZZXL010000157.1:0-12426 GCA_964658035.1 uncultured Acetobacteraceae bacterium
AACACCGCCGGTTCATGGAATTTGCAAACGTCGTTCGCAAGGAACGCTACATCGGGCTTTGCTACGGGGCTGCCGGAGTGGGTAAGACGCAATCCGCGAGACGCTACGCTCACTGGCAAAGCGTTGAGCCGCTTCTCACTCGCTGGGGACCTCGCGACGAAGCAGACAAGAAAGTCTATGCGACGCTCGCCCGGTCACGCGTCCTCTTCTTCACACCGGACGTCCGGGCCAACTTTGGCACTCTTCGACATCAGATAGACGATCTGCTCGGCCGCATCAATATCTGCATCGACCAACACACGGGTAAAACGGCACGCACTCTACCTTGGGATTATGTTGAGCTGGTCGTCCTTGACGAGGCGGAGCGCCTCAATACCGCCGCCTTGGAATATCTGCGTGACCTCTTCGACCGCAACGATATCGGCCTAATCCTGATCGGCATGCCCGGCATTGAGAAGCGCATGTCCCGCTACCCGCAGCTCTACAGCAGGGTCGGCTTCGCCCATCATTACCGTCCACTTCTCGGGGATGAACTGTCGTTCGTGCTCGCACGGCACTGGCAAAAGCTTGGCCTGCAGCTCGACGGGGCGGACTTCACCGACGCTCAGGCGGTTGCGAGCATCGCCAGGATCACAGGAGGCAACTTCCGACTTCTGCGCAGACTGTTCCTGCAGATCGAGCGGGTTCTCCGGGTCAACGATCTGACCGTAATCACCGACGATGTGGTCAACGCCGCCCGGAGTACACTCGTCATTGGCGTCAGTTAGCCCTGAAGAAAGCCCGCCACATAGCTCTGAAGATCACAGTTCAACGCATTTCGACTATGAACTGACAGTAGGGATGAGGTATACCGCAAATCTAGGGCATAACAGGATCATTTCAGACCGGAGCGAGGATCAGGAAGCCCCTGATCGGCATTTATCGTGCCGCTATTTAGGCGCCTGCGCTACGAAGATGAATGCCACGTCAGCTGCGTTGTCGTGGGTAGCTCTGCGCCCGAGTTTAAGGAAAGATCTATTCGGCGGCGACGGCGCGCGCATACTTGCTTCAATCTTCCTTGACTTGTTTCGCCTAAAGGCTTTATAAGTCGTGCCATTGTTGAGCGATACAACCACACCACATAGTTAAAGCCGACGCACGTTCTCTTTAGAGGCTCGAATGCACACCAGGACCTTGCCGTTTCGCATCGCCATGTTGCTCTTCATGGTCTGCATCTTTTTTACAGCGCAAACAGCCGTCTCCCAGTCAGACTCCTCATCTCTCTCGGGAACTGTGGCCGATGCATCTGGCGCGCTGCTCCCAAATGCCAAAATCCTGATTCATAACGACGCTACCCGCACCGATCGCGAAGCCAAAAGCAATGAGAGCGGCAACTTTAATGTTCCCAACGTCGCCTCCGGTATTTACAGCCTCCGCGTTGAGGTGACCGGTTTTCAAACTACCACCGTTAGTAATATCCAAGTAGATCCAAGCATCGGTCGCCGAGTTGACATCACCATGACCGTCGGCGGTAGCAAGACTGAAGTGACGGTTGAAGCCGGCGCGAACAGCGTGCAGACTGAAAGCTCCTCAGTCGGCCAACTCGTCACCGAGCAGCAGGTCAAGAGCATTCAGCTCAATGGACGAGATCCTCTCTATCTCTCGCAGTTGGAACCAGGCGTTGTGCGCGGAGCTTCCATGGCATCCTTTAACTTCGCGCTTGACAATGGCATCAACGTCGATGGCGCCCGTTCCGAGAACAGCCTCATCACTCTTGACGGCGCACCCATGGTCCGGACGCGGTCCAACGGCGACAGCGTCGGCGTCGCCGATGTTGACGCCACTTCGCAGGTACAAATTCTCACCACCAGCTACCAAGCGGAATATGGTCGCACCTCAGGCGGCCAAGTGCGCATCGTCCCTAAGAGCGGCACCTCCGACTTCCATGGCAGCGCCTTCGAGTATTTCCGCAACACCGTGCTCAATGCCAACACCTGGTCCAATAATTTTTCGGATCTCGCTCGTAACGCGTTCCGCTACAACCAGTTTGGCTGGAATTTTAATGGTCCCGTCTACATCCCCGGGCACTTCAACAGTAATAAATCGAAGCTCTTCTTTCTTCTTGGGCAGGAGTACGTACGCTACAACCATGATGATGTGGCCCAGCAGAAGGTTCCTACTGCACGCATGCGTATTGGTGATTTTAGTGAATTGCTCGGCAGCAACATCTTCTACGGCGCTCCAGTGCAACTCGTCGACCCGAACACAGGCACACCTTATCCGAACAATGTCATTCCCGCAGCATCCCTCAGCCCCAATGGCAAGGCGCTGCTCAGCGCCTATCCGGCCGCGAATACCGCGGCCCCGGGCTACAACTGGATTGATTCCGCGCTTTACACAGAGGCACAGCGCAAAGACAGCATCGTCGTTGACTACATCCCGCTTGAGGCTCACCACTTGCGCTTCAGCCTCCTCAACTACAACTACAATGATTTCGAGCCACACTACGGCAACTTCAATCTGAATCCCAGGATCTTTACTCGTCCTAATCAGGTTGGCGTCTTCCACTACTCCTGGACCATCAATCCATCCACCGTCAACGAGTTCATCGCTTCAGCTGCAGCAGATCACGTCAATATCAATATTTCTCTTACATCCGGGCTCTATGACCGGACAAAATATGGCATTGATTACCCTTATCTCTACTCAGCTGCGACCAAAACCATCCCGAACAAAATCCCAACCATTGAGATAGCTAATTTTGGCACCATTGATGGCGGACCTTACCCATCCCGGTCCGGCGGTATCGTTTACGACCTTGCCGATAACCTGACCAAGGTCTTCGGCAACCACACCGTCAAGATAGGCGGCTTGTGGGAGTATTCAGGCGAGAACAACTTCGATCAGATCAGCGTCAGCAGTACTACTCCTGGCTCGACCAATAATCAGAATGGGCTTTTCACGTTTACCGATTCACGCGTTACCAACACGCAGACGTCAAAGGCTGCGATCGCGAACGCAGCTCTCGGCCTTTTCGATACATACGGCGAAATTGGGCAGCGCTCCTACACTCTATTCCGTAGCAACATGTTCGAAGGTTTTGTACAGGACCAATGGCGTGCCACGTCCAAACTTGTCATTGAGATGGGCGCCCGTTACAGCGTATACACGCCTTACTACGCCATCTGGGGCAACCAGTCCTTCTTTGACCCCACCTACTATAATCCGGCGAACGCACCTATAGTTGACCCCACGACCGGCTTTATTACCGGTGGTACCGCTCTAAATGGGGTTGTCATTCCTGGCAGTCGCTTTCCTAGTTCCGCCGCAGGCCACGTTTCGGCTGACATCCTCTCCAATGGCTATGCTGGACTCTTCCACGGCCTCAACCGCGGCTATCATCCCACCGTGTACTCCGATATTCAGCCTAGGCTCGGCTTTGCATACGAGGTCAATCCAGGAACGGTCTTCCGCGCAGGCGGCGGCCGCTATGTGCAGCGTCTTGGCATCAGCGACAGCGTCCAAGTAGGCGGCAATGCTCCCTTTCAGCCCTCATCCACCGTCACTCGCGGAATCGTCGACAATCCGGGGGGCATCGGCACCAACAGCTCGCCAGTCGCGCTCACATCCCAGCGTTACAACTATCCCAGCCCCGAAGCCTGGGGTTGGAATTTTACCTTTGAGCATGACTTCCCGCAGCTTGCAACCTTCACCCTGAGCTACGTCGGTCGTCGCGGGATTCATGAAGAGTTGTTAAGCAACATTAATCAGCTTCAGCCCGGAACCACGCAGGCCAATCCGACCATCAGTGACGCAGATGCGCTCCGGCCTTATCAGGGCTATTCCACTATCCTCGAAGCGGCAAATATGGGTGGCTCCAACTACAACTCCTTACAGGCCAACCTCAAGAGGCGTGTCTCCAAAGGCTTTCTCTTTGGTTTGGCCTATACATGGTCCAAGAGCATGGACGATGGTTCGTCAAATGGCACGAATGTTCCAAACGCATACGACGTAGGAGAAAACTACGGCCTGAGCAACTTTGACGTCCGCAACGTCATGGTCCTCAACTACGTCTGGGATATTCCGTTTGCCACCCACGACACCAATCGTCTGATTCGGTCCACACTTGGCGACTGGCAGTTCTCTGGTGTGATCCAGGCTCAGTCAGGCCACCCACTCAGCGTCGATCAGGGCAACGACTACGCCGGGGTCGGTCCAGGCTCGGGTAATCAGTACTGGCTGCATATCCACTCTCCCAATCTTCCGCACAAGTTTGCCGGCACCGGCACGGGGAACTACTTTGAGAGTGCTGCGTTTGTCCAGCCGGCTCTCGGCACGTTCGCCCCAAGGGGATCGCGGAATATCATCCGTGGGCCCGGCTTTAACAGCTTCAGCGCCGCCCTCCAAAAGTCAATTCACATCATCCCTCGCTATGAGCGTCAGTCGCTTGTTTTCAGGGCTGAAGCGTTCAACTACCTCAATCACCCTAACCTTGACGACCCTGATGTCAATCCCACCAGCGGAACCTTTGGCAATGTCAATGCCAAAGGCAATACGTACTCGTCTGAGCGGCAGTTTCAGTTCAGCCTTCGCTATGCGTTCTAACTAGCCGTAAAGAGCAGAGATGTCGGCGAGCAGGATGCCAAGCGTGACGTTTCAGAATCTGCACTTGGCTTTCTGCTCCCTTTACCGACAAGATAGCCAATCGCCAGTTAACACACGAAGGTCAGCATGGTCCCGAGCTGTAGCCGCTTAATGTCCTTGCCGGAGGCTTCACCGGTGAATGTCCGCTCAAGATCGACTCCCTCGAGCTGTCGCGCCGGATTTGTCGTCAAGTTGGGCTAGATTGTGAGACTTCGTGGGGGTGGGACTTTACCGTTTTCGGGGAGTGGAAGGATTGAGGCCAGCCACAAGTGCTGCAGCCGGCCCACGAATGCGACATTGCTTACTTGAGCTTTACGACGGAGATATTCTGCGTGCCGGACTAAAACCCTGTCATGTTTTAACATAGAGGAAGTTATGGACTAGATCGATGGTCGAGTAAATCGGATTTGCCCCGACAGTAAAGTCGAGGCTACAGTGTTCGTTTCCCACTGATCACATAAACCGTGCCACAAGTACACGAACCGCGTTAGTGGATCAAGGGACAGTGACTAGGGTTGGACCGGGTATTCCGGTGATGAAAGCTGTGTCCTGGTTATTGGCTCCGTTGACCACATCCACTCCTCCATTCTTGATCGCTTACGTAAATGATGTTGCGTAGCAAGTCGATCCCCGTGAAGTAGCTGGCATTCCCTTGCAGGCCTACCGTTTTGATTGCTCCATTGACAGGATTGATGACGAGCAATTGGCCAGGCGATGTTGAGATTGGTAGCGTGTTTCGATTATTCATCCTTGACTGGGCCTGAATAATACCTGGCTATCGAGTTCTTGGACGCTCGAACATTCTGTAGCGATGGGCAGGTTAACTAAGGGTATGCACGTGCAAGATCATCTACTATCCGCATTGCGAACCTTCGGCGATCTAAATGAGAAGTACCGCTACCGCTTGATCGAGGTCAATGCAGGACAACCGCACGAAGAGCGCACAATAAGCTGGCTCTTTAAAGTTACCGAGCGTGCGACAGTGCTGTCCCGTATTAAAGGTATGTCTTTGTTTGCTTCTAACATGGCGTATAGCAGTTCAGCGGCTTTCAAGCCGACATCATAAATTGGCTGTCTGACAACACTTACATACGGTGTTAACGAACCAGCCAATGGAAAATCGTCGAAGCCAAGAAGCCCGATCTTCTGTGGAACCGTGATATGTAGACTTTGTAGTACTTGAAGGGTCAGCATAGTCGTGCTGTTCTTCAAAGTGAAAATGGCATCCGGCGGATTGCTGCCAAGGATATGTCTTCTTATGGTGTCCTCTGCGTCCCCTTGGCTTTCGGAAAAAGAGGCATCCATTTGTTCGACGAGCCCAGCATGTTTAATGGCATCGCGATAGCCGCGCAGGCGCTCTTTAATAGTGTAGATATGCGGCTCTCCCCCATAGCAGAGGATGCGTTGATAGCCATGCTCGATTAAATGGCAGGTCGCTTTTAGAGCAGCATCATAGTTGTCGGTCAACACACTTGGGCATCCCGCCGTCGGACGATCAAAGGTGACTATAGGGACACGCGTATCACGAACAAAACGGCGAAAGGTTATATTTTCCCCGTCTGATGGAACGACCAGCAAACCATCGGGCCTTTGACGAAGAAGAGCTGAAAGCTTTTCTCTTTCAGTGGCTACATCGTTGTTACTTACCGCCAAAATTAGTAGAGAATCGTACTTTCGCGCTACTTTCTCGGCTGCCTCTGCACAGTTGGAAAAGAAGGGGTCGGCGATGCTCGGAACGAGCAATCCCACCATGCTCGTTCGACCGCTTGCAAGAGCTCTAGCTGTTTGGTTGGGCTCATAGCCTAATTTTAGAATGGACGCTTGGACTTTCTCGAGCATAGCTGGACTAACGTTCTTGCCACCGTTGATCACACGGGAAGCGGTGCCAAGGCTAACACCTGCTGCATGTGCAACGTCCCAGAGAGTTAAACCGGAAGTGTTTTTGCCCACTCTTTATCTTCTCTCACAACCTAGTGCTGATTTACAACGGCGTTGCGCGCAGTGAATGCTAAGAAGCGTTGATTTCTCACAGGATCGGACAGGATTTGTTTCTCATGGAAGACCAGACACCATCCGAAGGCTTCAGGATACTCCGTTGAAAAAGAATAACGAAGGTGTCCGGCTGGACTCTATTGTTGTACTTTGCTTAGAGGCGTTGGGTAAGGCTGCTGCAGGTGCGGAGACCTGCCTGTGCCCGCAGCAGCAAAATCCGACGAACCCGGCGTAAACACACGGCGGCCTTCTAAGATCCATCCTTTATACGAGGTCAAGTTCTTTGCAAAAACATAAGCCTAGAAAAAAGCACGTGTCTCCTGTAAAAACCTCGAAGGCTTAAAGGCTGACTTCGGTCGCCTATGCGGAGCTCACTACTTTTCACGCATGATAAACACCGATGGCAGCGATGCGGCCGCACCTGAGGATGAGAAGAGTTCCGTTGACTGAGCCGTCGGTGCGGTGGAGACTTCAAGTGCGAACAGGTAAAGGGTCGAGAACATTGGTAGTTCGACTCCGAATGATAATCTGACCTGCCGGCCGCTCACGTTCACCTGATTGATGCCTCTTCTGAGCCCGCTGAACAATATGCCCCTATAGCCGTTGGCTGCCTGCATGGAGGAGCAGACGATAGAAGCAGTTATAGAGGGGTGTACTGCTGTCCTAGCATCGATGTTGAGAAGAAGATAGTCCTAGTTGCCTTATGACAGGTGCGGCCAAGGATGAACCCAAAATCAAAAGTTCGGCACCATCGTCAGCGAGCTCGAGCGACTCGTCGCGGGTTGGTAGCCGAGGGTTGCACCTACGCGGTGATGGAAGGCATCGGCAGCTACTGGAAACCGGTCTTCAACCTGCTTGATGTCCGGGCAGCTACTACGACGCAACTACTTCGGCCAGCTTGCCTGCCGCCGCAATCACAGCAACCATGTCGTCTGCAAGATGATGCCGTTTTCCCAAATCGTTTGCCGTGTTATAGCATCTGCTATAGCTTAAATGTGATTCTGATTTGAGATCTGGATGGCAACTGCACCCACTACTGGTTACTGATCATTAATTACTGCGCCAACAGACATATAGTGGCGACCACTCTCACCTAATCGTCAGGCTCCACATCTATAAAACCCGAACAGCTATGTATCTAAAAAGTGTCCCCATCTCACAATGGCAGCTCCCCAAGAATAGCCGACACCGAACCCGCATATAAGGATGCGAGAGCCTTTTGCAATTCGTCGCTCTATCGCCGCGTGTTTGAGTGCAATCGGTATGGTAGAAGATCCAGTATTTGCGCAATGCTCAATGGTAAGCTGTATTTTATCTGAAGGGATACCAAGCAACTTTCTTATTTCCTCTATCAGATAGGCATTTGCCTGATGAAATACAAATAGATCAATATCCGCTAGTGTGAGATTAGCTTTCACCAACACAGCATTTACATTGTATGGAACTGTCGAAATGGCAAAATCAAATACATTTCTTCCGTTCATAAATAGTACGCCATTGTGACTTGTACCGGACTCGTTGCCGTCACCATATTTATCACTTACAGGTGTACGCCGAAAACCAGTATTGATAGCAATCAAATCTTTCTTGCCTCTGCCGTCTGTTCCATAAACAAATGGTCCTATGTAGGGACTACTATGAGCGTGCGCTGTTACCAAGGTTGCCGCAGCCCCGTCCCCGAACAGCGTTCTCGTGCTTCTATCTGAATACCCTAGATATTTGCTGAATGTCTCGGCTGTAAGTAGCAAAAGGTTATGTGCTTGTCCTGTCGCGATGAGTCCTTGGGCTAGACCAAGCCCGTAGATAAATCCCGAGCAACCAAGATTGTAGTCTAGTGCTCCTGCAGTCACTGGTAGAGATAAACGCTCCTGGAGCAAGCATGCTGTAGTGGGAAGCGCGTAGTCGGGACTTTGCGTACAGAATAGGAGGAAGTCGATGTCTTCGGCTGCGCAGGCGCCAGAATCGAACAGTCGGTTTGCGGCTGCAAATGCAAGATCCGACGCGCATTCATCTTCGGCGGCAATACAACGTTCTTTGATACCTGTTTTCGCATCGATCTTTTCTACCCCCCACATGGGGAATAGATCTGAGAGAGCTTGCGTTGTTAATTTGTGTGAGGGTAGGTGATACTCGATCGCGGAAATAGTCGCATGCATATTTGCCTACCTGTCCTCTGATCGAGTGTGCAAGATTATGACGATTCCAAACTATAATCCGGTGTCTGTTCAAAAAAGTAAATGCGGAACAGTTGAGAGCTTGAACTTTTAAGCGTAGCATGCGTATCGGATGAATGGAGGCGTCTTTCCATGAACGAACTGCTGCAGGACGTGCGGTACGGAACTAGACAGTTGCGTAGCGACCCTAGCTTCACGATTATTGCAGTGCTTACCCTAGCGCTTGGCATTGCTATCAACGCGACCATCTTCAGTGCCGTGAGCGCTGTCCTTCTCCGACAGCCACCCATCAACGATCCGAGCAAAGTTATGCTTGTGCTTTCGACAAATCGCGCACAAGGAGGAAAGGGAAATCAGGAGGAACCTGTCTCGGCTCTTGATTTCATAGCATGGCGAGATGGGGTTCAATCTTTTGCAGAAGCGTCAGCAGTAAGCAGGGGTCAAAACTTTAATCTTACAGGACGAGGTACACCCGAGCGAGTCGAGGGAATGAGCGTATCGACCAATTACTTCCACCTCCTTGGCGTATCCGCTCTAATGGGTCGAACGTTCCTTCCTCAAGAGGGTCAACTCGGAGACAACCACGTTGCAGTAATCAGTCATGAGTTTTGGCAGAATCATTTTGGCGGAAGCCCTCAGGTATTGGGCATGACTGTCAGACTAAACGATGATCCCTACACAGTAGTTGGTGTCATGCCCGCGAATTTCAAACTGCTGGCCTTTCCATCTGACATCTGGATCCCCTTGGCATTTACAAGCGATCAAGTCTCAGAAAGTGCACGAGGCAAGCGCTTTCTCTACTTATTTTCGAGATTGAAGCCCGGAGTAACAAAACAAACGGCACAGAATGAAATCTCTAACATAGCCCTGAATTTGGCGCGCAGCCATCCTGAGACCGACACAGGCTGGAGTGCAAGGATCCTCTCCTTACATGAGTTTGAGATTCTTGACGGTCAGGTCCGTTCCGCCTTGACCATTCTCATGGGGGTAGTAGGACTTGTTCTGCTTCTGGCATGCGCAAACATCGCAGGACTTCTCCTTGGACGAGGAACCGCACGACAACAAGAATTTGCCATTCGTATGGCCCTTGGAGCCAGTAGGCTTCGATTATTTCGCCAGCTATTCTCGGAAAGCCTGCTCCTTGCAGTTTTGGGAGCCGTATTCGGACTTGCATTTACCTTCGCCGGGATTCATCTACTGCATTCGGCGCTTAACATTAGCGCTTATACTAGTTCATGGGAGCTACGCATAGATGTCCCGGTTTTAATATTTACATTAGCCTTATCGTTTGCTACGGCTGCTCTATTCGGTTCTTTACCTGCTTTGAAATTCTCAAAAGTAACGCAGGGTGGGGACCTTAAGGAGGTTGGACGTAGTGGAAGCGCCAGCAAATCAAAAGTGTGGAGTTGGAAAGTGCTCGTAAGCGCAGAGCTTGCTCTGGCGTTGATCCTTCTCACTGCGGCTGGACTTATGGCAAAGAGCTTTATCAATGAAATGGCTGAATATCCCGGCTTTAAAGTAAGCAATTTACTGACTGTAGGCGTTAACCTGCCGCATGCTAACTACGCTGATGCAACAAAGCAATTGATGTTTGTGTCTGCGGCCATTCAGAAGATCCACAGCATTCCCGGAGTGGATGCAGTAACAGTGGCAGATAGCCTGCCCCTCGCCGCTCAGGCAAGGAATGTTCCGATTCGAATAGAGGGATCATCACTTTACACTAAGTCAAGTAGTGCGGCTCCAACGGCGAAGGCGAAGTCCTATATCGTTGATCAGAGTTACTGGCAGACGATGCAGATACCTCTAGTACGCGGTCGAGTGTTCAACGGGTCTGATCGCATCGAGACACCGGGTGTTGCGGTAGTCAATCTCGCGTTTGCTAAACGCTTTTTTTCAAATGGCGATGCGATCGGCAGAAGAATCAGCGTTGACCAGGACAGTCTAGTTCAACCAAAATGGCTACAGATCATTGGAACCGTAGAAGATGTAAAAGATTGGATCGGACAGCCAACCACCGATCCTCAGATCTATCGTTCTATTGTGCAGTCGCCTCAAGGTGCAGTGAATTTCGCTATCCGTACCCAGACATCTCCAACCGATATGGCTCCTGCTGTTCGGGATGCCATATGGTCAATAGACCAAAATCAGGCGCTAAACCGGGTCATGACAATGTCTCAGTTGGTTGATGAAGGGGGAGCGGGAGGCGACAGAATGATGGGACAACTGTTGGGTATCTTTGCAGCGCTTTCCCTAGTGTTAGCTGCAATAGGGATATACGGCATTATTGCTTTTATAGTCACGCGAAGGACCCGGGAAATTGGAATCCGCATGGCTATGGGAGCAACCCGCCGAAACATTGTGGGGTTGATATTGCGTGATGGGCTAAAGCTTGCGGCAATTGGAATCGCTCCTGGGATCATCGTAGCTTTCCTGCTTCCGCGACTGTTGGGCAGCATGTTCAATGGATTTCATGTAAACCCCACGTCTGTTTGGCTCAGTGCGCCCACTGTCCTTTTGATGGCCATACTTGCGGCGACTTGTTTCCCAGCTTATCGCGCTACTAAATTGGATCCTATAGTGGCTTTGAGACAAGAATGAGAGTCAAATTTCTCGTTGAATTGTGGAAGCATGGTGTTTTAGGTACGTTCCGATAACCAACCGTCGACTTGAACCGCCCAGATTGGGTGATCGTATCTTTTAAATACTAGCGTTCTTCAATCGCAATATTGCCGTGGACAGTACGAAATTGAATCAATGAACCTCCTCTGCCCATGTCAGTCTCGATACGCTTGGCAGTATCATGTTGAGAGCGAACTAGCAGAGCTCCAGTAGAGATCCTACCGTTTCCTGTGTCTGCGACTAAATGCGCTGAGTAGTTCGTAGGGGCGCCCACTGAAATGCTTCCATTAGTTGTGGACGCAAACAACAAGGCACCGTCCCAATACGATCCTTTGAGCTTGACATCAACTCGGCCGTTCACGGTGTTGGCATGCACTTCACCGCTGAGATTGTCGAGTATAAGAGGGCCGTCTGTAGTACTTAGTGTAATGTTGCCGGAAAGATCCTTTACCGATATCTGCCCATTATGTGTACGGAGAGTCGCTGCAATACGGTGCGGCACCTCAAGACGGTAGTTGACTGACCAACTCGATCCAAACCATGAGGTAGTCTCCGGTCCTTCAGCGCGGATACTGCCTACTGTAAGTATTTGTACGGCGTGTTCAAGTGCTTCCGCTTCCTTGTAGCTAGAGGCTGAGGCTGTAACCCTCGCCTCGAGGGAAATATCCTGGCGACTTTCCCCAATCACTTCTATGCTGCCGTTTGTCCCCACCACGCTTAGCTGACCATTCACTAACGGTAACGTTGTACGTCTTAGATCGCAGACATGATTGAAGTGAACGAAAGGCCAGACTTTATTGCTTGTACTCTCATCCTCGGACGGGCATCGTAGGTTGGTAAAAGCCTGACCCGAAAGAGTGTTCGCCACAAACAGAACCACAACACATGACGTATTCCACTTCATATCAAGACCTCCTGCACCGGAACAGAAAAGATACGCATGCCCCACTCAATAGGTTCCACTGGAGTGCCCGGCTTGAAATGTGCCAGTGGATAAGAGAGAGACTGGACAAGGAGA
>CAZZXL010000158.1:0-12286 GCA_964658035.1 uncultured Acetobacteraceae bacterium
GCGGCTGTGCCTGAAAATGGCATGGAGATGATCCCGCGGCAGCTGGCGGTGCGTCTCCAGGCGGACACCCTCCGCTTGAATACTGAAGTAATCAGTCTCCGCCGGGAGCGCAGCGGCTTCACGGCCGGCCTGGGCAGCGGTCAGAGCATCGGCGGCCGCACCATTGTGCTCGCCTTGCCTGATCCTCAGCTAGGCAAACTGCTGGATGGCGTCAGCGGCCGTGCCAAATTAGGTCGCGACGTGCAATGGAACCGGACGACGACCTTCTATTACTCTTCGCATCGCACGCCAATCGCTGATCCGATCCTGATCCTCAATGGTGAAGGTGCGAAGGCTGGACCGGTAAATAACGCAGTTGTGATGAGCCAGGTGAGCCCAGCCTATGCGCCGCCGGGCGCACACCTTGTCGCCGCCAGCATCGTCGGCCAGGCGCCGGAAGCGCAGGCAACCATGGAGAAGCTGGAGAGCGAAGTGCGTGAACAGCTCTCGAACTGGTTCGGCCCTGACGTCTTTCGCTGGGAAGTGCTTGGTGGTTATCCGATAGCCAAGGCCCTCCCGCTCTGCCGCACCGCCATGTGGGAACAAAGCGCCATACGTCTGGCTGACGGCATCTTCGTTTGCGGAGATTACCGTGAACTTCCGTCAACCCAGGGCGCGCTCTCGTCCGGCAAACGGTCCGCCGAGGCCGCGTTGCGTCAGCTCAGATAATCCGGCAGCTGACGGCAGAAAACAGCGTCTTCCGCCGTCCTGACCACGCGCCGTTTTTGACGGCTCAAAGCCCTGCTTGGTATAGTCAAACAGGAGCCACCCAGGCTCTCCCACCGCCAGTACGTTCCTCAGTAGCTCAATGGCAGAGCATTCGACTGTTAATCGAAGGGTTGTAGGTTCGAGTCCTACCTGAGGAGCCAATCATGCCTGCACGCAAAAGATATTTGTAGAGGATTTAGCCAAGTCAGCTGAGCGATTTTTGAGCTCTTGCGGTACCGTATTTCAGGTGACGTCTTGAGCTACGCCTATACCCTTGGTGCAACCCGCTACAGCTTTGCCGATCTTAAAACCCTGCTCGCGCGTGCATCGGCTCCGCGTTCAGGTGATCAACTTGCGGGCCTTGCCGCCGGTACCGAGCGCGAAGGTGTGGCGGCCAAACTCGCCGTAGCCGATTTGCCGCTCAGCCACTTTCTCGAACACCACCTTATCCCGTATGAGGATGATGATGTGACGCGCCTGATCGTCGATACGCATGACGTCGGGGCTTTTGCGGCAATCCGCCACCTGACTGTCGGCGATTTTCGCAACTGGCTGCTGTCTACCTCGACGACGACCAGCATGCTCTCCGCGGCAGCTCCTGGCATCACCCCGGAGATGGCGTCTGCCGTGTGTCGCATCATGCAGAACCAGGACCTGATTACTGTTGCGAAGAAGTGCAGCGTCGTCACACGCTTCCGGACGACCATCGGACTGCCAGGCAGGCTGGCCATCCGCCTCCAGCCGAATCATCCAACGGATGATGTGCGGGGCGTCGCCGCTTCGATGCTCGACGGCCTCTTCCATGGTTGTGGGGATGCGGTGATCGGGGTCAATCCGGCAAAGGAAAATCTTTCAACAGTGACGCGGCTGCTGTGCATGATGGACGATTTCCGGCTAAGTTACGAGGTGCCAATGCAGTCGTGCGTCCTCGCGCATCTCACCACGACTCTCGCTGCCATGGCCCAGGGGGCTCCGGTCGACCTGGTCTTCCAATCCATTGGCGGAACGCAGGCCACCAACGACAGCTTCGGTATCTCGCTTGCCATGCTGCAGGAGGGGTACGAAGCCGGCCTCGCGCTCCAGCGTGGAGCGACCTTCGGCGATGGCACGATCGGTAGCAACGTCATGTATTTCGAGACAGGGCAGGGCAGTGCCCTTTCAGCAAATGCGCACCATGGAGTGGACCAGCAGAGTTGCGAAGCCCGGGCCTATGCCGTCGCACGCCATTACAAGCCACTGCTGGTAAACAGTGTTGTCGGCTTCATTGGTCCCGAGTATCTTTACGACGGCAAACAGATCATCCGCGCCGGCCTTGAAGATCACTTCTGCGGCAAGCTGCTCGGCCTGCCGATGGGTTGTGATGTCTGTTACACCAACCACGCCGAAGTCGATCAGAATGACATGGACACCCTGTTGACCCTGCTCGGGGTTGCGGGCGTGAATTTTGTGATGGGCGTGCCCGGAGCCGACGATGTAATGCTGGGCTACCAGAGCACTTCGTTCCATGACGCGCTTTACCTGCGGCAGGTGCTCGGCTTAAGCAGGGCGCCGGAGTTCGAAGCGTGGCTTGAAGGCATGGGCATTACCGACGAAACAGGGTCGCTGCGCAGGGATCATCAAAGCCAACTCAACAAGTATCAGGCGCAGATCACTGAAGCCTTTCTGCCGCGGGCCAGTGCCGCGGTACCCCTCCCCGATCTGACGGAAACCTCTAAACCAGCCGATAGCCATAGCGTAGCCAACAGCTATGACCTGGCTGACAGCTGCGATTCGGACTGGGGCTTAGCAATGAGACGAGATCAAGCTGCGGTTGTGACCGCCCGCTCGTGGCAGCAGCTGAAACGCTTCACCCATGCCCGCATTGCACTTGGACGGGCAGGTAACAGTCTACCGACGGGGCCGTCTCTGGAGTTTGCACTTGCCCATGCGGAGGCGCGGGATGCCGTGCACTATCCTCTCCACACCGACGTGCTGCTCAAAGAATTGAATAGCGCGGGGTTTGGCACTGTCCTGGTAGAAAGTAATGCGCCTGATCGCGCGACTTATCTTCGCCGGCCGTCCCTAGGTCGCACTCTGGCCGCTGCCAGCCATGCAAGGTTGTTGGAAGTGACTGCTGCAGAAGAGAAGCCGCTGGTGTTCGTCATCGCCGACGGGCTTTGCCCCCTGGCCGGTGAGCGGCATGCAGTCGCCGTCCTTCAAAGCTTTCAATTAATTGCAGCCAACTGGAAGCTTGCTCCTGTAGTCGTCGCCACGCAGGCGCGGGTGGCCCTCGGGGATGAGATAGGCCATGCTCTCGGAGCGATTGCCGTAGCCGTCTTGATCGGAGAAAGGCCGGGCCTCAGTTCACCGGACAGCCTGGGCATTTATCTTACCTGGGGACCGCGCCCGGGACTGACGGATGCTGATCGCAACTGCATTTCGAATATACACGGCAACGGTATGTCACCGGCGGACGCGGCCGCGAAGCTGGCTGCACTCCTTGAAGGTGCACAAGCACTTGGCAGAAGCGGAACACTGTTACATGATGAAGTTGATGACAGCAGCCAGGCCATTCTGACCGAAGGTTGAAAGATCCTGCTGACCGCATCTGGCGTTCCCTTGGCTGAATGACAGCGCCGGATTCGATAGCAAATTACCCGCCGTGCAGATCAATCTGATACTATCTGCCAATTCGGCACCGGATGGCGTCCGTGCTCGTGTGGCTGCGGGGACAGTAGCCGTTCCGTATAAAGACGAGACGTATGACTGGCGACGTACTGGCTGATTTTATTTATAAAAGTTGAAAATATCTTCATAGCATCACAACTAGATGAGCACTTCATGCAACTCAGGTATAGATTAAGGTTCGCGCAATTGTAGACGATGTTCTGAGGGGGTAAGCTCCTCGTGCTAGACCTGGGGATTACTAAGGAAATACAACCATCGACGCATGAACCTCTTTAGGGCTGCGCCGATGTAAAGGGCGTTGAAATCGATTTGTAAAACGTACCGCATGTAGCAATGGAAGTGGGGCTAACGAGTGAAACCAGATGAGAGAGTTGACGAGTCGGGTGAGCGGTCTTTAGCGTCGTTGTCCTTTAACGAGGGTCAGCATCCGAAGATAAAGGACCTTGCCACAGAATTAAATTCACTGAGCGAAATGCTTGGTGCGCTGGCCGGTAAAAAGATCAAGGTCAATCTTGCGGTCGCCAACTGCCCGGTGGGAGAAGTTGCGATTGCTCCATTCGACCTGACCAGGATATTGATCAACCTGATCCGCAATTGTGCGGAAGCTTTTTCTGCCATGGGGCAGATTTCCATCTCGGCTTCGGGCCGCGGCCGAGATGCCCTGGGCTTTCAGTACGCGGTGATTGCGGTCGAGGATGACGGCCTGGCCATTCCGCTATCACTGCTGGATACGATCTTCGACACCGATGCCTCGCATGACGTGCAGGGCGAGAATGACCATAGACCGCGGATGCGGGTGAAGACCAGGCGGCTTGGACTGCGCATTGTTCGTGAACTGGTTGAAGCTTCCGGCGGCCGGGTGCAGGCAATCCGCCTGCCTGAACGCGGCTCTCGTTTTGAGATCATTCTTCCCATGTGCCGGGGCAAGAGCGAGATCGCGGTCGCCTGAAAGGACGCCTTTATCTGTCTGAACAGAGATGCGACGAACTAAAGGCTTGAGCAGATCAGACTTCCTAAACTTAAAGGAGCGCAGCATGAACAGCAACACTTTGATTTCACCCCTGGCAAGCGTTTTTACTAAATCCGAGATGCATCATCTCAGAGACCACGTGGTGGAGCCGCCTCTTTTTAAGTTGACTGACGTGGATGCTGAGGCAGGATCTACCGCTGCGGCGGGATCCGTCGACGATGGAGCGGTAGTGCCTGCAGCGAAGCCGGCCATCGAGAAGAAGCCGTTGCAGGTGCACTGGTTCAATCCCGCTGTGCAGCCGGATTTTCGGCGGCCTCGTGAATGGAACAGCCATGCCCGTGCGGCAAACACTTTCCTATCA
This sequence comes from uncultured Acetobacteraceae bacterium, assembly GCA_964658035.1. Classification (GTDB taxonomy): domain Bacteria; phylum Acidobacteriota; class Terriglobia; order Terriglobales; family Acidobacteriaceae. Next base: position 4,746 of record CAZZXL010000158.1, read on the forward strand.
CATGCCATGGAGTATCTGGCAGACAGCAGGGAGATTCATCCCGGCCGCCTGATGAGCCTGGACACGCAAAACCCGGATGGGCAGGCCATCCTGATCCTGATGGAAGCAAAACAGCGCATCCACCTGTCACTGCCGTTCATCGAGCGGCGTAAAGGCAGCATCCTCGGCGGCTGGAAGGGCTTTGAACGTCGCCGTGATCGCCAGCACTAAGCTGAACCCCAGCAATATCTACTCATTGGAATCGGCCAGGTGAGGTGTGCTCACCTGGAGCGATGACAGGTTACCCTGTGGATGCGTCAGGCCAACCTTGCCGATGCCTGCTGCTGCCACATGGCGTCACCGTATCTAACGCTCTATCCCCTCCGTGAATCTTGAAGCCGCAGGACGCGATGGCCAGCGCGTTTTATGCTGTGCAGCGATAAGGCAATGATCATGGCCCGACTCCAGTAAATGCATTTATTCCGCGGTAATTACCGCTTCTGCGACTTACATGGTATGGCCTAGAAATTCTGCATTCCGGGTGGCCCGGCAGGCCTCAAGCCGTAACGTACTGGCTGTGAATCAGTTGTCGGCGAGGTACGTTGATTGCCCTGTTTGCGTCCGAATCGTCAACCCGGAAGCGCACCTCCCCAACTACAACTTTCCATGCATATCTGACACTTGCAACCTTACTAGAGTAATGACACAGTTGCTTATACATACAGCGCTTAAGCAAGTCATTAATCGATTTACATGCGAGGTTTTCTATGTTTACGGCTTCCAATTTTGCCTCCGGCGTGTCCGCCCCCCGTCTTCCCTTCGGCGATTTTGCCTCTTTTCTGAAGTCCTCCGCAGGATTAGTAGAGCGCACAGAAACCAGCGGGCAGACAGCACAGAGAATTCTGATTCTGGAAGAAGATGGTCCACTTGTTCGGCTGCTGTCGAAGGGGTTCGCTACGGAACTGCTGGCTGTCGATGCAGCGGGCAATGAAGAGGAAGCCCTTAGCCAGTTATCCAAGCGTCCTTATGGGGTGGTCATTCTGAGCCTGGATCTTTCCAACAACGCGGCCCTGCGGCTTTTGCGGAGTGTGCGGGCGCTTTGTCCGTCGGCGGGCATACTCGTCCTGGGGCGCCTGGGCAACTTGCAGGGAATGGTCAGCATTCTCGATCAGGGGGCGGATGACTACCTGGCGAAGCCGTTTTCGCTCCTGGAGCTAACGGCCCGGGTGCGCGCTCTTCACCGCAGGACGGGAACGGTGAATCAGGTAGCTCCAAAGGCGCCTGCGACGCTTGTACTGAACCGTACGGAGTACCGGGTTGAGCGATCCGGCCGCAGCATTGACCTGACGCCACGTGAGTTTGCCCTTTTGGAGTTTATGGTTGAGAACGCCGGCAAGGCGTTGTCGCGTTCCACATTGATGCGAGCGGTGTGGAACATGACAGAGGATGCAAATACGAATATCGTTGACGTGTACATGAAGTATTTGCGCGACAAACTTGACTGTAACGAAGAAGAAAGTCTGATTCGTACGGTCCGGGGAGTTGGCTATGTACTGAGCATCACGAGTGTTGCCGTGATGGCTGTAGGAGCCTGACCTCAGCCTTTTGCAAGTCCGGGTGGTGGTCGTCCATCGATTACCGGGGACAGGTTTGAGAGTTGGTACTTATTTGAATGTTTTGGTCTTGAGGCTCGCGAGTGTCCCCCAAGCTTGGTAAGTTAAGCATTGACAATTACCGTAGTGAAAAGAGCAGGTAAACGGTGTCAGGCCAAGCTATTCTTCGTGAGAGTCATCGTCTTTTCCTTAACCGCGTTCTCGTTGTAAGTGGAAATGTTGATCGTCGCACCGAGCTACGTGACTGGATTCAACGAGCCGACCTTGACTGTACGCTGATCGAGGCGGAGAGCGGCGCCAGGGCACTCGAAATTCTGTATGAGGAAGAAGGGGCTGACGTCCTGGTAGTGGAGTCTGCCCTGCCTGACCTGGTTCCGGAAGAGTTGTGCGTTTTAGTCACCGAATATTTCCCTGGCATCGAAGTCCTCACTGTACAGGCAAATGGTGGCCTGCTTCGCTTCACCGGGTTCTCTGAAGGACCCACTGCCCGGCAGTTGACTGATCTGCTTAATCATCGAAGCAATGGCGCGCCTCAGGAGTCGTGGCACCGTCAACTCCCCGTACTGCAGGATCTTCCACAGTCAAATTCTTTACGCGGGCTGGTTGGGGATTCGCGGCGCATGCAACAGGTTTATACGCTCTCCCACATGGTAGCGGCCCGCGATACAACAGTTCTTGTTACGGGAGAAAGCGGAACGGGCAAGGACCTGGTTGCGCTGGCAATTCACGGTCTCGGCCGCCGCCAGAAAGAACCATTCGTTGTTGTGAATTGCGCTGCTGTTCCCGAAGCGCTGCTTGAGGCTGAACTCTTCGGCTATACCAAGGGTGCGTTTACCGGAGCCATGCAGGCCCGCATCGGGCGCATCCATGCAGCACACGGCGGCACCCTTTTCCTCGACGAAATCGGCGATATGCCTCTCGCGCTGCAGAGCAAGATTTTACGGTTTCTTGAACAGGGAGAAGTGCAGAGACTCGGCGGCAACGACAATCTTAAAGTGGATGTGCGCGTTATTGCTGCGACCAATGCTGACCTCAAGAAGCTGGCTGAGCAAAAGCTTTTCCGGGAAGATCTTTACTACCGCCTGGCTGTTTTCCTGATTCAGCTGCCCCCGTTACGTGACCGCCTGGGTGACATTCCGAAGCTGGTGCAGACTTTCGCGGCAAAATTCTGTCCGGATGTCGCTCTGCACCCGTCGGTCTTCGAAAAGCTTGCGATGCATCACTGGCCGGGCAACGTCCGTGAACTGAGAAATGTGATTGAACGCGCGAGTATTATGATCGGCACGGAACTGGAAATGACCGCAGATCACATCCTGATCTAGCGCCGTTTGGCACTTATCTCTTCGTGTTTGCCACCCCGTAACACCTTCATTTAAAACTACATACCACTAACTGTGCAGTTGCCAAACTTTGGCCATTTGTTTGCATTAATGTTGGCTAATGATGACGACCTCTCATGCGGGACAAAGAATAGGCACAAAGGTGGCCGCTTCGACCGAAGCGCTGATCCTGGCAGACGCCTTTTCTGAATTTATCTCAGCATCCTCCAGACTTGAAGCTTTCTATGGCGATCTGCAGCGTGAGGTAAGCCAGCTTGGTCAGGAGCTAACAGAACGCAACGCGGCCTTGAACGCCAGCTTAGCGGAAAATGAGCGCATGCATCGCTCTCTGCAGCAGATTGTGGAGTTGTTGCCCTGCGGTGTGCTCGTAGTTGAAAATGACGGCTCCATCTCCCTGATCAATCCCGAAGCCATGCGGCTGCTGGGTATGGAAATGCCTTCGTTTCTGTGTCTGAAAAGTGTTTCTCGTCAGATCGGCTTCGATCTTGCAGGCTTTCTCGAGCGCGGCACAATCGAGGATGAAGAACAGGAATTCTGCGCCCACTCTGCCGGTGTACGCCGCTGGATGGCTGTCCGCAGTCGCAGTCTGTTTCGCGAAAACGGTAGCGGCCACAACTCCAATGCAACGATCGTCATTATTCGCGATATTACGTTGCATAAACAGATAGAAAGCGAACGGGAGCAGGCCAGAAGAGCCACGGCCTTATCCGAGGTCGCAACGACGCTTGCTCATGAAATTAGAAACCCATTAGCAAGTCTCGAGTTGTTTGCCGGCTTGATCGCTGATGACAAAGGTGACGCCTCCAGATGGATTTCGCATTTGCGCTCCGGCATCCGTCTGCTGGCCGGTACGGTTAATAACGTTCTGGGCTTTCATGGCCTGGCGTTTCCTGTATTTGGTCCGCTCAACCTGACGGAAACCCTGCGTAGCAGTGTTGACTTTGTTCGTCCTATCGCGGATGAGGCAGACGTTGCGCTCTATTTTCAGGCTGACCATCCAGCTGTGATCCTGCGCAGCAACAGTAGTGCTTTGCAGCAGCTTGTTTTAAACATGGTCACGAATGCAATCCGTCACACGGCGAAAGGCGGGAGCGTACATGTGCGCGTGAGAAGCCTCTTTGCCACAGCTTCTTCTTCGCTGCCGAACCGGGCGATGATCGAATTTGCTGATACGGGTACCGGGATCGATCCGGCCCACTTGCAGGAGATTTTTCGTGCGGGTTTCAGTGGAAGCGGCAATACCTCTGGACTGGGCCTGGCTGTATGCATGCAGATCGTGCGCCAGCATGAAGGCGAGATCCGCGTGTCGAGTTCGGTCAATTGTGGAACCACTTTTGTTGTGGAGTTGCCAATCCTATGACGGCTCGCTCTTCTTCTGTACTGGTGGTTGATGATGAACCGGGCATTCGGATCGCGCTTGAAGTGGCATTCACGCGGAGCGGATGGCAGGTTACGACGGCCAGTGGCGTACGGGCCGCGGTTGCGACGCTCCAAAAGCAGGCCTTTGACCTTGTCATCAGCGATGTTCGCATGCCGGACGGTGATGGGCTTGAAGTGATGCAGGCAGCTCGCACGATTGCAGCTGGAACTGCGGTGATCCTGCTTACGGCTTTTGGCTCGGTACCGGATGCCGTGCATGCAATGCGGCATGGTGCATTTGACTACCTGACCAAGCCAATTTCCTTTGAGCAGATTGAAGCAGCAGTGGCACGTGTCATGCAAGCTTCTCACGCCACATCGCCTGCGCCGGCTGAAACGCAGACGGCAGTGCATGCCGGAGGCATCGTTGGCAGTTCGCCCATACTGCTGCGGGCGATGGAGCGGGCCCGGGCAGCGGCAACTACAGATGCAGATGTATTGATCGAAGCAGAAAGCGGTACCGGCAAGGAACTGCTTGCCCGCTTCATTCATGAGACCAGTCGTCGTAGTCGACGTCCCTTTATCGCGATCAACTGCGCTGCTGTTCCGGAACACCTGCTCGAGAGTGAACTCTTTGGCCATGCGCGCGGTGCTTTTACGGGGGCAACGACGGCCAAAGCAGGGAAGTTTGAACTCGCAAATGGTGGCACACTGCTGCTTGATGAGATCGGTGAGATGCCGCTGAACCTGCAGCCGAAGCTGCTCCGGGCCCTGCAGGAGCGGGAGTTTGAACGGCTTGGCGAAACACGGTCGGTGAAGGTAGATATCCGCGTAATTGCTACGACGAATGTGATGCTGGGCGAGATGGTGGAACAGGGCAAGTTCAGGAGTGATCTTTACTACCGACTGAACGTGATTCCGCTCAGCTTGCCGCCCCTTCGCGAACGGGTACAGGACATTCCGCAGCTTGCCCGCTACTTTGTAGAGAAAATTGCTGATGCTTCAGAAGTTGCTCCCCAACCAATGAGCAATGACTTTATTGCATGCCTGTCTGCTCACGAGTGGCCGGGAAACGTTCGTGAACTTGGCAATTTTATGCGCCGGGTTTGTTCGCTGCACCCGGGCGTGCTGCTGGACGCTGATTGCTTCGAGCAGGAATTTCAGGCCAGGCCAAGAGCATTGGATCACGCCTCACATGCGATGAACCCCGGAGCGCCGATCCGGCAGATGGAACGTCTGCATGTGGAAAGCACACTGGCCATGACCAATGGCAATCGCACCCGTGCCGCCGAGATGCTGGGCATCAGCGTACGGACGATGCGCAATCGAATTCGAGAGTATGGGCTTCCGCCCAGGAGGTATGCCTAAATGGCAGACATAAGTGCAACGCCGTCATTAGAACGATTCCTGACCCTGGCCAGCGACCGGCAACAAACCATAGCTGGCAACATGGCCAACGTGGATACGCCGGGTTACCACACCAAGGACCTTAATTTTCGGCAGGAACTTGCGCGGGCGCAATTTTCAGAGGTCAGCCAGCAGACTGCTCCAGCAGTAGGCGAGGTGCGTGGTCTGCTGGAACGGCCTGACGGCAACAACGTCAATATGGATCGGGAAAGCCTGCTGCTTTCGCAGACACAGTTGCAATACCAGATGGGGATTCAACTTGTGAAATCACAGTTTCACGAACTACTGAGCGCCATCAATAGTGGAGGTAACTAGTGGATCCGTTCAGCATGCTTAGCATTAGTGGTTCAGCATTGTCTGCAGAGCGGCAGCGGTCCGAGGTGATCGCTACGAATATGGCGAACGCAGACACGACTCGTACCGAGAATGGTGGACCGTTCAAGCGCAAGGAAGTTGTGTTTGCGTCGTCATCGAACTCATCCTTCCATCTGGCCTTTGCCAGCGCGGGTAATCGTTTGACCAAGGCTCCGGGCACGGTTCATGTATCGCAGATTGTCGAAGATTCCACTGCGCCGATCATGCGTTATGAGCCGGGTCATCCTGACGCGAACAAGGACGGCTTCGTCGCCTATCCGGCAATCAACCCTGTTGAAGAAATGGTTGACTTGATGGGTTCAGTTCGTGCCTACCAATTGAATGCTTCAGCTGTTTCAGCCGCGAAGCAAATGATCCAGCAGTCCATCGACATTCTGAAGAGCTAATTTCACTTAAAACAATTGCCGGAGTTGACCTATGAGTTTAGGAATTTCTGCCGCGGGTTTGTTTCCTCCCGTAGTCACAAACGCTAGTCCAATGCCGAGTGCCAGTGCTCTCTCTATGGGAGGGGTATTGGGGGGCGAGCAATCCGGCGGCTTCACCAATGTACTCAAGTCCGCATTGAACCAGGTAAGCAGCGTTCAGACTTCTGCAAATCAGCAAGTGGGATCACTTTTGCAAGGTGGGAATGCGGACATGAGCAAGGTAATGATTTCCGTCGAAAAAGCGGACGTTGCGTTCCAGTTGATGATGCAGGTAAGGAACAAGATCGTCAGCGCGTACCAGGACATCGAGAAGATGCAGTTTTAACAACAACAGAACCAGGCCGTACGCAGGATGACAGGAATGAATCAGGCACTCCAACAGGCAAAACAATTTTGGGCGACGCGCAACAACCAGCAGCGCATTTTTCTAGGCGCAAGCCTGGTAGCGACGCTGGGGCTGCTTGCCTTCTTCACACATTTTATTTCAACGCCCGACTACAAGCCGTTGATGACGGATCTTGAGTCGTCGGACGCGCAGGCAATTACTGCAGAACTGACGGCCAAGAAAATTCCTTTCAAGCTTAGCCCCGATGGCAAAAGCATTACTGTGCCGGCAGACCAGGTAGATGCGGCACGTGTAGAGGTGGCCTCGAACCAGTCAACCCATAGTGGACGCATGGGTTTCGAGATCTTTGACAAGGTGTCATGGGGGCAAACCGAGTTTGATGAAAAGGTGAATTACCAGCGCGCCCTGGAAGGGGAACTGGAACGCACCATCATGACGCTTGGCGGGGTGAAGAGTGCACGCGTCCACCTGGTGATGGCTACCCAGTCCGTCTTTCTTGATCGCGAGCGGAGCGCAAAAGCTTCAGTGACGCTGAAGTTAAGCCGCGGCGAATTTACCGCAGAAGAGCGCCAGGCAATCCAGCGCCTGGTTTCGGGCGCTGTTGATGGATTAAAGCCAAGCGATATCTCGGTCATTGATGCGGACTCAAACGAGGTGCTTGGTGGCGGCAATAGCGACGCGTCGGGCACTGGCGAAG
>CAZZXL010000159.1:0-12278 GCA_964658035.1 uncultured Acetobacteraceae bacterium
ATGTTGTCCTTCGCCAAAGGCGTATGCACCGCCAGCGTGTAGGCGAAACGCTCGCGGACGCCTTCGAGCGGAGGAATGGCCGTGCCTATACGGAGCTGCAGATCGCTCTTCCCCGTGAGCTTGCGCCCGAGCAGCGTCATGAGCTGGCGCGTGAGACAACCCGCGAGCTCTCCAGAACGCCTCAAGGCTTCTCTCTTCGGCCTGACCCTGACTGTCAAGAAACCTGCCAGCGACCAGGAACAGGACTGAAATGCCTGATAAGCCTCGATACCGGGTGACAGTTGTTTTAGATCGATGCTTCGGTGATCGTCTCATCGCGTTGGCGCAGGACGGTCCGGTCTGGATCATTGATAGCCCGGATAACCAAACTGCCGCACAGTGTTGCTGGAATCGAAACCCTGTTGCTAGTCATCTGGAAGGAATAACTCTTTTTAAGTCGTTCGACAGCACATCTCCAGAGGACGCACTGATTGCCAATCTGGACACAATCGACTTGCATCACGGCGAATATTCCGCGCCTGTTCCCTACAGCGTTCCAGCGTTCTGCAGATTGTAGGCACACCAAAAACTGCCAGAATTGAGGTGGCCCTTCTTGAGTACGGCTTTAATCATCTGGAGGACACGCCAGACGGTTTCCGGGCTATTCGAAGCTGAGGCGAGCTATGGAAAAACGGCAAGAAGCCGCCTTGGAAAACGCCCAAAAGCGTTTCCCACTTTGCCCACAGCTCCGGCGACGGTTATCCCTGTTTGGAGGCGGCCAGCATTTCTCGCCTGAGGATGGCATTGATGCGGGACTGGTATCCCTTGCCCTGTGCTTTGAGCCAATCGAGTACGTCGGCATCGACACGGGCGGTGATCTGGTGCTTGACAGGCCGGTAGAACACACCTCGCCGCGCGTGCTTGAGCTGGTCTTCGGTGAGGGCTGGGATATCGCTGTAGTCGATCTCGCTCTCAGGCCGTACCGCCAGCGCCTTCAGATGGGTCTCCTGCGCCTCCGTAAGGGGCGGCAGGGTGTCCAGAGTGTAGCTAACCGTTTTCGTCATCATAGAACCGCCTTTCCTTGCGATCTGCACGCCGTGCGGAGATGATGCGGACCACAGTTTGCGCCTGATCCTCTTCGCGGAGCGTATGAGCCACCATGACCAGCAGCACCCCACGCACCACCCCAAAGGTTTGCCAGCGCTCTTCCCCGTCCTCAATCCGGTCTTGAACCGACACCTGCAAGGGATCGCGGAAGACCTCCATAGCCTCCTGGAAGCTCAGGTCATGCTTTTGCTGATTGGACAGGTTCTTGGCCTCGTCCCACTCAAACCGAATTGACTCCACCCACATATTGTAATTGCGGATTTGTAATTACAATACGCTTGTTTCGCTTTTCTACATTTCCTCCGTCGAGCATCACCGACTACTAGGAATAGTTAAGCTACATGCAAAAGCTAAAGGCAACTACAGGCTTCCTTATATGCAGTCAAAAACCGGCCCCGTTTCACCGTAGCGGCGGCCCCGTTTCACCGTAGCAAAGTCAGAAATGGGCCAAACGGCGTCACCTCAAGAAACGGAATTTTATGTACGCTAGCAATATCCTGGCGCTGATCCTAAACAGCTTACCGGGTTAATCCACGCTGCAGGTGCAGCGAAAACGACAGTTTCTCGGACGACCGCAAAGGGGCTTGCAGAAGGCCCCTGGGACGCCAAGCTGTCCCGTCGGGCTTTTGTAGTCCCACCAAAGATCTGTCTCGTCGGCCATCGCTTAATTCTCCTTTACCTGCTGCAGGAAAATGTCTCGAAGTCCCACAGGAGTCACTTCAAACGAGGTGACTCGAAGATCATGTGCTCGAGCGACAACAGCTTCGGCGTTCCTGCTGGCTATAACGCTCATCTGATTGCCGCGAATACGGATTTCTTCAACGCCGGCGATCCGAAAATCATGTTCTGCAGGCATGTTTGGGAAAACGAGATCAATACGCCGATACGACTGTCGTAGATCATCAAGCGAGGAATCCAATACCAGGCGCCCCGCATGGAGGATGCATACTTGGTCGCCAATCCGTTCGACCTCAGCAATCTGATTGCTGAAAAGAAGACCGTAGTACCTTCACTGCACCGCGCTACCAGGATCTCGAGAAGTTCCTCAATCCCGACTGGATCGAGTCCCTCGCTTGACTCATCCAGAATCAACAATTCTGGTTGTCGCGCGGAAGCCGTCAACAGGCCAAGTTTCGTTCGCATTCCCTTGGAAAGCGATTTAACTTTCCGATCGAGGGGTAGCTTGAATCGGAGCAGAAGCTTCTGCTCCTCCTCAACGCGCCAGTCCGGGTAAAATGCTTTCGTAATGCGAATCATCTGCTCTACGGTCATGTAATCGTAGAGTCCGCTTATTCTCGCTCACATAAGCGATTTTTGAGCGGGTGCGAACACACCCGACAGGATCGCTGATCCGCTGACCTAGGATTGTGCCATCTCCTGTAGTTGGTTGCATCATCCCAAGCAGCATCTTGATTGTGGTGCTCTTGCCTGCTCCATTTAGACCAAGAAAGGCTGTGATCGTGTTCGGTCGAATTGAAAGATTGAGTTCCTTGACGGCTTCAAAGCTTCCATATGACTTCCCAAGGCTCTCCGTTTGAATGACGAGGCCATTTGTCATCTTTTCCTCACAAGTTCAGGTTGATGAAGCAAGGCTGCTTCGAACATTCTGCGAATTTCTTCGTCGCGAAAGTTTTTTTCACGGAGTTGTTCGATCAGGTCGGTGATGTTTTGAGTAGCAGCCTGAATGCGATTCGAGAGCGAACGAGTGCGACGACTTGTAGTGACGAACGCTCCCGAACCCTGACGAAGTTCTAAAACCCCTTCGTGTTCGAGTTCAGAGTATGCTTTGGCAATCGTGTGCGGGCTGACAACTAGCTCAATGGCCAATGTCCGAATACCGGGAAGTTGATCGCAATGTCGGAGCGCCCCAGTTTCAACGGCATGCCTAATCTGCTGCATCAGTTGCAGATACAGCGACTGCCCCGAGGTGGGTGTGACTCTAAAAACACGGCTGTTTACTGTATCGCTAGTGCAGTACGCCATTACAGCTCTACACCATAGCGGTCACTATTTAACAGTCCAATAAACAAAAGCACCGCAGGGAAAGAATCACCAAATGTGCGCATGAACCTGGAACGCGGATGAAGTGCGCGTTCCACAAACCCACAGCCTCGACGACGACTTTAGTCACCAAGATCTTCGCCGGATGTCCCTAAGGCGAACTCACCAACTGATCCTTCCGCAAGATAGTTTGTGCCTGCAAGCCGACTGAACCGAGAAGAATTTCCAAGGCCCAGACCACAAGCCGCTAGGCCCATAGCAGTCGCAACTAAATACATCGTCTGGAAGAGTGCCCCGGTGTTCTTAAGCTGCGTCGCGTAGGCAATACCTGAGTACTTCCAAGACACCCGTTGAAAGCGGCTTCCGATGGTAATCAAAATCTGCGGCCAGCAGGTTTTGGCAGAAGACACCCAGGCTTCCATAAGCAGTTCTTCCATGTCTTTGCTGGGTGATTGTACGAGTGATATCTGGTGTTGCTCCGGATCGTAATGATAGAAGCCTCGCGGGATGTCTGCGCAATGATTGATCGTGAGATAGAGTTCCAGCTCGTAGCTTGCTCCACCACTGGGGTATGGTCTGGAAGTGAACTCACCGAATTCAGCCTTTGAGCGACTTTTGTTGCGTGCGCTGCGATACAGAAACGCACCAAGCATGCGGGCTGTTATGGGTTGTAGGACGTTATGTTTGCGAATAGATCGCCGGCTTTCCAAAACGTGGTAGAACGGGATTTCCGCGAGCGGAATGGTGGCACCTGGGTCGAGCTGGATTGGTTTTGCAGTCCAGGTCGAGTGCCTTACCACAGGGGGGAACGGCAGCTTGCCTTTCATGCGGAAGTGCGCGCCTGTTGGTTCTTCGTGCCTGCCTAGTCGTGTACGGTGGTGAAACAGTAAGTCGTGAAACTCCCACGTCATCAGATCGCCGCTTATGTCTTCGGGGCTAAGCCCAGCCTGATCGCAAGGCTCGACGATGGCTGCCATGGACAGCAGCGCCAGCAAGCTATTCAACTGGTCTTCGCTCTCCAGCCATCCGCACCGCTCCATAAGCCGGATCGATGCGGACGGGTGCGCAAGCTCGAACAGCAAAGCCGTAAAGCGTGGGTTCAACACAACGAGCTTGCAACAGGACCTCGGACTTTCAACCTTGAAGGAATCTTCGTCGCGGCGAAAAAACGCAAAGCGAGACAGCTTCCAGGCAGCCGCATCGTCAGGCGCTGCGAGCTTCAGCACGTCGCCGTGAATGCCAGGGGTAAGGAAGATGTCAGGATCGGTCTCATCATTGATCAAGCCAATCGCTCTTAGTGACCATAAACGTTGGATCTCTCGGTAAAGACCGGGTAGAGCATGCGGATACTTAGTGTGCAGCGTGTCGAGGGCGACTTGTCCGGAGACTAGATCTTCGGCCAGCATTCCGGAAAGATTGTTGTCGCCGGACTGGTCCGGTAGGATGCGGATGGCAATGTGGGCGAGAGGATTCATAGAAACATCGCCGTAGGGTTGAGTGCATTTTCCGCAGTGGGCTGGGAAGTCCATTCCATCTTGACTGGCACATCGTAGAGACGTCCTGCCGCATACCTGGCCCAGAAATGCCTGAGCCCTGGAACCACTGTTTTGACTACAGACAAACCTATATCCGGCCTTGTCTGGTCGAGAACGAGGACGTCGAAGCCCTTAGTTTCGAGTGTTCCGATGAGGCACGGAAGCATATCGGCGGGGTCAAGCCCGTCCTTGCGGGCGAAGAAGGCCGGAGTAGTCTTTTGAGCTTCCCGTAGAGGACGCAAATACGTTTCCTCCGCGACTTTCGCATGTTGCCACCAGGTAAGAGCATCATCATCTTGCATCGAATAAAGCGTTCGCCCATTGCGATCTACGTTGAGCAGTGCCGGGATGAACTGGTTCAGCTCCGTTACGGCCCGCGAAAGTGCAATGCGCGGGTCAAGATGGGCACCGAAGCCCATCATGATGTCTTCCGTGGGCCCGTTGAGGCGATGGCTGATCGCGACAAATACGGGCACGCCCAGGTCGGAGGTAAGGTCCAGAACCCAAAAGCTTCGATTTCTCGCTTTGTAGAAAGCTGTTACCTCGGCAAAGAAGTCGTTGCCAAAGGCGTTAAGGTCTACTTCGGGTCGCGCAATGCGGTTGTACCACCAGAGTGCTACCGAATCGCGCTCGACGAGTTCGAGCAAACCCTGCAGAATAGCCTCCTCCAGCGTTCGTCCTGCAGCCGCGCCGTTTGAATCTGCCCAGCAGAAAAAAGCGTCGGGCTCTGAAGGATAGTTATAGAAGAGTAGGCTTGTGGGCAGGTAGGCGCTGCGCTTCCTTGTCAAGGACCACAGAGGTGTCCACTCCATGCGGCAGGTAGGGTCAAACGGGAGCGGAACAACCTGAAAGCGGCTTTTGCGCGCCAGCCAAGTGTCGCGCTCGCGATATTGTTTTTCGCTGAAAAGCATCACCTTGCGTGGGTCGATGGCGTCATCCCCAAGCTCATCAAAGGACCGGGTCATGCGTGTTTCGTCGCCGCGAAAAACCCCAGAATACCGCTCCAGAGCTTCACACAGCGCGCTGGTGCGAGCCTGGGCATCGGTCTGGCCTTTTCCAGAACTGTGTGTCCTCAGCCCATCCTTGAGGAAGTGAAGACTATCGTTTTTTAAGGCGAAATTGTGGCCGGCAACATAACAACGCAGTGGGCCTTCGCCATGCCAGATAGAGGGAATGACTTCTTTGACGATTCCCGTAATCGGGCTGATATGGTGCTGAAATCGTTGAAAAGTTTTTTCAGGCGATTCGGACCGGATACCATTCTGAGCATGCTGCTGGGTCGCAGTTCCGTTTACGTCCTTGAGCTGCATGGGGTAAGCCGCTCGAAAACCCTGCCTGGTGTCACCGCAATGATCGCACTGGGGCCGCTTGACGATGTAGTGGAAAGCCGATTCGAGCCGTATCGTATCGCTGACAAGGATGCGGGATTCGAGGCTGGCATTTCGACCCTCGATCAGCCAGCGAACCACCTGCATGGCAACCTGCGCATAGGCCTGCTGCGAGGTGACTTCGAGGTTGATGCGAGCCACAGGAAAGGGACCACTTTTGCCGGTTTTCCGTTCAACATAGGATTCCACCTCACGGTTGCCGCGCAGACGCTCCTGGAGGCAGCGCCAACAGGCTGTCCGTCCGGGAACAATCAAGGGGCCAACCCAGAGCCTTGCCCCTACAGGCTTGACGAGCAGCATAGGCATTTTGCGCGCGAGGTTTTCACGGTTCAGACGCTCGAGTTCGGGGCGAAGATAGTCATCCGTTAATACGATCTGGAGCACGGCCGACCCTAAGGATGTGGCTAAACCAAAGCGGGCAAGCATACCGACAAGGGGAGCCGGATTGATGTCGCCGATGGTTTTGATGTACACACTGGTGGAGTGCAATAATCGGCGCACAACGCGTGGGTCGGCGTTGAGTTCGCACCAAAGCGCGGCGAGACAAGCATCCGTATGCTCATCGGCTTCCGTGATATGCCCCGCCATGGCAAGCGAGTTGATCGCTTCAGTGACCGTCTCCGGAGCAACTGCGTGGTGAGAAAGGGAAACAATTTCCGGAACAGTTCGAGTGCCGTCCAGAAGAGGAAGAATGTGCGGAAGGCAATCTCCTTCCAGAACAAAGGCCTGATCCTCTGCGAGGAGGAAGTAGCCTTCCGCTGGCACATGCTCGATGTGGTAATGATCTTTCAGTTTTGGACGATGCAAGACTCCCACTCCTGGTCTATCAATCCTGAGGGCCACTAGACCTACCCATTTGAATAAAAAGAGGGTGGCCTGGCAGCACTGGGGCTACCCTCTTTTGCTTTCAAATTGTTAAAGCAATACTTGGCTTTTGTGCATTGATGACAGAGTCAACGTGTTGCGTCGGCTGTGTTTTGAGATTAGTAGACGTAGTCCGCGTGAACGCCGCAGCCATAGGAACCCGCGGTCGCAGCACTGCCCGCGGTGCCGCACCAGGAGCCGATGGATCCTGCGGTACCGATCGTGCCGGAGCAGCCGTCAGGTTGCAAAACGGGAACCGCATGCGATGCGATGGACGCACCGAGCCGTGTCGATGTTACGAGTGGTCTCATGCTAGCGAGAGATCCACTACGGGCCATGCTTTCCGCTACGTGCGAGCCGTAGGTTCCCGCGGTACCCGCAGAGCCTGCGCAGCCGCAAAATGAACCTGCACTGCCAAAGGTGCCAGCAGAACCCCAGCATCCGTCCATCTGCACCGTACCCAGTTGTGTGGACGCTATTGGAGCGGCGGCCCTCTGTGCGACTGTGTCGCGCACATGGCTTCCGTAGCTTCCCGCAGTGCCGACCGAGCCTGCGCAGCCGCAAAATGAACCCGCGGAACCGACCGTACCGGCAGAACCCCAGCATCCATCGGTCTGAATTGGTGGGGCCGTTATTCCGCTATACCCCAGCCGCGTAGACCTTACGGCCTGAGCGACACTGGGGCTAACAATGGTTGCCGCAGATCCGATTGTGGACACACAGTGACCCCGAGTTGCGTCACAACCCACACAGCTTACCGCTGCAGCAGCCATAAGGTCATCCCTGACTACGCCACAACCATAGCTGCCGGCTGTTCCCGCGCTGCCTGCGGTGCCGCACCAGGAGCCAAGCGAACCCGCTGTGCCGATACAACCGGAACAGCCATCGGTTGTCACAGATCCTCCACCCGCCGCCGCGCCGCGAAGCTGGGTGGACGCCATCACCTGTTGTCGTGGTATGGTCGCCGCGCAATTACAATAACAAAGCTGGGTTGCGCACTGGCAGTTTCCGCACGGGTATGCGCCAGCCGCGTATTGAGCCTGTTGTTCAGCTTGGGGCTTCGCTTGAGCCGAATCAGGCTGAGATGTCTTGTTATCGAGAGCGTCAAGCGCAGGCTGCAGATTAGTCTTGACGTACTCGCTGAGTGCCTGGTGATCGTCCGTTTCATAGCCCTGCTCCTTGAACAGGGGAAGTGGATCGGTTTCACAGGCTTTTTTAAATTCCGGGTCGACTGCTGCGCGAGCCACAACTCGCGCCCAGGCCACTTTGAACGTCGGACTTTCAAACTCTGACATACGTTCTCCTTCATATTGATGTGCTTCTTTACGAGGCCCGTTGTTCTTTAATGAGTTCCGGTCGCGAAGCTTGGCGGCAGTTTGAGCGTTCTTGCGAGATTTTTCAGTTGTTCTCATCATCTGATCGCCTTTCTCAAGAATTCGATGAATGAGGCGAAGGGCTATCTTTCGATCAAAAAATAATCAGGTTAGAGCTGAGTTATGTCAAATAAATTTTCGTACTATCGTCTTTAATCTGCATAAAATACTGAGAGGCAAACCCCAGCGTCCCGCAGCACGCCAGTGTCTGCTCGCCGTAAGAGCGCTGCGCTCGCTCCACCTCTAGAGCGATCGTCGTCTTCCCGCTGCCAGATGCCCCTGTCAGAACCACCAGTGACCCGCTCATGTCTGATCCTCCTTCCGCTCTCACCCATGATGCACTGATTCAGTCAATGGCCCGGAAATACAAGGTCAGTCCTCAAGCGTTGGCGATTCGGCTCAAAACGCTCGGCTATATTCACGATTGATCGCTTGTCAGCATTGAACGACCTTTTCAGTGGTGATGCAGCATGCCTTAATCCGCGATCCGCATGCGTTCAGGAGAGATCGATTCTCTGCTCTTCGCAGAAGAAACTCACAAACCCCGGCACATTCTTGTTTAAACGTCGAAGGAGATCTTCCAAGGGAACTCCGACGTTTTGCGCTTGTTCCGTAAGCTTTTGCGCGACAATTCCAGGCTCGAGGTCATAGAGGTTTATAAGGAACGTCGAAGGCCCTTGGCGCTCAATACCCCACGGATCGAGGGAGTTCGCAGGAAAATCTTTGGCGTTGTATGTGACGATCAGCTTTGTGTTCGACTTCACCGCAGCTGCCACAACGTGTCGATCTTTGGGATCGTTCGTCATCACCGGGACGAGCAGTTCATAATCATCTACCCAAGCCTCGGGAAAATGCTCTTTCAGAGCATTTTCTCTTGCTTGAGCTTGTTGCTCGCTCTTATTGAACTTTCCGATAAGATTGCGCGAAACCTCTGAAATGATTTCGGAGTTCCACTTCGGCACGTAAAGTCGCGGTGTCTCCGCCATACGCAACAACGTGTCCGCCAAGGGCATTGTCAGAAGGACACACGCGACAAGTATGGCGGGATAATCCGACCTCATTCGTCGCTTCCTCCATCGGGAATGCCGGTCCCTTCATATGCGCCCTGCTCAAATTCAGAACGAGCTAAGGCATCCAACGCTTGCCGTCGCGCAGAGTCTCTCTTCTTTTGAAAATCCATAATGTCCTTTAGAAGCACTCTCCGATGCTGTCCTACCTTTTGGAACGGGATATTCCCAGCTTCCAAAAGCTTGATCAGGTGCGGCCGCGAAAAGCCAAGCATGTTCGCGGCAGCCTGTGTTGTCATCTGTTGCTTCTGTGGAACAAGCGTTACCGCTCGCCCGGCCTTCATATACCGCACCACATCTTTGAGGATGTGGTACACGCTCTCTGGGAGATCAACCCTTTCATTCCCAGGTCCTATAAGCGCAGGAGTTCCTAGCTGCAGCATTCGGCTGAGTTCCCGAATCTGTTGTTCTTCCGATTCTGGCAATGTGACTGGCGTGCTAAGCATTAGCAATACTCTCCTTCTGTAAGAATAATCGACATAAACGAAACGTCCGAAACATTCGCAACAAAAGTTTACATGGTGGAACCCACATTAGGGGGACGGTCAAGTTTTAGTTGATATGCGATAAAGGACGTTATCCTGCATCGATTGAACAGTTTAGTGGTGGTAAGCCACAAATATGCTCGCTTCATCGAGGCTTACCCGACTAAGCGCCAAACTGCGACAAGTGGTGGTCGAGGTGTTTGTACATGAGAATCGCCCACTGATGTGGCTTGAGCGGCCCAAAGAAAGGATGCGGGTGTCGTGAGCAGCACGCTTCACCCATTGAAGCGAATCTATCAACGGTTTCGCTAAGCTTGTTCCGTTCCCGATCAAATCCGCTTTTTGTAGAGACCGGTACGAAAAGCTCTGGCACGGAGGGCGAGTTGCGCCGCATCGGTTTATCGTTGCCGAAAACCATCGGTTTGATGAGAAGGCCGATTACATTGCCAGGAAACGGAGCCCGCCTCGGATTAATGACGCCCATGGCCATGTGAAGACTAGCAGTGCAATGCGAAAGCATTTGAGTGACTGGCAATTGACCCCAATGCCGCTCACTGTCGGGGCGCAGGCGGCTTATCCGTTGATGCACGTCTTTGAGCAGAGTTGGATCAAAGAGGTTCTTCATGGCAATGTGGGTTTGAACGCAGACTCTCTTCGTCGAATCACTTTTCCTTTACAGTCGGACGCCGGACCATAATATCGGTAACCTCGCTTTGCTGCTGTAGCTCACAATAACCCCTTATTTCAGATTCCGATCCGTTCAACCTCATCGAGTGAAACCTCATCGTTTCGCCGATCGTAAAGACCAGTGGTGCGCGCGCTCTCGTGATTGGCCATCCGCTGTGCAATTTCCAGCTTGCCACCGTTCTTGAGATAGGACGTGATTCCGGTCGCACGGAAAGTATGGCAACCAATCTCTGTCTTAATTCCTGCCTCGGCCGCACGCCGGCGAATCATCCTCCACACATCTGACTGAAGCAAAGGACGCTTGGCCAGCTCGCCGCCACGTCCCTTGCGTGTGCGAAAGAGCGGGCCTTTGCGGTCCTGGGCGATGCCGGCGCTCGAGATGTACTCCTCAAGGTAGCGATCGAGATTGTGGTGTGCTGGCATCTCGTGCTCTTTGCCACCTTTCTCATGAAGCCGGACCCATCCACGACGCCCCTGGACAAAATAATCTTCCACCTTCATCGAAATCACTGCGCCGACCCGGGCGAAGGTGTAGACCATGAGGCCAATCAGAGCGCGATCGCGCAGGCCGGGCAGGGAAGTGGTGTCGATCGCGTCGATCAGTGCCCTCGCTTCATCTGCCTGGAGCACTGGCGTCTTACCACGCCGCTGTGAATGCTTCGGACCGCGCACGGCATGGGCAGGATTCGAGGCCAGCACCTGGCCGACAACCATCCAGTCGAAGAGCATGCGCAGCGCAGCCAGGCGAAGCTTCACCGTCGGCTTCGAGTGCTGCTTAAGCTGTGCCTCGACGAATGCTGCTACATGAATCGGCTCCACCTGGGCGAGATCCACGATGCTTATCTCGGCGCAGAAGGCGGAGAATTGCCGCACAGCTTCCAGGTAGGCGCGTCGGGTGTTCTTGTTGCGGATATGCGAACTGAAGAAGTCGCGCATCCGCGCACGGGCTTCCAGCCGTGCCGTGAAGATAGAGGGTAGGGAACTGCTTACTGGCGTTATGCTGTTTAGGCTCATTGCGAGGAGTCCTTAACCATGGTTACCAATACCGTAAAAGATGATTTCGTGCTTACCTTTGAGGCCGTTTGGCAGAATGGAGATCCGGTGCATCAAGTACGTGCTATGGCTACTAACCTCGCTTCTAAAGCGACCGCAGAAACACAACTTAGCCTGGACCAAATCCGCAAGATTCTGGAACATGCCTTCAACGGTGAGCTGTCGATCATCGAACAGCAATTTGAAAAGGTGAAGACGGGTTATGCCCTGCCACTCGAGACTGGCTCCGGAACCGCACTCGTGTTCACTCCTCCAGAACTTCTGCGGTTCGGATTCAGTCATGATGATTTGGAGGCAACCGAGCGCATGCTCGACAGGTAAGCAAACAATTTTCTGCCTAGTCCTAATGCTTTTCCTATCACGCATGAGAAAGGACATTGTTCTGAGAATAGGTAGCTCTACTCGACGGCAAACGTGTTGTATCCGAGCTTCTTCAAACAACGTATATGGTGCTGCGCACGTTCGGTATTCCTGTTGTCAGTCGTGATTGGAGAATCTGCTTGGTAGGGCATCTTTGTTGAGAGAACGGCATATATGGTCTTGAGGAGCGTGTGTCCTAACGCAACGATGGCGCGCTTGTTTCCGCATCGAACTTTCAAGGAGTGGTATCGTGACCGCAGCCGCGATCCTTTGCGATTGGTCGCGGCCCACGCGCTCTGTGTCAGTGTAGTTTTGAGCCAGACATTTCCTCGGTTCGTGCGAACGCTCTTCTTGACGCCAGCACTCTCGTGATTCGCCG
>CAZZXL010000160.1:0-12214 GCA_964658035.1 uncultured Acetobacteraceae bacterium
GGTTGCATCAGTCCTACAGAAGGAGCGCAATGCGCAGCCGCCAAAAGCCTATGCATCAAATCCTGAGATAGAGGCCTGTCGATAAAACCTCTTCGCACGTCGCGCCGCGTGGCGATGGCGCGATAGATGGCATCACGCTCGAACTCATCGAAGTCGGCGGTCTCGGCCTTTGTGATCTCTGCTTCGACGGGTTCAGCCATTACCACGCCCTCGACCACTTGGGGCCAGTTTTCGTTTCATCGCGAAGACGCGCATCCACGCCGGCGTTGAACTCAATCAGTCGTCCAAAAAGCCATATCGCGTCGGAGAGCCGATTGAGGTAGGCAATGACTTCGGGCTGGACGATGCCGCCGCTTTCAATAAAGCGGATCACATTCCGCTCGGCGCGGCGACAGACAGTCCGCGCCACTTCGTACGCGGCAGATTCGGTATGGGCCCCGGGCAGCGACCAGTCGGAGAGAATGCCTTCAATCCCTTCGATCTTGTGGACAAGGTCGGTGAGCATAGCTATGTCGTCAAGAGAAATTATCGGCGGCTGCTTCTTACTTGCCGGCGGTGTTGCCAGCGCCGAACCTAGCCGGAACAGTGTGCGCTGGATCGTCTCGGTCCATGCTTTGATTTCCGGATCCTGGCAAATGCTGCGGGCGAAGCCTAGAACCGAATTGAGTTCATCGACCGTACCGTAGGATTCGACGCGAAGATCGGCTTTTGAGATGCGGATCCCTCCCGCCAGGCCCGTTTCACCGCGGTCGCCACGGGTCGTTGCAATGCTCATATTTACTCTCCTGAAAGCGTGCGTTGCTGTGGGTAGACCATGCTCTCTTCCATCGTGATCCGTAATGTCTTGATGGCTGGAGGACGATCGTAGTGGATGGTTAAACGGTCATCGAGGAAATCGGTGACGCGTGGGGGATGGTGCGAAAGAATAATAGTTTCGGAAAAAAATCGCGGCTGGTCGGCGCCAAGTTCTTCGAGAGTCCTGGCTAGTACCACCACGGCCGGCACAAGGAAAACACTCTTCCGCAGCAGATGGTAGGCGCGATGGTAGCCGTCGCGCAGGAACCAGCGTCCTGCGTACTCCGCCACTTCAAAGAACGGGCTGCCGGCGTGTACAGCCACAGGCGTCCCGGGATCCTGCGTCACCCGCAGTTGCAGATTTGGATTGCTTGATCGCAAGGTAATCGTCCTGCCATCAGCTTCACGGATCAGATCGCACTCGACCGGATTTGGAGGAGCGAAGGCCATCTGCATCAGTCCCAGCCAATCTTCCTGCTGCGGAATGATTGCAGCAGGAAGAGCCGCATTGAACGATAGTCTTCGTTGAAAGGTCAACAGGCGACGCAGGTCGACGACGCCCAGATACCAATCAAGCCCGATCATTTCCGCCTGCAGATCACTCCGCTGCCGCTGCAACTCCAACGCCGTTCGATGTGCCGCTGATTCTTCTTCACAGAGTGCGCTGGAAGTGAAATCTTCCTCTCTAAAACTGATCCAGTCAGGCGACTGCCCTGCTTCCCGCGCGTAGGAGTCTGGACGACCTTCGTATAGGTCAAGGCCCCAGGCTACCAGCTCGATTGTCTGAATCGACTTGGCCATCCGGGTTGTCATGCGTGTACTTCCTGCAGGCGTTGATCGGGGCGGAGGTGGTGCAGGTAGCGGAAGGTACTGCAGTATTCCCTGGTCAGGACCCACGTAGCGCTTTCGTCTACACCGCAGTAATTTTTGAGGACCAGGCGCATCACGCCGGCATGCGTCACAACTGCAATCAAGCCTTGCTGAGGCAGGCGAAGAAGATAGTCGACCTCCGCCTTGACCCTGGCTTCGTACGCATCGTACGACTCACCTTGAGGAGGGGCAAGTCGCGGAAATTGATCGAGCCATTGGGCCGCGAAAGCCTTGTCCAGCGTTTCGATCTGCTTCCAGGCGAGTCCCTCCCACTGACCGAAGCCAATCTCCCGTAGACCTCGGCGCGAAATGCATGGAACGTTAAAGAATTGAGCAAGGACTTGTGCTGCGGCGGAAGCTCGTTGCAGATCACTGGTGAAGATAGCGCTAATCGGTTCTCTGCGCAGGTTTTCAACCAATGCTCCAAGCTGCCGAAGTCCTGCTGCATTCACAGGTGGGTCAGCCTGGCCGCAGAATGTGCCGGCCAGGTCGGTCTCGGGGTGACGAATGAACAGCAGTTCGTTCATGCAATCCACGCGCCGGTAAGATAGACCGCGATTTCTGCGAGTTGGTTCGTGGCGCCGAAGCAGTCGCCGGTGACACCCTGGATGCGCCGCTGGTAATAAAGGCCGCTTACTATCGTAACCGTAGCTGCTGCTGCTAATGGAAAGATCGCATGCACGCGCAGTAATAGCACGCTTGCGACGATAGCGAAGACTGATCCCACGATCAAGGTGCCGCGTGTCGTAAGCCTGGCGATGCGGGCCCCCTGGCCGACCTCTAGCCCGTTGTCCTGAATCCGCGCGGGAGAAAGGTAATAACTCAGGGGAAGAGTTGTCCATCGGCACAGGACGTGCGCGGCTATCAGGTACTGCGAAACCTGGGCTAAGGGCAAAGAGGCAAGTAGGAGCACGCGGCCCAACAGGCTGAGAGCAAGAGCGGCACCACCGTAGCTGCCGATGCGACTGTCTTTCAGGATGAGCAGAACCTTCTCGCGACTGAAGCCACCGGCGAAGCCGTCAGCGGCATCGGCGAGACCATCCTCGTGAAAGCATCCGGTCAAAACAACTAAAAACACCACGACCAGAAAGGCAGCCGCGAGCCTGGGAAGATGTGGGGTAAGCAGGGAGTGAAGCAGTGCGGCTGCTGCTCCGACGATGAGACCGGCCAAGGGAAAGAATTTGACTGCCCGCTGCAGTGAACCTGGATCGTAGGGTAGATCAGATATCGGAATGCGCGTGAGGAACTGGATAGCCGCGAGAAAGTCCAAGCCAAGACCACGTGCAAACTTTGCGCCGCTCAAGCGATGGCCTCACTGACCGCAGCCGAACTGAATGTCGCCATTTGAGAGTAGAGCGCCAGGGCCGACTCGATGATCGGCATGGCCAGCACAGCGCCGCTGCCTTCGCCGAGACGCATCTGCAAGTCAAGGACCGGGAAAAGGCGCAGGCTTTCGAGCAGCAACCTGTGGCCGGGTTCTTCCGAGCGATGGCCGGCGATCAGGTAGCCTCGCACACTCGGTTCAATCGCTACTGCCAGAGCCGCTGCAGCGGTCGAAATGAATCCATCTATCACGATTGCGATGTGGTTTCGTGCCGCTGCCAGAATCATGCCGGTCATGGCCGCAATCTCCAGGCCTCCGACACAACGCAGCACTTTTAAAGGACGCGGAGATGGATCATTTTCAAAATGCAGTTTCAAAGTTGCTGCAACGACTGCGATCTTGCGCGTATGTGCCGCATCATCCAGCCCGGTCCCGCGACCGGTCGCGTCTTGAGCATCCGCCCTCGTCAGCGCGCACGTGATCGCACTGGCGGAGGTGGTGTTGCCGATGCCCATTTCTCCAATAGCCAACAAAGCATGTCCAGCGGCCGCGGCTTCTTCTGCAAATTTTGCGCCAACCTGAAGGGCCTGCGCCAGTTCTTCGTCGGTCATTGCGGCTTCGCGCTGCATATTGCGTGTACCCTTGCGGACCTTGTGATGAAGCAGTCCGGCAGCAGTGTTGAAGTCTGCGTCCACCCCTACGTCGACTACATGCAACGCCACACCATGCAATCGGGCCAGCACACTTACGGCGGCCCCTCCCGCCAGGAAGTTCAGCACCATTTGATAAGTGACTGCAGACGGATAGGCACTGACCCCTTCCACCGTTACCCCATGATCGGCGGCGAATACGTAGACGGCTTTGCTGAGCGGCAACGCAAGTTCCTGCCGATAGATTGACGCTAGCTGAGCCGCAAGTTCTTCAAGTTTGCCGAGGCTGCCAAGTGGCTTGGTCAGCGTATCAAGTCTTGCCCGTGCACGCGTCCGCCAATTCTCATCCGGCGGCTCGATCCCACTGAGAAGTCTGGTGACGATGGCATCAGCATTCGGCGTCATCGGGCCACCAGGTGCGCGATCCGACTGGTGATGGCTGCTTGGACGAAATGCTGAGCTATCGTCGGCTCCGCGCGAAAGTGCAGGTGAACATAGCTGGCCAGCACATTGCCAACACGGTAACCTTCCTGCTCCGTACGACCTGACAAGGAATATTGAACACGATAGTTCGTAGCTGTTACTGCGCTTTGTGCGATGCGAGAGTAGTGGAAGCTGTGGCCGCGGACTACGGTGCCCGCCTTACCAAGCAAACAATCATCCGTGAGCGTTATGGTTACGTAGCCGAAATTTACCAGGCGAGCGGTCATCTCGATCTGAAAAGGCAGCACACCGGCCATCGGATAAGTGGTTCCGTTGCTTGTCGTGAGTTGACGGGTTAGATAGATCATGCCGCCGCACTCTGCGTAGACTGGTCGACCCGATGCAGCAAAGCCCCGAATGGCAGAAAGCATGGACCCGTTGACAGTGATTTGATCGGCGTAAAGTTCCGGATAACCGCCGGCAAGGTAGAGAGCATCAAGATCAGCGGGCAGGCCATCATCATGCATCGGGCTGAAGGGCACAAGCGTGGCGCCATGCTGCTGCAGCAGGTCCAGGTTGTCTTCGTAGTAGAAGGAAAAGGCCCGGTCGCGCGCCACCCCGATGCGTACCTGTTCAACGACCTGGCTGCTACCTGAAGAGCCCCCGGAACCGAAATCCAGTCCGCACTCAAGTTCCATCAGACGATCCAGGTTGAGATGCTTCTCAGCAAGGGCCGCCAACCGATCGATTCTTTCTTCAAGCTCGGCGCCACCCCTGCCTTCTTCCGCTGTCTGCAATCCAAGATGTCTCTCCGGAATGGCGATCAGTGGTTCACGAGGCAAAGATCCCAGGATCGGCGTTTTGCATGCCGACTGGATTGCAGCTTCCAGCATGTGGAAATGGCGCTCGCCAGCCACGCGATTGAGAATCACTCCCGCTAATGGAAGTTCAGGATCGAACAACTCGAATCCCAGGACCACGGCGGCAATACTACGGGCCGTTTTGCCTGCATCGAGCACCAGTACTACAGGCAGTTTGAGCAGCTTTGCAATCTCCGCGCTGCTACCCGATTCGGTCGAGCCGTCCTTGCCGTCGAACAAACCCATCATGCCTTCAGCGACGAGGATCTCTGCACCTTGTGCTGCATGACGAAGTACATCGCGATTGGCTTCCGCGGAGAGCATCCAGGAATCGAGGTTGCGGGCAGGTCGCCCCGAGATGCGCGTATGGTGACCGGTATCGAGGAAGTCGGGGCCACCCTTGAAAGGCTGAACAACAAGCCCCCGACGACGTAACGCAGCAGTGATCGCCAACGTTACAGTCGTTTTGCCGACGCCGCTGGCTGTGCCCGCTACCAGGAAGCCTTTCATGCACGACCTGCTTCCGCAGAACCAGGCAAGGAACCCTTCAGCAGCAAAGGTAGACCAGCGACCATGAAAATCACAGTATCGGCCACGGCGGCAACCCGTTGGTTGATTTCACCGACCAGGTCGCGGAAGCGGCGGCCCGATGCATACGCCGGTACGACGCCGCTGCCAACTTCATTCGACACCAGGATGACTTTGCGCGTGGTCACTTTCAACGCAGAACAAAGCTCTTCGACGCAAGCATCCAGGCCTTCTTGACTGTGCTCGTATTTCTCCATCAGGTTCGAGCCGAAGAGCGTGAGGCAGTCAATCAGAATGGCGTCGCACTCCTCTTCATTCGCTTGAATGATCCTGCCCAGTGCGATCGTTTCTTCAACGGTCGTCCAGTGGTCCGGCCGCTCGGCACGATGGCGTTCGATTTTCCGCTGCATCTCTGCATCTTCGCGACGTTCTGCAGTCGCTACGAACTTGACGCGTGAGGAGTACTCAGCAAGCTGCTGTGCATACCGGCTCTTGCCGCTGCGCACGCCTCCTAAAACCAGGATCACCGAATTGTCTTGGCGTTCTCGCAAGCTACGCTCCCTGCCTCTGCCGCTGAGTTTCGACCGAAAGGCTGTCGATCTCGCCCAGCTCATCTAAAAAGACGTACCGGGCTCCGAGAGCTTCTGCCAGTTGGGCACACTGGCCAAGCCGCTGTGCTGCGCTCTCGGTGTCAACCACGATTGCACTGCAACTCATCCGGCGGGCAGTATCCAGAGCTTCCTGCCACGGGTCTTCGGCGATTGAGGACACGTTGGCACGGCCGTCTGTCAGCAGGATCAAAAGCGTTTCAGGAGTCAGATACTTGCTTGCCTGTTGTAGAGCCGCAGCCAGTGGTGTGCGGCCACCGGTAGGCAAATACTCGAGCGTCGTGAACGCATCGGGAAGCACTTGCGTCGGCTCCAGGAGGACTTGCGCAGCGGTTCCGCGAAAGACGATCAATGCTACCTCGTCGCCTCGTTTAAAGGAGCGGGTGAGCATGGCGGTGACTGCTCCCTTGACGGTGCGCATCCGCTGCTGAGCCGCATGCGAACCGCTGGAATCGATCACGAACAGATAACGCGTTCCGGCGACTGGCTTGCGAATGCGTTCGTGCAGATCCACAACGCGAGGTTGCAGACTGCCTGTTTCCCGCAGAGAGTGACTCAGCGTGGCACGAAGATCCAGCTCGACCGGCCGATCCGTTTGGCGGCTTCGAACCACTGGTCCGCACTCGCAGGTATCTGCCGACGCCTTTTCACCTTTCGACTTTGCGGCGCCGAATTTTTTATCGATGGCCGGAGCCTCAACTGGCGACGGGGCAAAGACACGTTCCTGCACGGGGTTGGCATCCTGTTGTCCCTGGTCCTGGGTCTTAGTCTGCGACTGGTCAGATGAATGGGGTTTGGGCAACGGCGGCTGCGGTGCAGGCGGCCTTGGCACAGAGTGATTACTGTCGCGCGTCCGATGCGCAAGGACTAACGGAAGAACCGTCTCAACATGGAAAGCTTCAACGCAGGCAGCCTCCTGCAGAGCTGCGTAGGCGATGGCGGCACGCACCACGGCCAGATCTGCTCGCAGGGAGCGAACGCCTTGTTTGCAAATGGTGGAAGTGATCTGTTCCATCATGTCGCTGGAACAGGTCACGCCAGGGAGAGCAGCCTTTGCAGAAACGACCTGGGCTTGCAGCGCTACCTGTGGCGCAGACCATTCGAAAGCAAATTGTGCAGGGTCGCGATCGAAGCTGAGCCGTCGTTCCATCACCATGCGGCGTTCGGCGGAGTCGAGCGATGCGAGGACAGTGACTGAAAGGGCAAAACGATCCATCAACTGCGGCCGCAGGGATCCTTCTTCCGGGTTCATGCTGCCCAGCAGAATAAATTCTGTTGGATGAATCGCGCTTAGGCCTTCGCGTTCGACGACATGCACGCCGCTGGCAGCCGCATCAAGCAGGCTGTCACCAAGATGTGCGGGGAGCAGGTTGACCTCATCGACATAGAGGACGCCGCCATGCGCTTCGGCGAGCAAACCGGGTTTCAGAACAGGATCACCCTTCAGCGTTCGCTCAAGATGCAGACCGCCAAGCAGCCGATCTTCGCTTGTGCCTATGGGCAGATTAATGAATGGCGCCGGTGCCGGCAGCAGGGCCGCAAGCGCACGAGCAGTGGTCGTTTTCCCTGAACCCTTGTCGCCTCGCAACAGGACGCCCAGACGCCAGTCGACAGCAGCCAGCAGCAGCGCCAGCTTCATCTCCGGCTGGCCGACGATTGCGGCAAAGGGATAGCCAGCTGGCTTCATCGAACTGCCTCGGGCATTTGTTCAGGTGTTCGCATCGGCACTTTTTCGCCCTGAGCTTCCAGCAGTAACTCTGTTTCAAGCAGGACACTACGCAAGGCATCCAGGATCTCAGGTGCAGGATTTTCCCACAGCTCGCGCTTTGCTGCTTCCAGCAGTCGTTCGGCAATGGCATTGAGTGCCCACGGATTCGCCGCGCCAAGAAACTTTCGCATGCCACCGTCGAGCGCGTAATGCTCCGCAAGTCCCTCGTAGACGAAGTCGGGAGCAATCTGCGCAGTCGCATCGAAGCCGAAGATGTAGTCGACGGTAGCAGCCAGTTCCAGGCCGCCCTTGTAGCCGTGGCGCTTGATTGACTCAATCCATTTCGGGTTGATCACGCGCGAACGGTAAACCCTTAGTGCTTCTTCACGCAGGTCCCGCACCTGGGCCGACTCGGGTCTGGAGCTGTCGCCGAAGTAAGCTTTCGGCTGCGTACCGGTAAGTGCACGAATGGAAGCAATCATGCCGCCGTGGAACTGGAAATAATCATCGGAGTCGAAGATATCGTGCTCGCGATTGTCCTGATTATGCAGAGCGACTTCGATGGACTTCAGACGCTCCGCGAAGATTGATTGGGCATCGACTCCATCGGCGCCCCTGCCATACGCGTAGCCTCCCCAGGCCAGAAAAGCTTTGGCAAAGTCATGATCGTCCTTCCAGTTGCCGGTTTCGATCAGGGGCAGAATACCGGCGCCGTACGAGCCTGGTTTCGATCCGAAGATGCGATAGCGCGCTTCGGCCTCGGCTTCATGCACAGGCATGTCCTTCTTGGTCTCTAGCTCAGCGAGATAGTGCTTTCGTGGAAAATTCTGATCGAGCGGTTCGTCGAGCTCAACGACCATGGAAATGGCCTGGTCGAAGGTGTCAATCAGGTGCGGGAAGGCATCACGGAAAAAGCCGCTGATCCGCAGTGTCACATCAACGCGAGGCCGGCCGAGCTGCTCCAGCGGAATGACTTCTACTCCCTCCAGGCGGCGTGACTGCGTATTCCACGTCGGTTTCACGCCGAGCAGTGCAAATGCCTGGGCGATGTCATCGCCATGGGTCCGCATCTGGGAGGTTCCCCAGACGCTGAGCCCTATCATCTCCGGATACTTCCCCTCTTCTTTGTGGAAGCGAGCGACGGCTTCGCGGGCAAGCTGCTGGCCAACGCGCCAGGCTGCCTGCGACGGCAGAGCGCGAGGATCGACTGCATAGAAGTTGCGGCCGGTCGGTAGAATGTGCGCCATGCCGCGTGTCGGCGCGCCCGCAGGTCCTGCGGGAATGTATTTGCCTTCAAGAGCATCCAGCAGGTGTTCGATTTCGTCGCCGGACTGTTCGAGCTTCGGGACAAGTTCGTCGCAGGCGAAGGTCAGCGCAGCTGTGATGTCGGCGTATTCCAACCCCAGTACCGCCCGTTGCACTTCCCCAATCAACTTGCTGCGAAAGCCGAAAGATTCAAGCATGGTGTAAAGATCGAGCGCAGCGCGATCGAGAATCTCGAGGGCATCTGCGCGGGTATGGCAAGCGTGGCTCAGCAACTCTCTTGAAGCTTCAAGACGTTCGCCCGGGCGTTCGAGCAGGTCCGTCAAATCGAAGCCGAACGCACTCGCAAGGCTTGCCTGCAGGCTGGGAGCGGGAGCATTTGCCAGCCGGGTGAGCGAGCGCAGCATCTCCGGCATGGAGGGTACCTGGCCGAGGATGTGCAAGCCATCGCGAATCTGCGCCATGCCCAGCTCGCACAGGTAGCCGTCGAGATCTTCTATCAGATGGGCGACTTCGTTGCCGTTCATGGTGGCGAGCTGAGCAGGAATGCCTTCAGGCGTCAGGGTGTCATCCCACTCGTGGCTATGATCGCCACGCTCACGGGTCATCATGGTCTTCAGGTCAAGATCAGCCTTGAGATTGGTTTTCTCTACCAGCTGCCAGATCTGTTGTTGCAGGTACGGCACTTTCAACGGATCAAGCTTTTCGACCGCGTAGTATTCATTGACCAGCTGGTTCAATTCGGCCAGCGGGCCGTAGGTTTCGGCAGAGGTCATGGGAGGAGTGAGATGGTCAATGATCACCGCGTGGGCGCGCCGCTTTGACTGGCTGCCTTCTCCGGGATCGTTGATGATGAATGGGTACACCAGTGGCATGTCACCAAGCAGAAGATCAGGAAAACATTCGCCTGAAAGGCCGATACCTTTGCCGGGCAGCCATTCCAGGGTGCCATGCTTACCCATGTGGACGATCGCGTCAGCCCCCCATCCGCCGTCTACCTGTGGAGTTGCGAGCCAACGATAGAACGCCGCGTAGTGGTGAGTCGGAGGTAGATCGGGGGTGTGATAGATGGCGTCAGGATCGATGCCATAACCCCGCGGCGGCTGCAGCGCAATCATCGCGTTGCCCAGGTCCATCGCTGCAAAAAGATAATCGCGGTCGTCACCCCACGGTTCTTCCGCATCAATCGAAACCACCTTGCCTGCAATGGTCGGCAGGAGTTTCTTGTCTGTCTTCTTGGCAGGCTTGATGCTCGGCCCATGATCCTGCGGCTGACCCCAGAAATCCTGCATCCGACGCGACGGTCTAGCTGGGAACTCGGCGTAGATTTTGCAGTAGGCAGCGCGAGAAAAGCGCATAGCCTGGGCCGGATCCAGTGGATGATTGTTGTCATAGGTACCGCGACCGAGCAGGTCATGCATCAGTTCATCGGAGGTCCCAGGCAGGGCCGTGATTGAGTAATGACGCGCCCGCATCGCGTGCAAGGTCGTCAATAAACTAGCAGGTGTGTCGAGCCCTACTGCTCCACCCACTTGCGAAGCCTTGGCCGCGGAGTTCGTCAGGACGAAAGCAATACGCCGGTCTTTATTTGACGTTCTTCGCAACGCGGCCAGACGGCTGGCGATGCCGGCAACACGCGCGGCCCGATCTTCGTTGACCGCGTAGAGACTCTCGCCGCCAGTCCTGCTGCGTTCCTTGAACGAAAAAGGTACGGAAATGATGCGGCCATCAAACTCCGGGATGGCGACATTGACAGCGGTATCAACGGCATTCAGTCCACGTCTCGAACCTTCCCATGCTCCCTGGGGCACCTGGCATGCGATTGCCTGTACGACAGGAATGCCGAGGCGTTCAAACGACAGCATCGACTCCCCGGGCTGCGTAACCGAACCGGTGTTGACTTCGCCGAGCGCAAACGAAAGTGTCGTCACCAGAACATCCGCCCGGCCTTCGATCAGCTTAAAAACGGCCGGTCGCCCATCTTCCCTGGCCTTCAGGCTCGAGGTAAAGACGCAAAGCGCGTTGACACCCTTATCGCTGAGTGCCTGCGCAAGGGTGTCGATGAAGGCAGTGTTGCCGCTCATCCAGTGGGCGCGGTAGAAGAGCACAGCTACCGTTGCTCTGGCAGGATCGGCCTGCCGGTGCCAATCTTGAACGGTTGCAGTTACGGTAGCGTCCTCGGTGTTCGCCAGATAGATTCCATGCTCAGGCATGGGGGTCGGCGGTGCATAGCCATGACCGGTGAGCATGATGCGATCGGAAAGAAAACGGAACAGCTCGGCAAAATTCTGCACGCCGCCGAGCGACAGGTATTCGCCGGCACTCTGCATGATGTCGGCAGGTATGTTGATGGTCTCAGAAAACTCCGAACCGTTCTCACCGCAACCGCTCACCAGCACAAGTGACTGGCCGCGCTCCATGCAGGCATGGCGCAGCCAATCGAAGCCCGGAATGCAACTCAGCGGGCCGTGACACCGAACGATAATGACCCGGGCTTTACTCATTTCTCCGTTGATCAGTACGGCAAGCTGGTCTTCGTTGCGCAGTGCGTTCAGAGAGAAGGCGCTGACTCTGAGCTCCGCAGGCAGCAACTCAGATGCCCTCATGAGCGTCAGCAGGTCAGTGTCCGCATGCGAGAGCAGCATGATGGCCCCGTTTGCCTCCGGAGGCGTTTTGGAAAGAACGGACGCGGGCAGCATGTCACCGGTCTTGCGTACGTCCCAATCGTAGTAATTGAAAACAAATTCGCTCAAGTCGGAGGGAGGTTGCAGAAAGCGGTCGGCTGCAAGCATCGCGTCGATGTAGTCGTAGATCTGCCGAACCTGCCAGGGACTATTTACCGAGTGGAACCAGACTGATCTGCCGTCGAAGACCAGGCTGACAACATTAGCCAGGGCGCAGGGCCCCAGGCAGCCTCCTCGCGTCAGGTGGACATGCTGACGAATTTTGCGGCTAAGCCATTCCTCGGTGTAGACGTCGACCGGTACCGCTGCATAGCCGCGCTCGGTAATGCCACAGCAACAGCCGGTGTAGCAATAGGTGAGATGCGCACGATGCTGGACGATGTTGAAGGCACGCCCATCGGCACGGATCACACGTTGTCGAAAGGTTTCGGCCACGGCTAGGCCTCATTTCCGGAGGCACTGTTCAAACTGCAGACGAGACTGTTGGAGACGGTAGTGCAG
>CAZZXL010000161.1:0-11970 GCA_964658035.1 uncultured Acetobacteraceae bacterium
GGAAAAGGCCAACTTTATCCAGCCAGAAACACCATAGCATCAGGTAATTTGCTCTAGACAGCAGGCGGCCAACCTTCTTCTCGCAAGCCGCCTGCTATGTGCTGCTGTCTGTAGTGTGCTCAGGTCGCGAGTGCCTGCTATTGCGGCACCGAGTACCAGGCGCCGCGACCGCTCCCATACAAGACCACGTGCCCATCCTGAACCAGTCGGCGAAAATGCTGCTTCAGCGTATTACGGCTGGTACCCGTACGCTCTACCATTTCGCTCATCGTGACCCGCCGGTTCTGCTGAACCTCGGCCATGATCTGTGCCGAGATACGCGGCATGCTGGTGAATGCACTTCTACCCTGCTCAAGCACTTTCATCAGCGGCGTTACCTGTTGCTGCAATGAGCGGAGAAAGAACAACACCCATGGCTGCCAGTCAGGCTCACCGCTACGAATGGTGGCCTGCGTCTGCCGGAGTGCCAGGTAGTAGCCTTCCTTGTTCTGTTCGATCACGCGCTCAAGCGAACTATAAGGCGTGAACGTATAACCCGCGCGCAGCAAAAGCAGCGTAGTCAAGATGCGGCTAAGTCGGCCATTACCATCCTGAAATGGATGAATCTCCAGAAAGACCACGATGAAGATGGCGATCAGCAGCAGCGGATGCAGCAGATCGTTCTTCGTTTCGGCTTCCAGCCACTGCACCGCTTCCTGCGTCAGTCGCGGCGTATCGAACGGGCTTGCAGTTTCAAAGACCACGGCGACCTGTTTTCCTGCGTCATTGAACGCTGCGACACTGTTGCCCTGCTTCTTGTAGTCGCCGCGATGATGTAGGTCCTTCTCGCTGTATCTGAGCAGATCGCGGTGCAGCTGCCGAATGTGGTTCTCCGTCGGCGTAATCTCTTGCCAGGATCGAGATACCAGCTCCATCGTTTCCGCATAGCCGGCGACCTCCTGTTCATCCCGGGTTTCAAAGCGCTTTAAGTCCAGCCGCGCAAGAAGCTTCTCAACCGCAGCATCCGACAGACGGCTTCCTTCAATGCGTGTCGATGAGCCGACACTCTGGATCGTCGCCACCCTCCGCAAAGAAGTCATTGGCTCGAATGTGTCAGTGTCTGAGACGCGCCACGTCCCCTTGAACTCATCCAGCCGCGCGATCAGCCGGAGAATCTGCGGATTAATATCGAGGCTGGCAGGGTTAAACACACTCCCAATTTACACCCATTTACACCCACAATCACCCAAAAACCACTATCGCTACCCAATTGCACCCATTAGCGCCCAATATTGGGGCGTTCGTAAGTCAAAGAAAAGCCCGCCGGCCATGAAGGCAAGCGGGCTTTGTTTTACATCTCGTTGAAAGTTAGCGCAAATTACCTGCAAATTACCTGAACGTGTCGAGCAAAGATACGAAGATACGATGAACAGGGGCCTTTTCGCCAGGAAAAGGCCCCTGTATCCAGCCAGAAGCACCATAGCATCCGGTATCTTGCTCTAGTACCGGTAGTGATCTGCCTTGTAGGGTCCGTCTACCGATACGCCCAGATAGCTGGCCTGCTTGGGTGACAATGTCGTTAGCTTCACACCAATTTTCTCCAGGTGCAGACGGGCGACTTCTTCATCGAGCTTCTTCGGCAGGACGTAGACGCCGATCTTATAAGTGTCCTTGTTTGCCCAGAGGTCGAGTTGCGCCAGCGTCTGGTTGGCAAAGCTGTTGCTCATGACGAAGCTCGGATGCCCGGTCGCACAGCCCAGGTTCACCAGGCGTCCTTCAGCCAGCACAAATATGGCGTGACCGTCGGGGAAGTTGTACTGGTCCACCTGCGGCTTGATGTTGATCTTCTTCACGTCCTTCGCCGAGTTGAGCTGGTCCATCTGGATCTCGTTATCGAAGTGCCCGATGTTGCAGACGATCGCCTGGTCCTTCATCAGCTTCATGTGCTCGAAAGTGATGATGTCAAGATTGCCGGTGCAGGTGACATAAATGTCACCGCGTCCGAGGGTCTCTTCGATCGTCGTCACTTCAAAGCCTTCCATGGCAGCCTGCAAAGCATTGATCGGGTCGATTTCCGTCACCACCACCCGCGCCCCTAAGCCGCGCAGCGACTGTGCCGAGCCCTTGCCCACGTCGCCATAGCCGCAGATGACCGCAACCTTGCCCGCTACCATCACATCCGTGGCGCGCTTGATGCCGTCAGCCAGAGATTCCTTACAGCCATACAGGTTGTCGAACTTCGATTTAGTCACTGAATCATTGACGTTGATCGCCGGCACCAGCAGCTTGCCCTGTTCCAGCATCTTGTACAGGCGATGAACGCCGGTCGTCGTTTCTTCTGACACGCCGCGCCATTCCTTGGCCACGCGATGCCAGTGCTGGGGATCCTCGGCATGCACCTTCTTTAACAGGTCCTTGATGATCTGCTCTTCCTGGCTCTCACCCGGCGTGTTCACCCAGCCGTCGCCATTCTCAAGCTCATAGCCTTTGTGAATCAGCAGGGTGACGTCGCCGCCATCATCGATCACCATCTGCGGCCCCAGGCCGCCCTTATGGTTCAACGCCTGATAGGTGCACCACCAGTATTCTTCGAGAGTTTCACCCTTCCAGGCAAACACCGGCACGCCGGTCGCTGCGATTGCGGCCGCCGCGTGGTCCTGCGTCGAAAAGATGTTGCAGCTGGCCCAGCGAACCTCGGCGCCAAGCGAGACCATGGTCTCGATCAGAACTGCTGTCTGGATCGTCATGTGCAGCGAACCGGTGATCCGGACGCCGGCCAACGGCTTCTTCGCGGCATGCTTGTTGCGGATGGACACCAGCCCCGGCATCTCGTGCTCGGCGATGGAAATTTCTTTACGGCCCCAATCGGCCAGCTTCATGTCTGCGACTTTGTAATCAGTGCCAATGCTCTCAAGCGTTGCGGTAGCCATGTGCAGGTTCTCCTCATATCGTTATATCATGATATCTAGATGTGTAGAGGCTGACCTTTGGCGTCAATTGTGAAAATCCTCCGGGTTGTAGCCGATGCAAATCGCCTGCGCCTTTTGTTGCTCCTTGAACAGGAAGAGCTTTCCGTGGCTGAATTGCAGGAGATCCTCAACCTCGGCCAGAGCACCATCTCTACCCACCTGGCACAGCTTAAACAGGCCGGACTGGTGGAAGATCGACGCGCCGGTAAGAGCAGCCTTTATCGTCTGCATGCAGAGAGCGGAGGCGAGGTCATTGCCGGGCTGCTGGAGCAGGCCCGCCATGAAATACCCGAAGCATCTATCGACCAGGCTGCCATCCCAGGCGTTCTCAAAAAACGTCAGGACAAGATGCGGAGCTTCTTTGACAGCGTCGCCGGACGCTTTGGAAAAGACTACGTGCCGGGCAAGTCCTGGAAAGGCGTGGCTGAAGCACTGCTGCGCCTGATGCCCCCGATGGTCATCGCGGACCTGGGCGCGGGCGAAGGAGCTTTCTCCCTCCTGCTGGCCCAGAGAGCTACGAAGGTGATCGCCGTCGATACGTCCTCAAAGATGATCGAAGTGGGTCGCGAGCAGGCTCTTCGCGAAGGTGTCACCAACCTTGAATACCGCTTGGGCGATATGGAAGCTGTCCCGATCGACGACGCCAGTGTCGACCTGGTCTTCTTCTCGCAGTCGTTGCACCATGCCTTGCATCCGGAGCGGGCCATCGCCGAAGCCGCGCGGATCCTCCATCCACGAGGAAGAATCGTGGTCCTCGACCTGGTGAAGCATCGCTTTGAAGAAGCCCGCGAACTCTATGCCGACGAATGGCTTGGTTTCAGCGAGTCTGAGCTTGAAGGAATGCTGCAACGTAGCGGCTTTGCCGATATCCAGATCTCGGTTGTCCACAAAGAACCGGCTAGTCCGCAGTTCCAGACGCTGCTTCTCGTTGGCACCAAGGTGGGCACGAAGTCTTTTGCCTGAATCGCGAAGCAACCGCCATCCATTTTCTGCTTCTTCAGTCAGCTATGCGTTGCCGAGCGCCGTTTCAATGGCGGTGCGTATCGCGGGGTCTTCCGGCTCCAGGTCAGGAGCGAATCTTGCGACCACTCTGCCGTCACGACCGAGCAGAAACTTTTCGAAATTCCATAAAATTTCAGGCGCCCTGGTCGGGGTAACGCCAAACTCCACCAGGTGTTGCCGGAAGCCGGTAGTATCGCCGGTAGTCTGCGGTGCGGCTTCGATCAGTGCCGTGTACAAAGGATGGCGTGCGCCGCCAGTGACTTCCACCTTCTCGTACATGGGAAAGTCCACGCCGAAGGTTGTCGTGCAGAAGCCCTGGATCTCTTCGTTCGATCCCGGTTCCTGGCCGGCAAAATCATTCGCCGGGAAGCCGCAAACAACGAAGCCATGATCACGGTAAGTGCGGTATAACCGCTCCAGGCCACTGTACTGCGGCGTCAATCCGCACTTCGAGGCGACATTGACCACCAGCACCACCTTCCCCTTATGCTCGGCCAGCGTAGTGGAGGAGCCGTTGATGCGTCGAACCGGAAGGTCAAGGATGGCAGTACTGGTCATGCAGATTAGGTTCTCACATTCGCGCGCCATGCTCGTGGATAAACACAAGAACCGCCCGCTACCCACATCACTGCTGACGGAATAAAGCGCAACGCTGGTCTTTGTGTTCCGCATCTTTTCTGCGAGAAAAGCCTTCATCAGTGCAGTCGCCATGTGGCGCAGGGGTTTGCCACCTGCTGCTGCACACACTGCTTCAATGGCTTCCACCATTTCGCACAGATGGCGCTTCAGGGCCGCCTGCAGAAGGGAACTCTTCTTCGGGAAATCCTGATAGAGTTTTCCGACGGAAACACTCGCCCGCGCCGCAACCCGGGTCGTGGTCAACCGTTCTTTGCCGACGGATACCAAAACCTGAACGGTTGCTTCGAGAATCGCTTCCACGCTTGCGGCTGATCGTGCCTGCCCGGGGCGCTTTACGGGTTTGATAACCACTGAAGACGGCTGTGGCCAATGCGAACTCCCAAACTGAGGCTTCCTTCATCTAAAAATGTGTAAGCGACCAAATGGAACTGCAGCACGCGAAGGACAGGAACGAATGACGACTCGAGCATTACTAGGCGGCAGCTTCACTTTTCCCGGCACCTCGATGAACGTGCACCGCATGGGCTACGGCGCCATGCAACTGGCCGGCCCGCACGTCTGGGGCCCGCCGAAGGATATGAATGCGGCCATCGCAGTCCTCCACGAAGCCATCAACGCCGGCATCAACCACATCGACACAGCTGACTTCTACGGACCGCACGTCACCAACCAGGTCATCAAGCAGGCCCTTCACCCATATCGCGACGGCCTGGTCATCGTGACCAAGCTTGGCGCGCGCCGTGGCGACGATAGTTCGTGGAATGCCGCGTTATCTGCCAAAGACCTGACGGAAGGCGTCCATAGCAACCTGCGCAACCTCGGCCTTGACGTGCTCGATATAGTGAACCTGCGTGTCGGGCCCCCGATTCAACCGGAGGACACATCCATCGAAGAACCGCTCACCGTTCTCGCGGAGTTGCAGCGGCAAGGCCTGATCCGCCATCTGGGCCTCAGCAATGTCAATGCGCGGCAGTTTGCGGAAGCCGGGAACATCGCAAAGATCGTATGCGTACAGAACCTCTATAACCTGGCCATCCGCAAAGATGACGAGTTCATCGACGAACTTGCCAGGGAAGGCGTTGCCTTTGTTCCGTTTTTTCCACTCGGCGGCTTCACCCCGCTCCAGTCTGAGGAATTAAACGCAGAGGCTGCCGCTCTGCAGGTAACGCCGATGCAGCTCGCACTGGCATGGCTTCTGCAGCGCTCTCCGAATATCCTGCTCATTCCAGGCACGTCTTCGGTCGAACATC
This sequence comes from uncultured Acetobacteraceae bacterium, assembly GCA_964658035.1. GTDB lineage: Bacteria > Acidobacteriota > Terriglobia > Terriglobales > Acidobacteriaceae. The sequence goes on from CAZZXL010000161.1 coordinate 5,840, forward strand.
TGCGCGAGAACCTGGACGCCGCAAAGCTTCAGCTTTCTGCGAAAACCATCGCTGAGCTGGATACCATTAGCCAGGCGACAGCTAAATAATTGACCACACGCGCCGGCAGCACTTCGACGAAGCGGGCAGGCGAGCCCGCAACTCACAACTCCGGCATCGTATAGCCAGGGGAGTTGAAGGAGAGGACCGATGCCGATTACCAATTACAGTGTTCTTAAGGGTCAGCCGACCGCCGGCAAGATCGTAACAGGAACCAGTATCCACTACCAGATCACCATGCAGGCCGCGGGTGGCCCGTTCACCGTCGCGGTCAACATCCAGTCAAAGGATGGTTCGGAAGTTCTCTACGCAATTCTCAACAACTTCCAGCCGCCGAATGCACCGGCGCTGCTTGCTCTCAACTCTGGCATCACTGCGCTCGAGAGCCGGCCCGGCGGCCTCGCCCTGGATTTCGTGCGCGAACAGATCAATGGCAAGCCAATGATCTCCCTTGCCCAGATGACGCTGTTGTCGAAAAAAGCTGACATCACGGACCACGCGACGCCTCTCGAGAACGCGGTCGACACAGTGCTCAACCAAACCATCGCTGACAAGGGAACCATCTTCGCCTTCGGCAGCGCCTATGCAGACAGTGGGAAGGTCGATGGCATTCATGATATTCACATGAACCAGGGCAATCCTCTGAACAGTTACGGCGCGGACAATGGTGTGTGGCAGGATGGCGCCATCTTCATCTATCTTCCCGGCACACAGCAGTGGACTGCCATCTTTATTGCTTTCCAGTCGGAATCATGGAATACCGATAATTCCGGCAACCCGGTGGGGAGCGCGTAGGCAACTCATGCCCGACAGCGCTCCTCCTGCGTTGCAGTAGCCTCTCAAGCTCCGGAAGCGGACTGGCTGCACGTGGCTATGCCGTCCGGTTGCCCGTTACGAGGCGCAACAGAAACGTAAGAATGACCGCACCAAGGGTTGCGACCAGGATGCTGTAAATCAGACCGCCCTGCCCCGCGCCAAAAACGTGAGCCATGATGAAACCGCCAATGATTGCGCCTACGATGCCGACGATAATATCCATCAACGCTCCGTAGCCGCTCCCCTTCATGATCTTGCCGGTCAGAAAACCCGCGATCAAGCCAACGATGATCCAGAAAATAATCCCATGTCCTACCATTTGTGTGCTCTCCAGTGCAGACATGCTGCGCTCCATGTGATGCAGAAAATTGCCTGATGTTCATGGCAGCCTTCCAATTATTACCAGCACCGCGGGCATACCTGGCCAGCGCAGCAGAAAGACAATAGGTCCCAGTCACCTGTGAGGGTGTTACGAAAGTTATAGTGACTTACTGCTTTTCCATCGCTAATAACTCGCGCTTTCGCTGCGTCCCCCACTTATAGCCACGCAGTTCTCCGTCGCTGCCGATCACGCGGTGACAGGGAATTACCAGCGCCAGCGTATTTGTGGCGCAGGCCCGCGCCACCGCACGCGCAGCAGACGGCGTGCCAATTTCCTCGGCCACCTGCCGGTACGAACGGGTCTGGCCGCGCGGAATGGCTCGCAGCGCCTGCCAGACCCGTTCCTGGAAAGCAGTAGCCCGCAGATCGAGCGGTAGGTCGAGGGTGCTGGGATGCTCCGTCAGCAACGACAACACGGCTTCCACTGCTGTCTGTAATGCGGAGGGAGTTCCGACATCCGCATGCAACCTGACCTCGGGATGCAGAGTAAGTGCGGCATTCTCAAAGCGCAGCCGCCATTCCGCTTCAAGTGCCTGCGCAGAATCGCCCAGCGCCACATGGCATAACCCGCGTGCGGTGCGGGCTACCAGCAGGAAGCCGAAGGCGCAGGGAAGTACGCACGCCTCAATCGTTTCACCCGCGCCGCCCTCGCGGAAATGCGAGGGTTTCATGCCCAGCTTTGCCGTACCTTCTTCGTAGAAACGGCTGCCCCCGCCGTAGCCCGCACTGTAAATGGCGTCTGTAATCGTCATGGTGCCCTTCACGCCTTTTGCAGAGGAGAGCTCACTCCTCATCTTTGCCGAACGCAGGCTGAGTTGGTAGTACCGTGGACTGACGCCCATCACCCGCCCGAAAAGTCTCTGCGTCGCAAAGCTGCTGAGGCCCGCCAGAGCGCCAAGTTCCCGCAACGTCACCGCGCGGCCCACATGCTTCTGTAGATGTTTGCAAAGCTGCTCCACCCTCTGCGCATCGATGTGGGCACCTGCAGGCTGGCAGCGCAGGCAGGCACGATAGCCTGCACGCAACGCTTCGTCGACACTGGCAAAGAAGCGTATGTTCGCCCGCGCAGGCCGTCGGCTCGGGCAGGAAGGGCGGCACACGATTCCTGTCGTTGACACTCCATAAACAAACCGTCCGTCCGCCCCTGCGTCCCTCGCTAGCACCTGTTGCCATGCCTGTTCTTCTCTGGCCGCATGGGCAGGTACGCGGCTCTCCCTGCGTCCGGGTACTTCGTCCTGGTGTGGCTTCATGAGTGTCCTTTCAAGCACTTTTCCTTGTATGCGCCGCAGCTCTGCCGGTACAAGCGTCCTCTTTGGGCGCGGCCGGGACGCTTTGTGGATCGCTTCCAGAGAAAGCGCTTTAATTGCTTCATCATGCGACAGTCGAAAAGCCTGCTGCAATCCGGATCTTGCTGTTGATCTTTTTCCGCACCGGCAAGCCATTACGGCCAGCTGCGCCCAGCGTGACCGCCGTAACATTCCTCGCCATTCCAGGCTTGTCGAAGCGTTCCGTAATGGGTCATCCTTGACTTGCCCTGACTGGGTGCCCTTCTACCCTTAACGTTGTATGGGTTCCTTACGAAACACGTGACAATAATCGTCACATTATGCGAGTGAACCTCATTGCCAACGTCTCTTCTGCAGCTACCCCGGTAGCCGGCACGTTCCCTGTTTCACTGACCATCAAACCTGCCTGCGGCCTTCCCGGTACCTTTGAATACAAGACCGACAGCACCGCTCTGCTCGCCATGCTGCACCGCAAAACTGATCTGAACGGCTCCGTCCTGAGCGAGTTCAAACGCAACCTGCACACCTCGAACCAGGTCCGTCTCCTCGGTGTTGACCTGCGGGACCAGGCGCTTGAAGAAATCGGTTACTTCATCGATTAATCCCTGCCCCGTCCCTGCTCACAAGCTGCGATTTGAGTCTTAGCCCTTTCTAGGCCGCCGGGGGTGAGCCTTTCGCGAGTCTGAGCTCGAATGACCGGATAGAACAGAAAAAGTTCGCGAGAATTACGGGTGAGTGTACCAAACGTACTCTACCGGCTTACTTGGAGGTCGCCCTCATGCGGGTAAGCCGTTAAACTTAATGTGACCGTCGACCCTTGGGTCGCGCTCTCACGGTAAAACTATGAAAACCATGACACCCGGGCCGGACCAGGCCAGCCTCTCAAATGGGGCGAACCATGTTCCCCCACCCAGCATCTCTTGCTCACCGGCGATCTTTGAACAGAACTTCAACGTCCTGCCGTTTGAAGTGCAGCACACACTTTCCGGGGACCCGCTTTTTGCCGTGCCTGCCCTGGTCGATCTGGCCGTACAGATTAACAATCGCAAAGACCCGCATCGCCAGTATGGCGACGTTTCCTGCCTTCTCGGCCGGCCGACGCTGGGCCAGCGCGAGATCGAAGGCTCGGTCTTTGCCCCTTCGGTCCAGGAAGCGATTGAGAGCATCGAGCACTCGGATGCATGGCTGATGCTGAACCACATCGAGTATGAAGATGCGTATCGTCCGGTCCTTGAGCGGTCCATCTGCGATGTACTCCGACTTACCAAACGCAACCTGCTCAGCAAGGTCAAGTGGTTTGAAGCGATCATCTTCGTTACCTCGCCCAACCGCCTGACTCCCTACCATCTCGATCGCGAATGTGCCTGGCTGCTGCAGATCCAGGGCGATAAAGCCATCCACCTCTTCAATCGTGCCGACAAGGACATGGTTCCCGACCAGGAGCTGGAGCGCTACTGGGCGGCCGACAACCAGGCCGCGAAATACAAGCCCGAACTTGAAGAACGGGCAATGGTCTTTCACATGAAACCCGGCACCGGTGTGCATATCCCCGTCAACACTCCCCACTGGCTGCAGAATGCAAACAATGTTTCGGTGTCCATGAACGTAAACTTTGTCTTTCATGATTCCGAATGGGGCAACATTCATAAGGCAAACTACTACCTGCGCAAGCGCGGCCTGCAACCTGCGCCCGCAGGTGTCAACCCCACCATCGACCGTGCCAAGAGCGCTGTCATCACAGCAGGCCAGAGAATGAAGCACATGGTGCGCGGCTCTGAATACGTGCCCCAGCGTGCAAAAGACCAGAAAAAGCGTGTCCAGGAACTACTGCAGGCTTACCAGGGATAGAACGCCCATAAAACTGTCCTACTGGCCGATTGCCATATCGGCCAGCAGCTATGGGCGCTGCCTTACCATCCCGGTTCCCGAGACACGTTCGCCTGCGGTGGCGACGCTTGCCGTCGATCCAGGCTGAAGGAGCATCACCCACCCCCGACCAGACTAGGAATCGCTACATCCCTTCAATCGTTCATCACCTGCCCATCGGCCATCCCTGCCCAAAATCAACCGATCATAGCAGCCAGGCTTTGGCGCAATGGACCGTCGGGTCCGGTGGAGTGTAGGTAGAGGTCGACCAACCGTTGGTCGCACCAGACGCAAAAAGCCCACCTTAATCGGAGGGCTTTGGCGGGCTTTTTTGCGATCGATTCTCTTACCGGGCGACAGGTACCTTGATCCCGGCCTGCTCCTTCAAGGCAGCAGCCTTATCGGTGGCTTCCCAGGTAAAGTCCTTGTCATTGCGGCCAAAGTGGCCATAGGCGGCGGTCTTCTTGTAGATAGGGCGACGCAGATCGAGGCTTTCGATAATCCCCTTCGGCGTCAGCTTGAAGTTCTTTCGCACGAGTTCTTCAAGCTTACGGTTCTCGACCTTGCCAGTGCCGAAAGTATCGACCAGCACGCTCACTGGTTCGGCAACCCCAATCGCGTAAGCCAGCTGGACTTCGCAGCGTTCAGCGAGGCCGGCAGCCACGATGTTTTTGGCGATATGGCGAGCCATGTAAGCCGCCGAGCGATCTACCTTTGTCGGATCCTTACCCGAGAAGGCGCCGCCACCATGCCGCCCCATGCCGCCATAAGTGTCGACGATGATCTTGCGGCCGGTCAGACCGGTATCGCCCATCGGTCCGCCGATGACGAAGCGGCCAGTTGGATTGATATGGTACTTGGTGTCTTCGTCCAGCAGATGGGCCGGCAGTACTGCCTGGATCACGTGTTTGAGGATGTCGCCGCGCAGTTGTTCGTTCGACACATTCTCCGCGTGCTGCGTGGAGATGACCACTGCGTCGATGCGAACCGGCTTGCCCTGGGCGTCGTATTCCACCGTGACCTGGCTTTTGCCATCAGGCCGCAGGTAGGAGAGCTGCCCGCTTTTGCGGACCTCCGACAGGCGGAAGGTCAGCTTGTGGGCCAGCGAAATGGCCAGCGGCATCAGTTCTTCAGTTTCATTGGAAGCATAGCCGAACATCATGCCCTGGTCGCCGGCGCCACCGGTATCCACGCCCATCGCGATATCGCCGGACTGCTTGTTGATGCTCGAGATCACCGCACAAGTATTCGAGTCAAAGCCATACAATGCGTTGTCATAACCGATAGCTGCTACCGTCCCCCGCACCAGCGACTGGAAGTCGACATAAGCCTTGGTCGTTATCTCGCCCGCGATCACTACCAGGCCGGTCGCCGTCAACGTTTCACAAGCAACCCGGCTGTAAGGGTCCTGCTCCAGGCAGGCATCAAGGATCGAATCGGAAATCTGATCAGCAATCTTGTCGGGATGACCCTCGGTCACCGACTCCGAGGTAAATAAAAACCTGTCGCGCGTGGACAAACTGAAGCCTCCTGTACGTGTGAACGCAGGATGAATATCTACTCCTGTACTCAACCTTTTAAGCGTACCAGAGGGCAGAAGCTAGTCGCAAAGGCAGAGAGCCAGGATGCCAACATTTCAAGTGGACGGTATCGAACTGGAACGGAACTGCAGTTTTGGGAATTGAAGGCTCGAAAAGCAATAGGGTTCGTTGCGACGCAATTTACCGTCCCGGCTGAAGACTG
>CAZZXL010000162.1:0-11751 GCA_964658035.1 uncultured Acetobacteraceae bacterium
TATGAAGACTCAAGCAAAGTCTTCATAGAACACCAGTGACCAAAGTTTTCATAGACAACACCGGAGAGACAGAAGCATGGCAAACGAGCAAGCTGATCAGGTTCCTGCCTGCCTGATGACGATTTTTGGTGCAAGCGGTGACCTGACCAAACGCCTGCTTCTGCCCTCCATCTACAACCTTGTTGCCTCCGCCATTTTGCCGGACACCTTCCTGCTGCTTGGCGTCGCGATGGAGCCATGGGATGACAACCAATTTCGCGAACACATCGCCACTACGCTCAAGCAATTCTGGGGAGGCGATGCTGACCAGAAGCTGATTGACTGGCTGACGCAGCGTGCGAATTACCAGCAGGCAAACTTCGACCAGCCAGCTTCCTTCGAAACACTAAAAAAGACGATTGCTGATCTTGAGAAAGCAGACCAGGCAGGTGGCAATCGTCTTTTCTATCTCGCCGTCGCTCCCAGCTTTATTGCGACCATGGCTGCACAGCTTTCGCGGGTCGGCCTGCTTACAGAAGAAGGAGCAAGCTGGCGTCGACTGGTGATTGAGAAGCCTTTCGGCCATGATCTGCAATCTGCCATCGCGCTGAACAATGATCTGCAGAAGAGTCTGCGCGAAGACCAGATCTACCGCATCGATCATTTTGCAGGCAAAGATACGGTGCAGGACCTGGCTGTCTTCCGCTTCTCTAACTCGGTCTTCGAGCCGCTTTGGAACCGCTCGTTGATTGATAACGTGCAGATTACGGCTGCTGAGACAGTCGGCGTTGAAGGCCGCGCCGGCTACTACGAGAAGGCCGGGGCGCTGCGCGATATGGTCCCGAACCACATGGCGGAACTGCTGTCGCTGGTCGCCATGGAGCCGCCTGTTTCTTTCAGCGCTGAGCATATGCGCGACAAGCAGGTGGAGCTGCTGGAATCTGTTCACAAGTACAAGCCTGAAGAGGTGGACAGGTTTGCTGTGCGCGGCCAGTATGGGGCAGGAACGCAGAACGGGAAGGCTGTTCCCGGGTACCGGGAGGAACCGAATGTTGATCACGCATCTATCACGGATACGTATGTCGCCATGCAGGTGGAGATTGACAACTGGCGCTGGTCCGGTGTGCCCTTTTACATCCGTACCGGCAAGCGATTGTCGGCAGCGCTGACAGAGATCGTCATCACCTTTCGTCAGCCGCCTGCACGGCTGTTCCCGACCAATGGAGAGAGCGACAAGTCACCGAATCAGCTCATCTTCAACTTGCAGCCGGCACAGGGGATTCGGTTGGATTTCGGGACGAAAGCGCCGGGGCTGAATACGGTTGTTGATCAGAACAGCATGAAATTTCTCTTTCCCCCAGGGCCATTCGGCGACCATGGAAAAGGGTATGAACGGCTGCTGCACGACGTGATGACTGGCAACCCGATCCTGTTTCAGCGTGCCGAATTTGTGGAGCAGGGCTGGAAGATGGTGCAGCCATTACTCGAGGCATGGGAGAAGCCGCCGAAGGAAGACTTTCCCAACTACGCGGCCGGGTCGGCGGGACCGAAGGCAGCGGATGATCTGCCGGCGGCCGAAGGGCGGAAGTGGCATTCGCTGTAGGATGCGTGGCGTGAATGTTGATCGGGCTTACAACTTGCTGGGAGTGCCAAAGCCACCCGCTCTTGCCGATAATTAAGACATGTCGAACGCCTGCAGCGCCTGCAAAGACGGGATTGAACAACCTTTTTCCTTCACAATGGCCTTCCAGCCGATCGTGGATGTTCGCGCCGGCCGGGTGTTTGCCTATGAGGCACTGGTACGCGGACTGCATGGGGAATCAGCCGGGTCGGTCCTCAGCCAGGTGACGGAAGACAACCGCTACGCGTTTGATCAGAATTGTCGTGTGAAAGCGATCACTCTCGCTGCCAGACTTGGCCTGGCACAAACCGGAGCGATGCTTTCGATCAACTTTATGCCGGCAGCGGTGTACAGCCCGGCCGCCTGCATCCAGTTGACCCTGAAGACGGCGACAGCCCTGAATTTTCCGGCGAACCAGCTAATCTTTGAGATTACGGAAGCAGAGGAAGTCAAAGACCGGACGCACCTGCGGAACATTGTTGAGGAATACCAGAAGCGGGGTTTTAAGGTTGCCCTTGACGACTTTGGCGCCGGGTATTGCGGCCTGAACATGTTGGCCGATACACCGACTGACATCATCAAGCTCGATATGGAGTTGACGAGAGATCTGCAGCGGCGTCCGGCGGCGTTCACCATCGTGAACGCGATGGCCACCCTGGCCCGCGCGTTGAACATTCAACTGATCGCGGAAGGTGTAGAAACGATGGAAGAGTACCAGGCGATCCGCGCCTGCGGGATTCACCTGATGCAGGGATACCTGTTCGCCAAGCCTGAGATTGAAACGCTTCCTCCATTTACATCCTCGATGCTGGACAGGCATCCGCCGAGGGCGCCGCTGATGGCGTCTACGCAGAAACTCAACACCTTCCAGTTACTACGCTAGAGGCCGCGAAGCAAGCTTGCAGGCAGGGCTACATCGCTTCGGGCGCCTGGATGCCCATGCAAGCTAACAGTCGCAACAGTTCCCGTTCCGCAACCGCCGCGGTAGCAAGTAGCAATTGCTTCTTGGCCGCGTCCTTTTCCGTCATGATGTGATGGCGGTGGTAGAAGTTGTTGAACTGCTGGGCTAACTGGAACGCATGCTTGGCAATGAACGCGGGTTCCGCGGTCGCGATGGCTTGCTGCACCAGCAGACTGGTTTTTCCTGCTGCGACCCACAGCTCCCAGATGCCGCTTCCCTCTTCTTCGCGACCGATGACCGCAGCCACGCTCGCGTTGAAGCTCTCGAGCACAGCCGCCGGCGTGGTCTCGGCCTTGCGGAAGATACTGCGCGCCCGCACGATCGCGTACTGTACGTAGGGACCAGTTTCGCCTTCAAAGCTGAGTGCTTCTTTGAAATCAAACGCGATCACAGAGTTGCGAGTGAACTTGAGCATGAAGTAGCGCAGCGCGCCGACCGCAATACTGTTCGCGATGCCGCGACGATCGTCTTCGGTACGCTCCGGGTGCCGTGTGTTCACTTCGCTCAGCGCTGCGTCGATCAGTTTGTCGATGAGGTCGTCCGCCTTGACGCCAAAACCCTTGCGGCCGGAGACTTCGATGTAGGCGCGATCCCTGTCCTCTTCCGCCACCTGGTAGCCGAGGTCAAGTGCACAGCGCGGTGTGAGCGCCACCATCTCATAGGAGAAGTGCGTGTAGCGGGCTGCTTCTTCGACATAGCCCATCCCTCGCAAGGCTTCGATCACATTGCTTTGCGGGTCCGACTGCCGGCTGTCGATGACGTTATAGATAGCCTGCGCTCCACCGAACTGTGGATGCTGGTCTTCGCCGCGCTCGGCACTGATCCAACATTCATGGGGGCATTCGCTGTCGGGATACTGGTAGAACGGCAGGTAGCCGAAGTCGCGGCCGAGCAGGCCGAACTTCCACAGGTGGTAGGCAATGTCTTTGCCGACATATGTGACGGTGCCGTTCGAGCGCACGATCACTTTTGCGTCTTCGTCAGTCCCGCCCTCAGCAAGTTCCGCAGCGCCGGGGCGGCGCATTACCCAGCAGCCCTTGTTCTTGCCGATGCTTTCGAAGTACAGAACACCTTTGGCCTTCAACTGTTCGAAAGCAAGGTCCCAGAAATGGAGGCGCAGGATCTCGCTTTCGCGCGGCAGAAAGTCATACTCTATGTCGAGCCGCTGCATGGTTTCGAGATGCCGTCGCAAGACTGCCGTAGAAACCAGCTCGGCGATTTCCGACGTCTCATTATTGCCTTCTTCGAGTTCATGCAATACGGCAAGCCGTATCTTCTTACGCGCCTCAAGCTGCGTTGGATCAGCCGTGTACCACTGCGACACGCGCGCATAGAGATCCCAGCAGTAGTAGTCGATTCTTTTGTCCTGCTGCTTGAGCGACACCATCAGGCTGCGGACATCTTCAAGATTCAATTTCTCAAGATCGGTGAGGCCAACGACGACATCTGCCACCTGCACACCGGTGTTGTCGATGTAATTTTGCACATCCACTTTCTGCCCGGCCTGGCGCAGCAGGCGCACAAAGGTATCGCCGAGGATGGCATTCCGCAGGTGGCCGACATGCGCAGCCTTGTTGGGATTGATGCTTGTGTGCTCAACCAGGGCATGCAACCGCACTGCCGGCTCCTTGCGGACATCGCGGGCTAGGGCGAGCATGGCAGCAGGGCGGTCAAGACGGGCATTGATATATCCGGCGCCGGCAATTTCAAAGCTGGCGAAGCCGGGCAGCGGGGCCTCGTCTGAGGCCAGTTCGGCCACAATCTCTTCCGCTATTTTGCGGGGGGCTTTCTTGAGCCTGCGCGCAAGCTCAAAGGCGACCGGCAGCGCGAACTCGCCCATCTTGGTATCCGGCGGCTGCTCGATGGCGAGGGTGGGCGCTTCAACCTGGTACTTCGCGAGCAGCACCGCCGTCAGGCGTGCGCGCAAGAGCTTCTGCTGTTCTAAATACACGTTGTGTTCACCGGGTCAGCATTGTGCGGAGCCAGTAAGGCGCGCTGGAAATGCTTGATTTTACTAGCGATTTTAGCAGACGCGCGAGGCCGGCATGTTTGACGCTCGCTGCCATACACCCTAAACTCGACAGATGGCTTGTTTGTAGAAAGAGCCTCTCCGCACCCGCCTGAAAATGCCCGAAGCGATATTGGACAAGCCCAAGTTTTACATCACTACGCCGATCTACTACGTCAACGCGCGGCCGCACCTTGGCACTGCCTACTCGACGATTGTGACGGACGCGATCGCGCGCCGCAAACGCTCAACTGGCGCCGACGTATTTTTCTTGACCGGTACAGATGAGCATGGGCAGAAGATCCAGCGCTCCGCCAGGGCGCTCGGTAAAACGCCGCAACAGTTTACCGATGCCGTTTCGGCGGAGTTCCGGGCCCTGTGGCAACGCCTGGGCCTCAGCAACGACGACTTTATCCGCACCACCGAGGCCCGCCACAAACGCGGCGTGCAGAAGCTTTTCGCGCTTCTGCAGGAACGCGGTTTTATCTACAAGGGCACCTATACGGGTCAGTATTGCGTGTCAGATGAAGCCTACGTCGATGGACCGCCGGGAACCTTCTGTCCTGACTGCAGCAACCTGACCGAAACCGTCAGCGAAGAAAATTACTACTTCAAACTGTCTGCCTTCGAGCGGCCGTTGCTTGAACTTTACGAGCGCGAACCGAACTTTATCCGTCCTGAGACGCGCCGGAATGAAGTGATGGCTTTCGTGCGCGGGGGTTTGAAGGATTTATCGATCAGCCGCACCAGTTTCGACTGGGGAATTCCAGTACCCGGCGACGAAAAGCACGTGGTGTATGTCTGGATGGATGCGCTCGCCAACTACATTACTGCCCTCGGCTGGGGGAGTGATGATCCTGCTGACGTGGCCCGTTTCAACAGGTACTGGCCGGCGGACGTGCATGTGATCGGCAAAGAGATTACGCGCTTCCACTGCGTCTACTGGCCGGCGTTTTTGATGGCCGCCGGACTACCGCTGCCGAAGAGCATCTTCGGTCACGGGTGGATCTTGTTCGAGCAATCGAAGATGTCGAAGTCGCGCGGGAATGTGGTGCGGGCGGAGACGGTGCTCGACGTCCTTGGTTCCGATGCCCTGCGTTATTTTTTACTGCGCGAAGTGGTGTTTGGCCAGGATGGAAGCTTCTCATTTGACGCGCTGGTGCAGCGTTACAACGCTGACCTGGCGAACGGCTATGGAAATCTTGTGAGTCGGACGCTGAACATGATTGGGCGCTACTTCGAGGGGGTTGTACCGGAGTCAAACGCAGACCCGGCGATACAGGCTTTTGCCGAACAGACGATCCGTGACTTCAACAGTCGGTTTGACGCCTACGACTTTTCGCGCGCGCTGGAAACTTTATGGGCGCTGGTTGCGCGGGTCGATGGCTACATCAGCGAACATGCTCCATGGAAGGTTGCGGCATCTTCTGAGCCGGACGCTCGCGAGAAGCTGGCGACCATCCTGAACACCTGTGCCGAAGCGATCCGCATCATCACGGCGCTGGTCCATCCCGTGCTGCCGGAGGCTACTGCAAAAATCTGGACGCAGCTTGGCCTGGGCGACATTACGACGGCAGACTTACATAACATTCAGTGGGGCAGCCTGAAGGCCGGCACGAAGCTTGGCGAACTGGCCCCCATCTTTCCCCGCGCAGAAAAGGACGCGATCCAACGTATGCAGGACATCGAAAGCGAGAACTCATCCACGCTCAGGCCGAATGCTGAGCATGCTCCATCCTCAGCGCCCGAAGCCGGGCCGAAGACGGGCAATCTTCCCGGCGCATCGCCAGCGGTAAAAACCGCGCAAATGCCTTCGCACTCGGCAGAGGCGGCGGCAGAGCATCATGCTTACGTTCCGGGTGCGGCGCCGGTGCCGGTAGCTGCGGGTGAACCCACGCCGTTCACTGCTAGCGCGTCTGCCCTGGTGACGGCTGCACCAGTGTCGGCGGGACCTGCAACGGCCGAGTCACCCAAGATCACCATTGACGATTTCGCGAAGATTGAACTGCGGGTTGCCAGGGTGCTGGTGGCTGAGCGCGTTCCCAAGGCTGACAAATTGCTTCGCCTTGAGGTCGATCTCGGCTACGAGCAGCGGCAGATCCTGGCCGGCATTGCCGAGGCGTATACGCCCGAATCGTTGATCGGTCGCAAGGTGGTGATCGTGGCAAACCTGGCGCCGCGTAAACTGCGCGGGCTGGAATCGAACGGCATGATCGTGGCCGCGTCGGTCGAAGGCGGCAAGGCGGTACTGGCCGGTTTTCTTGAAGATATCGAAATCGGCGCGAGGCTCAAGTAGACGCTTGCTGACCGACTCCCACGCTCATCTCGACCATGCCCGCTATAGCGAGGACCGCGCTGCGATCCTCAAAAACGCGTGGGATGCGGGTGTGCGCACGATCCTGTCGATCGGCATCGGTGACGGGCCTGACACCATGCATCGGGCGCTCGACATCAGCCGCGAAGTTGCCGGTCAGCCCGAGATGCCGAAGGTGTATGCCAGTGCCGGCATCCATCCGCATGAGGCTGCGCTCGCCGACGAAGCCGCACTGGCTAAACTGGATGCCCTGCTGGCTGAACCGGAAGTGATCGCGGCCGGCGAAATCGGCCTCGACTATTACTATGACCATTCACCGCGTGAGACGCAGAAGACGGTTTTCCGGGGGCAGATGGAGATCGCGGCTATGCGAAAGAGGCCGATCATTATTCATTGCCGGCCGTCAGACAATTCGACCAATGCGTGGGATGACACCCTCCTGCTGCTCGAAGAACAATGGGCGTCGAGCGGTCTGGGCGGCATTCTGCATTGCTTTACGGGCGAATGGGAGCATGCGCGGCGAGCGATGGACGCGGGCTTTATGATCTCGTTCGCGGGCAACATCACCTTCCCCAAGGCCCAGCCGATTCGCGACGCAGCAGCCCGTGTCCCGCTCGACCGGATGCTGATCGAAACAGACGCACCCTTCCTGGCGCCGGTACCTCACCGTGGCAAACGCAATGAGCCGGCCTGGGTATCGCAGGTAGCAAACCAGATTGGCACGCTTCGCGGCATCGAACCAGGTGATGTCGCCGAAAAAACTAGCTGGAACTTCAATCGCTTCTTTAACATCGGATAGCGCTGGGGGCCTGGAAGCCCTGCAGCCCTGAAACGAGGAAACAATGGCCGCTACAGAGAATTCGTTTGACGTTGTCAGCAAAGTAGATATCCAGGAAGTCCGCAATGCGATCGAGCAGGCGACGAAGGAAGTGAACGCGCGCTTCGACCTCAAAGACTCGAAGTCCGAAATCAAACTGGAGGGCAGCGACACCATCCAGCTCGCTTCGTCCGGTGAGTACCAGTTGCAGGCGGTCATTGAGATACTGTCGCACAAACTGGTGAAGCGCAATGTTTCGCTCAAGTCATTGGTTTACGAGAAGCTCGAACAGGCTTCAGCCGGCGCTGTTCGCCAGAAGATCAAGCTGACGCAGGGGATTGCCAGCGACAAGGCCAAGGAGATCGTGAAGATCGTCAAGGATTCGAAGAAGAAGGCGAATGCTTCCATCCAGGCAGAAACGGTGCGGATCACCAGTAAGGACCGCGACACCCTGCAGGAGATCATCGCGCTTTTGAAGGGCAAGGACCTCGGGATCGACATGCAGTTCACTAACTTCCGCTCAAACTAGGGAGCAGAGGTTGTTCCGGCTCGAGAGCTTCCTTGACTGGGGCGACTTGAGTGCTACTGGAATCGGCGTATCAAGTATGAAGCTTGCTACACAACAGGAACTTTCATGCAGACATGCGGCAGGTTCCAGCCATTAAACTCGTTATACCAGGAGAATGGGTGAGCACACAGGCCATAGCGACGGCGAAAGAGGTGTTCGACCTGCTGCGTGAAGACCTGCTCGCGATCGAGCAGGAACTGGTCCGTGACTCCGTTTCAAATGTGAGCGCCATCACCGAGATCAGTGAATACCTGCGCGAAGCCGGGGGGAAACGCATTCGGCCTTCCCTGCTGCTGCTGTCCGCCCGGTCTCTGGACTACCATGGCCGCGGCGCTACGCGGCTGGGCGCCGTGGTTGAGATGGTGCATACCGCGACCCTTGTGCACGATGACATTATTGACGAAGCCGATACCCGGCGCGGCCGTCCTTCTGCGAATACGACGTGGGGCAACTCAAAATGCGTGCTGGCGGGTGACTGGCTCTACATGCAGGCCTTCCGTGTTGCACTGGAAGAGCGGAACCTGCGCGTCCTCGACCTGCTGATTGGTCTTACCCAGCAGATGGTGGAGGGCGAACTGCTGCAGATAGAGAAGCAGGGCCGGATGGTGAACGAGTCGGAATATTATGACCTGATCTATCGCAAGACCGCGTGCCTGTTCAACGTTTCCATGCGGTTGGGCGCGACACTGGCGGGAGCATCAGACGAAGTAGAAGAACAGCTGGGTGAATTTGGCCGCAGCCTGGGGATTGCTTTTCAGATTGTTGATGACGTGCTTGACCTGACGGCAAGCGAAGAAGTGCTGGGCAAGCCGGTCGCGAGTGACCTGCGCGAGGGCAAGGCGACCCTGGCGATTGTGCACGCGTATGAAAGAGCTACGCCCGCGGAGCGACTGGCCATCGATTGTGTGCTTGAAGATGAGTCGCTGCGGCGCACTTCGCATGAAGAGATCGTCAGGATCCTCAACCGCTATGGTTCCGTCGAATACGCCATGAACACGGCCTATGAGTACGCAGCGATTGCCCGCAATGCCCTGGTCGGGCTGCCCGAATCAGACGCCAAACGGGCGCTGCTCTGGATGCCGGATTTTGTGGTTGCGCGCGAGAAGTAAGCTGGGAGCTGATTGCTCGCAGTTCATCAGCCTGTATGCACCGTGGGAATAATGCTATCCTCTGCTGTTCCCCGGCTGTTCTCTGGCGATGACAGACACCCTCCCGAATTCGAAGAAATCACCGATCCGTGTGCTTGTCGCCAAGCCAGGCCTCGACGGTCATGACCGCGGCGCGAAGGTGATCGCGCGCGCCCTGCGGGATGCCGGCATGGAGGTCATCTATACCGGCCTGCGGCAGACGCCGGAGATGATCGTGAATGCTGCGATCCAGGAGGATGTGGATTGCATCGGGCTGAGCATCCTGTCCGGCGCCCATAACGTCATCGTCCCGCGGATTCTCTCGCTGCTACAAGAGCGCGAAGCTTTGGATATCCTCGTTGTCCTTGGCGGTACCATTCCCGATGCGGACATCGCGCCGTTGAAAGCAGCAGGGGTTGCGGCTGTCTTTGGTCCAGGGACGACGCTTGACTCGACCGTGACTTTTATCCGCGATCATGTGCGTCCGCGGACTATCCTCAACGGCCGGTAGCCGGCTTGACGATAGAGCTGCAACTGCAAAGCGGCTATGACGACGAAAGCGCCACATTCTCTGCCAGTTGGGGAGGAGGTGACGCTTGTCGATCGACTTCTTTGTAGTGATTTAAGCGTGTGGGTGATGACGGTGATGGCGGTGATGACGATGGTGGGGCGGCTGAGCGAACGCAGCTGCGGACACACCAAAGATCACGAGGAGGAAGAGAGCGATCTTTTTCATAACTCGATTGTAGACGCCAATCCGTGAATAAAAGATGCCAATTGATCAGGAAGATACTTTGGCAGCTACAGCTTTCAGGGCATTCGAATATTTTTCCGGTAAAGCTATCTTTTGCAGTTGCCTATCCACGAAGACATGGACAGTTTCACCCTCAGCGAGCAGCCTCGGCTCGCTGCCTTCGGCTGCGGCAAGCAACACGCGATATCCGAATTTGATCATCGACGTTCGCTGATTCTGGACATGCGTTTCTATGACGATCCGGTCGTCGTAGCGGGCGGGCGACCGGTAGCGACAGGTGGCCTCGACGACTGGCAGCAGGCAGCCTTCTTCGGCTTCCATGGCGGCATAGTCAAAGCCGATTTGTCGTAGCAGTTCGACGCGGCCGATTTCAAACCAGACGAAGAAGTTGGCGTAATAGACGACGCCCATCTGGTCAGTCTCGGCATAGCGGACACGGACGGTGGTGGTAAACACTGGGGATGGTGAAGTATGCATGCTCTTCAAGACTATCAACCAGTGGCGCGGGGCGGGGATGGTAAAGGTTTGTGGCTTCTTTCATCGCCGCGGAACCAGCCGTAAAGCAGTGTCGCGCTGAGGGGGACAAGGGTGATGGTAAAGGGCAGGAAGATGCGTACTTCTTCTGACATGCCAAAGGTCATAAACATGAGGAAGTGAAAGATGGAGCCAAGCGCAACTCCGCGCAGCCAGATGGGAAGCAGTTGCCATGAGCGAGCGGCCAGCCAGATCGTGAGTGCCCAGGGTGCAAGAACACAGGCCAGGGCCGCCGTGCCATTCACAGCATGCAGATTGTTGAGCAACTGAAAGACGGGTGCACTGCGGACAGCATTCGGATAGAGCCGGTGAGTGATCTGCCACTCGGTGCTGACCGCGGCGAACCCTGCAACAAAAGCAGCTGGGATGACCCGACGTTGTGCGCGGTCTGTCGTTGGAGCCGCGAAGTGAACCAGGAACATGCCACCGAGCATCGCTGTGACGGCGTCTGCGCGGATGGTCGCTCCGAGCACGGCAACCAGTACCAGGGAGATGCCGAGCATCAGGCGCGACATACGAACGGAGCCGGAACAAAGTACTGCCGTGACACTGAGAATGGCGAGTGATGGCATCGTCTCCGGCTCCTGGAACCAGAGGGTCCAGACCAGGTAAATCTGCGCCAGCAACAGGCCGAGGATGATCTGGGCCCACTGCCCATCCAGGGTGGACTTGCGAAAGACTTCAAGCTTTGTCAGCAGGTAGAAGATGCAAGCGAGGCTCAGGCCCGTGCAAAGCAGGTCAGCGGCTGCGAAGAGCTGGTGGAAGGCTAGATGGGTCAGGTGCTGCAGGAAGTTCGCCGTCAGATAAACGCCGATGCGGTACTGCGCAGGCGCAAGGCCGCGGCCTGTTGCCAGCAGCTCCCAGTCCGCCGGCAAGGTGTGCTCGACCTTGCTGTAGGCCCAGTAGTCCAGGAAGGTATAGCCGGTGGTCAGCAGGACGATTGCCCAGGCCAGGAAGCGTTTCAGGCGGGGATGCAGAGGATGGTCGGGTGAGAACACGGGCACGTTTTTACTGTACCGGAACGCTGCAGGATTTTTGGCGGGTCTGCAGGATTCATGAGCCCATGTC
>CAZZXL010000163.1:0-11686 GCA_964658035.1 uncultured Acetobacteraceae bacterium
GCCTTCACCGCCGCCTTCACCAATGCCGAGCACTCCCGCCTATGCCGAAAGATCGCGACCCCTGGCGCCTGCGCCGGTACCGGCCAGTGAGGACCGCGGCTCTTCGATAGTCATGCCTAACAGTTCGAGGATTGCGCTTATCTCATCGTAGCCCCGCGTCCCGCGTCTCGCAGTGACGCCTGGTGATGCCGCTTCGTCTAGCCGTCCTGAGCTGCAGAGGCAAAGGGCGGCCCGCATCAGCAGTGCGCGTGCTGACGTGAGCCGCTCTGCGGTATACCCTTGAAGTTGCAGTACCTGACACTTGATCCAGCTATTGCAGTACGCTGCTTCATGTGCAGGCACTTTGCGCAGGTGTTTCAGCATTGAGAGGGTCTTGCCTGCGAACGGAAATCGTTCCTGCAGGTTGGTCTTGATGCAGCACATGCCCGCACGCAATCCTCGAAAGAGTGGAATATACATGCAGTTTTGGGACAAATTAGAAGGCAAGTCACTGGCGGGAACCTACCCGCTGAACCGGTGGCTTCGTACAGAGGGTAATGCGGCATGGTTTGCTACGCGTTACCAGGACAAACCCGCGATTGCGTATGTCGTCGAGATCGCCAGGGACGATGATCCCGTCGTACCCAGCCTGGAAATTGTAAGCCGTCTGCAGCATCCGAACATCGTTCGAATCGAAAGAGTTGGCCGAGCCACCATCGATGGCGAGTCCATCGGCTATGCCATCCAGGAGCCTACGGAAGACAATCTTTCCGATGCATTGAAGGAGCGGCCGCTCACCACGGCGGAGACATGGCAGATTGCCGAAAGCCTGGTCTGCGGTCTGGGCGCTCTGCATACCGGCGGGTTGCTGCATGGAAACGTTAAGGCGACTGCTGTTCTTGCCGTCGGCGATACCGTCAAGCTGCGCAGTGACTGCGTTCGAAAGGTCGCTGACGCCCACAAGGACAAGCCGGCAGCGTACGCGCAAGATGTAGACGACATGGGTTCGCTCCTTTTCGAATGCCTGACCCAGCGCAGACTGGCCGGGCCCGAAGATCCGGCGATCGCCAAACTGCCATCGCCATTCGCAGGCATCGTGAAGAACACTGTCACAGGGACGTGGGGCTTGTCCAATGTAGCGGCTGCCCTGAAGTTGCCTGTTGACAAGGCTCCAGCCGCGCCACCGGCGGCAAAGGCGCAGCCCGCGACTGCTGCTCAGAAGTGGGTAGCCGTGCCGCCGAACACGGCGCCGGTGGTCGCGTCAGCCTCTCCCAAAGCAGTACCTGTCGCCACCAGGGCAACACCACTGACGCCGCTAACTGCGGTTTCAACCACCGCTGCTGCTCCGGCGCTGCCTTTTGATGAGCCGGTGAAGAAGAATTCCGGCATCCGGATCGTTGCCCTGTTGGCGATCCTGCTGGTACTGGGAGCGGTCTGGTACTTCTTCCGTGGAGCGCAGAAAAAGACGGCGGCCGTGCCGGCTGCAGTCACAACCAGCAGTGCAAGTGCACCGACTGCGGGAGACACAACAACAGTGCCCCCCATTCCTGCACCTGAAGCCGCCGCACCTGCTCCGCCACCCACGCAGATGCCGCCGGCCGCCGGTCAGCAGCGTGCCCTGGATGCGTCCCCCAGCGTGGCGACTTCAACAGCAGCAGCCGCCCCGGGACAAAAGGTCTGGCGCGTTGTGGTCTTTACCTACGGCGATCAAGCCAAGGCCCAGCATCGGGTTGATCTGATTGCCAGGCGACATCCTGACCTGAAGCCGGAAGTGTTTACGCCGGCCGGCCACGGACCTTACCTGGTAACCATCGGCGGCCCCATGGATCACGATGAAGCCGCCAAAGCCCGCAGCCACGCGCGCAAAGAAGGCATGGCAAGAGACGCGTACCTGCAGAACTATACGCACTAGCAGGTATCGGCCTTCGGCCATCCGCCATCCGCTACTTGCTATCGACTACCGCCACCGGCTGCTGCTACCCGCTACCCGCCGTATCCCATGTAGACTCCGAAGAATGGCTGGAATCGAAGACAATCCGGAGCGGCTGGTTTCCGCAACCCGCGCGGAAGAGGACAGCGGCTTCGAACTGAAGCTGCGGCCGCGGGTTTTGTCGGAGTTCATCGGGCAGACCAAGGCAAAGGAGCAACTGTCGATTGCGCTCGAAGCGGCCAGGTCACGCGGCGAAGCACTCGATCATGTCCTGCTCTTCGGGCCGCCGGGACTGGGCAAGACCACGCTTGCCAGCATCATTGCCAATGAGCTCGATGTCGGTTTTCAGCAGACCTCCGGTCCGGCACTGCAGATCCAGGGAGACCTGACGGCAATCCTGACGAATCTGCGGGAGCGCCAGGTCTTGTTTCTGGACGAAATCCATCGCCTGCAGCCAGTGCTCGAAGAGAAACTCTACACTGCGCTCGAGGACTACAAACTGGACATCATCATCGGGCAGGGCCCGGCAGCGCGCACGCATGTGATGGACATCAAGCCCTTCACCTTCGTTGCCGCCACGACCCGACCCGGCCTGCTGTCCTCACCGCTGCGTTCCCGCTTCGGCATCCTGCTGCGGCTGGAGTTCTATACCGAAGAGCAGCTTCGCTTCGTTGTCGAACGCTCAGCTGAAGTACTCGGGGTACCGATTGACCACGACGGCGCTTCCGAGATCGCCCTGCGCTCGCGCGGCACGCCGCGTATCGCCAACCGCCTGCTGCGCCGGGTACGCGATTACGCGCAGGTGCGTGGCACAGGGGTCATCGATCACGCGACCGCCAAGGCTGCCCTGCAGTTGCTGGAAGTGGATGCCCATGGATTTGATGAACTCGATCGCCGGCTGCTGCTGACCATCATCGAGAAGTATGACGGCGGCCCGGTCGGACTGAATACCCTGGCAGCGACACTGGCGGAAGAACAGGACGCGCTCGAAGAAGTCTACGAACCGTTTCTGATTCAGATCGGTTTTCTTGATAGAACACCGCGAGGAAGAGTAGCGACCAGGTTGGCGTATGAGCATTTCAACCTGCCCATGCCGCGGAAAGCTAATTTGCTGTTCTAAATTGCCCCCGGCTCCACCTCACGTCTTGTCATCCCGACCGAAGCGCAGCGGAGTGGAGGGTTCTGCTTCTCTCACTCAATCATTTTCTCTTTGTGGTTTATGGAGCCACGAGAACGACCAAGCACTTACGGCAGCCCCCATGCGTACATGGCTTACTAGAACAAGACAGGACAATCATCCCCGCCCACGCTCAGCCAGCATCGCTTCCCGCAGTAACGCATTGATACGCGTCTGATATCCCGCGCCCTTCTGCTTCAACCACGCAATCACATCAGAATCCACACGCACGGTAAGCTGCTTCTTCACCGGCCGATAAAACGGATTGCGGACCGCGTTCTTCCACATCTCTTCCGTCCACTCCGGAATGTCGGAGAGATCAATCTCCTCATCCGGCATGGCTTCGAGTTGGCGCAAACGTCTGAGCGCCTCTTTCGAAAGCGGAGTGCCGGGCACCCTGCGGATCATGCGCTCCATGGATAATTGTTTTGACTCATCCGCTTCAGTCTTCGTTGCGCTCTTCATACTGTGTGCGCTCCTTCCTCAATGCTTTTCGCGCCGAAATCAACCGCACAACTTCGTCTTCGCCCTCTGCGAACTGCACCGTATGAGCGACGAAAAGCAGGAGCACCCCCTTGACCATGCCAATGGTTTGCCAGCGCTGCTCACCCTCCACAACTCGGTCAGCGACTGAAATTGCGAAGGATCGATAAAAGCATCGACCGCTTCCTCGAAGCTGACACCATGCTTCCTAACGTTAGCTGCTGCCTTCGCCGGATCCCAGTCGAAGACCACCATGAGCTTCAGTATACACAGTTCTGTAGTTACATTCGTGTAGTTTCGACGGATCTTCTGCGGTAGCATCGAACCAGTGATGAACCAACTACCTATCGCCATCTATTACGAGCAGCCGAACTGGTTCAAGCCCCTTTTCGCTGAACTGGATCGCCGCGGTGTTCCTTACGTCAAACTGCATGCCGTAGAGCATTCTTTCTCGCCGGAAGAGCATCCTGAGCAGCAATATTCGATCGTCTTCAACCGCATGAGCCCGTCGGCGTGGAACCGCGGCCATGGCGACACCATTTTCTACACGCTCGGTTTTCTCGACCACCTTGATCGCCGCGGTGTTCGCGTCATCAATGGCACAAAAGCCTTCCGTACGGAGCTTTCGAAGGCTGCGCAATTGTCCCTGCTTGAAGAGTTAGGCCTCGCCTATCCGCGTGCGCGTTCGATCCATCGCGCTTCACAGGCACTGGCGGCTACCGAAGGTCTGCGCTGGCCGGTAGTCGTCAAGCCGAATATCGGCGGCAGCGGCGCCGGCGTCACGCGCTTCAACACGCCCGAAGAACTCACCATTAATGCCGACCGCAACGAGCTTGCCTTTGGACTTGATTCGACCGCGCTGGTGCAGGAGTTTATTCCCGCCCACGAATCGCACATCGTGCGCGTCGAAGTGCTCAACGGCAAGTTCCTCTACGCCATCAAGGTGCACATCACGGGCGAGACCTTCGACCTGTGCCCTGCGGATATCTGCCGGACGCCGACTGCCGATCTCGCTGCAAGCCAGGCTTCCTGCGTGATCGATGCCGCAAAGAAGGGCCTCTCCATCGAAGCTTTCACGCCTCCCGCTGAAGTCGTCGCCGACGTTGAACGCATTATGCAGTATGCCGGTATCGACATTGGCGGCGTGGAGTACATCACGGACGCACGTGATGGCCAGCGGCTTTATTACGACATCAATGCACTCTCGAACTTCGTCTCGGATGGTCCCGGTCTGCTCGGCTTTGATCCGTTTGTAAAGCTGGTGGACTGGCTTGAAGTGGAAGCTGCCCGGGGATCGACTCACTTAGATCACGAGCCGGCCATGGCCACGCACGGGCTGAATTAAATGGCGGCAAACAAGATGCGGTACGGTTTCTGGATGCCGGTCTTTGGCGGCTGGCTGCGCAATGTAGAAGATGAGCAGATGGAGACCAGCTGGGACTATGCAAAACGGCTTACCCAGCGCGCCGAGCAGCTCGGGTATGATCTATCGCTGATTGCGGAGTTGAACCTGAATGACATCAAGGGCGTCGAAGCGCCGTCGCTCGATGCCTGGTCAACTGCTGCTGCGCTCGCCGCCGTGACGGAAAAGTTGGAGATCATGGTCGCGGTGCGACCGACGTTTCACAACCCGGCACTGCTTGCCAAGCAGGCCGCCAACATTGACCAAATCTCGAATGGCAGGCTGACCCTGAATGTTGTTTCAAGCTGGTGGGCCGATGAAGCGACCAAGTACGGCATCGCGTTCGATCAGCATGATGATCGGTATGCGCGTACCTCTGAGTGGCTTGATGTGGTCGACGGATGCTGGAAGCAGCAACACTTCTCATTCGACGGCAAGTACTACAAAGTTGCGGACAATGTCCTTTCACCCAAGCCTGTCAGCAAGCCGCGGCCAACCCTTTATGCCGGCGGCGAAAGCGAAGCAGCCAAGAACCTGATTGCCACCAAGTGCGATGCCTACCTGATGCACGGCGACCCTCCGGAAAATGTTGCAAAGAAGGTTGCTGATATGCGTGAGCGCCGGGAAAAGCTCGGCCTGCCACCGATGGTCTTTGGCTTTGCCGCGTACGCCATCGTCCGCGATTCAGAAGCAGAAGCAGAGCGTGAAGTAGCGCGCATCACTGATGTCCAGCAATCCGCCCGCGGCTACGCGAACTATCAGCAATGGATTTCCGGCTCGAAGCTTGACCAGAAAGTCTCGCTTGAAGATTACTCCGTCTCCAACCGAGGCCTGCGTGCCGGGCTCGTCGGTACGCCGGAGCAGGTGCAGGAGCGGCTTGAAGAATTTTCGGCAGCCGGCGTCGACCTGGTACTGCTGCAATCAAGTCCGCAACTGGAAGAGATGGAGCGCTTTGCTAAGCAGGTGATGAAGACGGCCTGAACAATAACGGCGCTGTCGCAAATTACCTGAAGGGTAGAGCGAAGATCGATGAACAGGGGCCTATTCGCCAAGAAAGGACCAACCTGGATCCAGCCAGAAACACCATAGCATCAGGTAATTTGCTCTATCTACCCTCGCGCAGCCGCGCAGCCAGGCGATCGGGTAAGCCGGCGTCCAGGATGCGCTGCTGCGCTGTCTCCACATCGTAGGGAACCCGGTAGAAGTGCAGGTGGCCTGCGCCGAGTTCTACAGCGTCATCAAAGATGGCGAAAGCCGCGCGCCAGTCGCCATCGCGCGGCTGGCCGACAGAGCCGGGGTTCACCAGGTAGCGCGCACTGCTGCTCAGCCGCAGGTCAAACTCTTCTGCATCATTCGCTGTGTCGTATAAAGGCAGCAGCTTGAACCACTCTTCATCATTCGTCGCAAAGCCGCCCTGCACATGGGTATGTCCGAAGAAATTGAGGCTGGTGACGGCGTCTTTTAATGGGCGCCACGCATCGCGGACGGTGACCAGGTATTCGTCTTCATCCACGGCTGAACCGTGCATGCAACTTACCCTTTCGCCATACGGTTTGATTGGCCCGCGCGCCAGCTGGCGCAGCCACAACGTATGTTCAGACGAAAGCTCGCGCTGCGTCCAACGCGCGGCCCGGGCAGCAATCGGATTGAAGTCATCAAGCGAAGCCAGGCCCGAGCAGGCCCGGTCGTGATTGCCGCGTACAAAGACGGTACCCAGGCCACTGATCCGGTCAATCACTTCATTCGGGCATGCGCCGTAGCCAACATTGTCGCCCAGGTTCCACACCACGTCATAGACCGGCGCAGCCTTGAGCACGGCATCGAGGGCTTCGAGGTTTGCGTGAATGTCCGAGAGGATGAGCGCGCGCATAGGGACGGATGTAGGCCGAACGCTCAGAGTATCAGCTTCTGCCCTGTGGGGCAGGATCGACCTGCCTGCGCACCAGGTGTCCGGGCGCGACGGAGACGAGTGTGCCCGCATTCAACTCAGCGTTCCGGGGCAGCGTCGCCAGCGGCCGTCTACGATCCGTCGCCAGCGTCGGCACGGCGCCCATCAGGCTTTGGGTGTACGGATGCTGCGGCGCGCCGAAAATGGCGGCACGGGTTCCTTCTTCAAGCAGCAGCCCACCGCGCAGCACGGCAACGCGATCAGCCACTTCGCCGACGACGGCTAGGTCATGCGAGA
The DNA here is from genome assembly GCA_964658035.1 of uncultured Acetobacteraceae bacterium. GTDB lineage: Bacteria > Acidobacteriota > Terriglobia > Terriglobales > Acidobacteriaceae. The sequence continues at coordinate 7,157 of CAZZXL010000163.1, forward strand.
TGAACAGCATGGCAAGTTGATGCTGTTCCCGCAACTTGCGCAGCAGGTCGAGAATCTGCGCCTGTACCGTCACATCGAGAGCAGTTGTCGGCTCATCCGCGATCAGTAGTTCCGGCTGGTTGACGATGGCCATAGCGATGAGGATGCGCTGCCGCTGGCCGCCGGAAAACTGGTGCGGATAGTCGTCATAACGCTTTGCAGCATGGGGCAGCGCAACAGCGTCAAGGGCCGCTACCACTGTCGCGCGTACCTGTTTACGGCTGAGCGCAGGCTGGTGCACTTCGACGGCTTCCGCCACCTGTCGCCCGATTGACATGACAGGATTCAGCGCGGTCATCGGCTCCTGAAAAATCATCGCAATGCGCTTGCCGCGATAGGTCCGAAGGACAGCCGACGGCTGCTTTAGCAGATCAGTTCCAGCAAAGCGAATGGCTCCTGTCGTCTGCGCCGCGTCGTCCAGCAAGCCAAGGATCGCGAGCGAGGTTACAGATTTGCCTGAACCGGATTCACCCACCAGTCCGAGCACTTCACCTGCCGCTATGGACAAATTGAGATCGTGTACGACCGGCTGGTTACGGAAGCGAATGGTCAGATTTTCAATCTCGAGAAGTGCGCCCATGGCGTCCATCATAGAGCGAGCGGACACCCAAGTCTCACGGCTACTTACCCTGAGTCCTGACAGTACTACGGTCAGGCGACAAGAGACTGCGGTTCACGGGCAAATGCGACCAGCGGGAGCATGGATTTAGCGCCTAAGGTGCTGACGCCCGTACCGCCATTGCCCATTTAATGTTGCAGCCGAGGGAGGGCCGTTGTTCGCCTTCCACCGGCTTGCCGGCAAGAGTGCTGTCGATAGCGTGGCGCAGGTCCACGCCGGTTACCGGTACATCATTGCCTGGCCGGCTGCCATCGAACTGGCCGCGATAAACCAGCTTCCGTTTGGCGTCGAAGAGAAAGAAATCGGGGGTGCAGGTGGCATCGTACGCACGCGCGGTTTCCTGTGTTTCATCGTAGAGATAGGGGAAGACAAATCCTTTTTCGCGCGCTTGTTCGGCCAGGCTTTCCGGCGCGTCCGACGGATGGGCCACCGCATCATTGCTGCTGATGGCGACGATGCCAAGGGCGCTGGCGGCATAGTCGTGCCCGAGAGCAGCGAGCGCATGCTCAAGGTGTTTGACAAAGGGACAGTGCCGGCAGATGAACATCACGAGCAGCGCACGTTTCTGGGCAAAATCAGCGACAGATAGAATGCGGCCGGTGACGACGTCCGTCAGATGAAAGTCAGGTGCCTCGGTGCCGAGGGCAAGCATTGCGGATTCGGTGCGCGCCATGGTTACTTCCTTCCATGATTAGTTTATGCGATAGCTGCGACGGGAATTGCCTCCCGGGGAAGAAGCCTTGATGAAAAAGTCGCGAGCTCGCTATCAGGAAAATAAAAAGGCACAGCGAACAGTTGGTCTGTTCGCTGTGCCTTCATTCCTGCGCTGATACAGGGCTTATTCTGCGTCCGATTTGACTGTGACTTTGACATGCGCAGTCACTTCGCGATGCAGCTTGACTGGTACGTGAAACTCCCCGAGCTGCCGCAGCGGCTCTTCGAGAATGATCTTGCGACGGTCGATGGTGAAACCCTTCGCTTCGATCTCGTGGGCAATCTCTGACGAAGTGACGGAGCCGAAAAGATGATCGTTTTCGCCGACCTTCCGAGCGAAAACCAGCTCGATCTGGTTCAGCTGTGCGACCTGTGCTTCGGCATCGGTCTTCTCCTTGGCAGACTTGCGGATGGAGGACTGCTTCATCTGCTCGATGACAGCACGATTGCCGGCATTGGCTTCGATGCCCAGCTTTTTGGGCAGCAGAAAATTGCGGCCGTACCCCTCGGCTACCTTCACGACATCGCCGCGATGGCCAAGGTTGGTTACATCTTCTTTCAAAATAATTTCCATGAGTCTTTACTCCTGTCTGCTACGTGCGTAGCGAATGTTAGTAGCGGGCTGCGAAAGGCAGCAATGCAATGTTGCGGGCCTGCTTGATGGCGCGTGTCAGACGACGCTGATGCTTGGTGCAGACACCGGTCAACCGGCGGGGCACAATCTTGCCGCGTTCGGCGACAAAGCCCTGCAACAGGCGAACATCGCGGTAGTGGATGGTGTCAATCTTCTCCACGCAGAATTTGCAGACCTTCTTGCGACGGAAGAACTTGCGTCCGCCGGGACCGCCGGGACCACGACCTGCAGGGCGGGCGCCTCCGCCTCCGCCTTCGCGCGGTCCGGAAGAGCCCTCGCGGGGCGTGTAGGGGCGGGGTGATGAGGTTGGTGCTGCCGCTACCGGCTCAGATGCCGGTGCTGCCTGGGTGCTGTTTTCGTCAGCCATTCATTCCTTCTTTCTCGCTCAATTCATTCAGCGATTGCCGCGCTGTGCTCATTAGGGCAGCTGGCCGGCGATTGATTGCGAACCTTCTACTGAAACTAAGCCGTTGCTGGCGCAGCTTCGACGGCGGCCGGTACTTCGCTCTCTACCGGTGCAGGCGTCGGCGCTGGTGCGGACACGCTCGACTGAGTCGGCAGCGCGCTGACCTTGACACGTTTCGCGCGCAGGGCCTTCACCTTGTTGGCACGCTTCTCTTCTTCATCCATCCGGACAGAGATGAACTTGATGATCGGTTCAAGCACGCGTAGACGACGCTCGACTTCCGTGATCAAGGCACCATTCGACTCAATATGGAAGAGCACAAAGTTGCCATCGTTGAACTTTGCGACGGTGTACGCCAGCTTGCGACGACCCAGCTTTTCAACCGACGCCAGTGTGCCGCCGCCGCCCTTGATGGTCGCTTCCAGGCCTTCGATCAGCTTATCCACATCTTCATCCGCCGCATCCGGGCGAACGATAAAAAGAACTTCATACTTCCGTTGATCTGCCATGCTTTATCTCTCTCCGGCCTCCTACTCTCGTGAGTAGCGGCCCAACCCAAGTTTCTTGTTTCCTTTTCTTAATCACCGGCCGGGCTGTTTGGCTCCCGCCGGTTGAATGCATTCATCGCGATCATGACCCCGCGGGTCACGACCATTTCGACCGCTTGTGTGACACGATCTAAAGTCTCGTCCAGGACGACCAGGTCCTGTTTCTTCATGGGCGTCAGCAAATAGTCCTTGCCTTTACGCCTTGCTTCGTCGCGACCTCCCAGGGGGTTTGGCCCTACCCCGATGCGGATGCGCGGCCAGTCATCTCTGCGCAGCACACCGGTGATGGACTTGGCCCCGTTGTGGCCGCCCGAACTGCCCCGCTCCCGCACGCGTACGGCGCCGAAAGACAAAGCCAGTTCGTCGTAAATCACGATCAGGCCCTTACTCAAATCCGCTACCGGATCTGCTTCAAACTCTTTGGCAAGCGCCTGGACGGCCATCCCGCTCAGGTTCATGAAAGTATCCGGCTTGGCCAGCACCACGGAATGTCCCGCAATGCTGGCTGTGGCCGTAAGCGCCCGGCACCGATGATTGTCGACGCGCACGTTGAGTTGCGCCGCCAGTCGATCAATCGCCAGAAACCCTACGTTGTGCGGCGTCCACTGGTACTCCGGTCCCGGATTACCGAGACCGACAATCAGAAAGCTGCGCCGCTGTTTCGATGTGCCGGAAAGGCCCCGTGCAGGCTCTCCCGGCGATACGACTGAGGGGTCCAAGACTTACTTCTTGGCTCCCTTGGCCGGCGCAGCAGCCGCATCCGGTGCATCGGTCTTGCCCTTCTTCGCCACCTCCGGTTCAGCCGGACCAGCCGACGCCACCGCTGCCGGATCAGGCAGAGCCTCTTCCTTGATCGAAACGACGTGAACCACGGTCTCGTCTTCGTCGGAGATGAACTTGAACTTGCCACCGTGTGGCAGGTCAGCTACGCGGATGCTCTGGTTAAGAGCGAGATTCGTAACATCAACTGTAATCGACGAAGGAATGTCGCCCGGCAGGCACTCGATCTCGACTTCGCGCAGGACCAGTTCGAGGACGCCGCCTTCCGTCTTGACGCCAACCGGCACACCTTCGAGGATGATCGGCACTTCCACCTTCATCATCTTGTCCATCGCGATACGTTTCAAATCGACATGGATGAGGCGGTCCTTGATCGGCTCATACTGCCAGTCCACGATCATGGCTTTTACCTGCAGGCCGCCGCTGATGGAGACTTCAAAAATCGTGTTGTGACCGGAAGCCGAATGCAGAATGCGCTGCATCTGCTTGGGGTCAAGCTCCAGCGCAACCGCCGGCTCTTTGGCGCCGTAGATAACGCCGGGAATCTTGCCGGCAACGCGTACGCGACGCGCTGCATTCTTGTTGAACTTGCCCTCGCGGGGGATTGCGGATACTACTTCAGGTGCTGTTGCCATGTCTTCTTTCCTTGGGTCGGGCACGATACAAAATCGCTCCCTTTGTTATGGCGGCGGATTAGTTTCCGCCGCAGGTTATGTTCGAGACCACTTAGCCGTCCGCACTGCAGCTATCCGTGCATAGGCTGCCCGTACTTTAGCTACGCGCCTTCAAC
>CAZZXL010000164.1:0-11368 GCA_964658035.1 uncultured Acetobacteraceae bacterium
GGTTTAGGAAACCGTCGCTCTATCCACCTGAGCTACGGGGCCGCACGTCCGCCGGACGTGACCGCTTCAGTTTATCGCAACCCGGCCCGGCGCAGCAGCTTCTGCCTGTCACGGCAGGAAGATTGTTCTGCGGTGAGTAATTGGGTGTCCCACTCAGCAGGCGTCGTCTGGTGTTTCGGCTGGCGGATAAGTTTTTGAAGCATGAGCAGCCACGCTCCACTTCTGTTGGGAACTTGCATGCTGACTTTGATCGTAGGTTTCGATGAAGCGGTATCCAACGGGCGCGTGGCCTTCGTCGAAAAGCTACAGAAGGCTTTACTTGGATCTCTTCAGAAGTGTTTGCAAAACCCTAAACTGAATATTACCTCTGATAACCGAAGTAGCGGTGGATCCAATAACAGACAACTCAACTCGAACAGCGTTCTTGTACCAACTCTAGCTATCATTAGCTTTCATTGTTGATGTCCAGTGCTTCTCATTATCTTCGAGCTTCTGTCGTGCCTGATCCTTCCACCATGCTTCGAGACCTTGCATTTCCAACATGGTCCGGGCGTAGTTCGCGTCGAACTCCAGATACATACATCGATTGATAGCCGGGATCGAACCGATTTCATTGAGACGTTGCTTGAGGGACCACTGGTCGCCGGCCTGCACGATGCCCGGCTCCAACACACGGAGGTAAAATCCCGTCCTGTTCTCACGAATGGTCAGCCTCACCCAATCGGATCGTCCAATGCGCCGCGCTAGGTTTGCGCAAGGCACGCGGGGGCCACTCACTTGAACAAGCGCCGTTCCGAGACTTACAAGGTCTCCCACGCAGATCTGGCTTTCCGTGACGTCCTGTAGAGTGATGTTCTCACCCATAGATCCTGCCTGCAGGTCCATAGTAAAGCGGGCATTCCAGAATGCGTAATGCTCAGCCAGGTGTACACATATCGCCGCACCTGGACCGCCGTGGTACGGCTGCGCTACCTTGTCTCCGGCGAGGCCTCTTAACGAAATGTGAACAGGGCTTTCGGTACGCTCGCGAAAAATGGACGATGTCCATGTCCCGCGCTCATCGGAGATCAGTTTCGGCTGACCGGTAAAGACGGCTTGGACCATCGCATGCGCCATACCTATAAATCCTAAGCCGCTGCACTCGAACCTGTACCGGCATTCCTCAATGTGTTTACTTTGTTTCTTGCAATCACCGTGTCAGCAAAATACCGGGTGGCTTCGCCGTCGAGCCGCGACTTTCAGAGACATCTACTCGGCTTGAAACTAGGCTGGTAAATGTCTGGCAAGATCGCGACTGTCATGGAGGAAGCGGACTCTCTCAATGACGCCCGACTGCAAATGTCTAAAGATCACGGAAATTACTTGGTGATTCGCAAGCCTGGCACATGTGCGCGGCTAACGCGAGTGATAGGACCCAATTCCCGGCAGCAAGTCTGGGCGATTCTTCGGCTGCTAGGCGTGCTGGGTGGTCGCAAGGTCGGCAACCGGCTGATCGATCAGCATTTCAAACGCATCGCGTCCGCATGGCCAACCGCTCTACGGTCCAAGTCCAGATATGGCAGATAGCTGTGATCGCCGGAAGTATCTCCAGGCAGATCTTGCTGGTTTTTGGCTACGCATCCGAGAGGCGCGGCGAAAGCCGCCTTAGTCTTCTTCGAGGTAATTCGCCTTCCTCCTTAGCAATTGCGCTAAGCCCGGTCCACCCTCGCTGTAGCAAAGGTCGAAACCGGCTTCCGTTGAAAAGCCGTCGAGATTCTTTCCGCTCGCAACCTGTTGACCCGCATGGCGCGGCGGGTGCGGAACTGCTTCATCAAAGGCTCCCAGAGACAAGGCATCACCACAATCACAACCATCGCAAACAAGATCAGCGGCAGGAAATCCAGATCCAGGGTGCTGGCAACCTTAAACATGGGATACATGGCAGGTCCTTTCGCGTGCTATTAAGACAGCCGGTTACATTCCAATTGATTCTCGTCCTATCGGCAGCGTACCGGAGTAAGAACAACCCCCACCAGGGACGAAAGTGCTATTCCTCTCGGCCATTCCATTGCAGTTCCTCTTGGCCATTCCATATTGATCGGCCCCCAGCGGCAAACCTTGAAATTTCAACAGCAGGCGATCCCATCGATCCCGCCAACCAGCCGTTCAGCCCACCGAACACAAGCAGAAGTTGTAAAATCAGGTTGAGGGTTCCATGTCAGCCATAGTCCGCAGGAAGACAGTCACGGTCCAGGTAGGCCAGGTAAGCGTCGGAGCCGACGCACCGGTCGTCGTGCAATCGATGACCAATACCGACACAGCCGACATCCAGGGCACCATCGACCAGGTAGCCGCACTCGCCACCGCCGGCTCTGAACTGGTCCGCGTCACCGTCAATAATGACGCCGCCGCCAGGGCCGTACCCTACATCGTTGAAGGTCTCGACAAACTCGGACTGCAGACGCCCATCATCGGCGACTTCCACTACAACGGCCACCAGCTGCTTCGCAAGTATCCGGACTGCGCCAGGGCCCTCGCCAAGTACCGCATCAACCCCGGCAATGCGTCCATCGGCGTGAAGGGGGACGAAAACTTCCGCACCATGATCGAGTGCGCCATCGAGAATGACAAGCCCGTCCGCATCGGCGTCAACTGGGGTTCGCTCGACCAGGCCCTGCTGACCCGCATGATGGATGAAAACTCCCGCCTTCCCGAGCCGAAAGAGGCGCGCGACGTAATGATGGAAGCCATGATGGTCAGCGCCATCGGCTCTGCCGAAACGGCTGAACGGATCGGCCTCGCGCATGACAGGATCATCCTCAGCGCCAAGGTTTCCGGCGTCCGCGACCTGCTCGACGCGTATGACATGCTGGCCAGCCGCTGCGATTATCCTCTGCACCTGGGACTGACCGAAGCCGGCATGAGCATGAAGGGCATTGTGGCTTCGACCGCCGGCCTTGCGCCGCTGCTGCTGCGCGGTATTGGCGATACCATCCGTGTCTCCCTCACGCCCAAGCCGAATGGCGACCGGACCGAAGAGGTACAGTGCGCACAACAGATTCTGCAGTCGCTTTCCATCCGCAGCTTTACCCCGCAGGTTACTGCCTGCCCCGGTTGCGGGCGCACCACCAGCACATTTTTCCAGGAACTCGCCCAGCAGATCCAGGGCTATGTCCGTGAAAGCATGCCCGTCTGGCGCGAACGCTATCCCGGCGTGGAAGAGATGAAACTGGCCGTCATGGGCTGCATCGTCAACGGTCCCGGCGAATCAAAGCATGCCAACATCGGCATCTCGCTTCCCGGCACTGCGGAAGACCCCAAGGCGCCCGTCTATGTCGACGGCAAACTGATGACCACACTCAAAGGCGATTCCATCGTCGCTGACTTCAACCGCATCCTGCTTGAGTATGTCGAATCCCATTACGGAACAGGCACAAAACAGACCAAAAACGAGCTTGTAGAGGTCCATTAAACGCACTTTTCGACACAAAAAGGTGCACTTTTCGCTTGAAAAGTGCACCTTTTTCATCGTTTGTGGTCCCCTTTTTCGCACATCTTTGCGCGTGACGGCAATACCCTTCAAGACACCGGCCCTTCGTACTCTATCCTTCGCACTGTCCCCTGGTTACCTTCTGTAACAAGACTCATCACAGATAGAACTTCCTAGGTGGAACAGATGCGCTACGCTGCTCTCTTTCTACTGTCGGCACTCCTGCCGGCGGCAATCGCACACGCTCGCACGCCGGCCTGTCTGCCAACGGAAAATGTAAGCCTCCGGCCCAGCGAAGACACCTGTCTACAGGCCCACGTTTTCGATGTGGTCACCGTGCCCGGCGGGACGCGCTTCCTTGACCTGTGCAGTCCGGATACAGCGGATGATGCGTGCCGCGTCAGCGTTGTCAGCTACGCGGGCGATCGCAAACATGTTGGCGACCTGGAAACGATCCGCGGCAAGGACATTTCCATTCGAGGAGCCATGCAGAACTACAATGGCCGTTACGTACTGATCTTGAATGACGAACGGCAATTACACGGTGGAGCGGCCCACTTTACCCCTGATCCACGACTGCTCCGCCGCACCTCGGCCGAGAGTGGCGAAGACAGGTCACCGGAGCTGCGCGTCAACTTTCACCATCACGGGAAAAAGCTTGAGAAGGAATGAATGGCAGCGAAATTGGAAGATCCTTGTCCCTCACCTCGGTCGAGCGCCATGCCGTCTGCTATCGCAGGGGGCCGGCATGTTTGCGCAGCTCTGCCAGCGGGTAGAACGTCCCGCGCCACGTCACACCCTGCTGCAGCAGGGTACGACTGATGGATCGCCCGAGCGCAAACAGGAACAGCGCCGCACCAAAAGGAAAGGTCATCACATAGGCCAGTCGCGGCAGCCCGAACGAATGGTACCGCGCGTACAACGCTACCAGGGCAAGTATCGTCAGCAGCAGGGGCATGACAGCCGAAGAACCAAGCGCCAGCGCGAACAACGGCAGCAGGCATAATGCAGAAATCGAGGCCATGGCGAGGGTCGCGACCCCCAGCCTGAACCGGAAGATGGCGAACAGGTTCTTCGTCATATTGTTGACGACTCCCATCGCGCCCTCGGCCCATCGAATTCTCGTAAGGTCGCGACCGAAGACCGCCAACTGCCTGTAGCCGGCACGCTTGATGGTGAAGCCCATACGCAGGTCTTCAAGGACCTCCAGCCGCTGCGCCGCCCAGCCGCCGACAGCGTCGTACACCGGCCGGCGGATCAGGTTAAAGGCGCCGACTCCGATAAAGTCCCGTGTAGCTTTCGGATCAGGAATCTTCCATGGTCGCGGTCCCCAGATGGACATTGCATGCAGAAACGCCAGCATCATCCGTTCGCCGAAGCTTGCGAAAATCATCGTTGGATAGAGAACAACGTGGTCGGCCTGTTCCATCTCCGCGCAACGCAAGGCACGCGCCAGCGCGTCGGGAGCGAACAGCATATCGCCGTCGGTGAACAGGAGCCAGTCCCCTGTTGATTCCGCCGCTGCCAGTCCCATGGCATGGGTCTTGCCCATCCATCCTTCCGGCAGTGCGGCTATGTGAAGCACGCGCAAAGAGTGCGGGCCTTGTGAAGATTCCCCGGCGACGCGGTCCATGATGCTGCCCGTCGCGTCGGTCGAACGGTCATCAACCGCGATAATTTCAAGCCGCACGCCGACACTGCCGAGCAGCGAATGGAGACAAGCATCAACAGCTTTCTCTTCATTCCGTGCCGGCACGATTACGCTCAGCCTGGGCAGCTCATTTCTTAACTCTGCGTAGCGAGGTTGACGGAGGTCGGGCACGAGCGAAATGCCGCGCAGCCACTGGAAGCTCCGAGCCGCCCACGCAAGCGCCACCAGCCAGTCCGCTCCCAGCACAACGGACCGCAGTACTCCGGAAGCAGCCAGGGTCAACTCTGCGCACCACGCTTGACGGGGGAGGCCAGGCGCGGCGCAAAGCGTGCTCCCACCAGCAGGATGGCGCAGGACAGCAGCATCGTCAGCAGCGTCAGGCCCAGGCCGACGCGCAAGCCATGCTTATCCGAGACCCAGCCTATGATCCTGGGCGATGGTGCATCGCCTAGCGCATGAATCATGAAAAGGTTGATCGCCACGGCGCTGGCACGAATACGGGCGGAGATGGAATTCACAATCGCGGCGTTAATTGGTCCTGTCCCGAGAAAGAGAAAGAACTCTGCCGCCAGCGTCGCCGGCAGCATGAACGCCTTCGGTCCGAAGAAAACTATGAGCGCTCCCGGCACGGCCAACAAGGCACTCAGCGCACTGACCAGGTAGAGTGCGCGATGGTTGGTGCGCAGCCAGCGCTGCGCCAGCCAGCCACCGGCAATGGTTCCCGCCAGTCCATCTATGACCGTGATGGCGCCGATGCGCTGGTTTGCCGCCATCAGGGTGTAGCCGCCGAAGCGCTGGTAAAACGTCGGCAGCCAGACGGAGATGCCGCCCATCGAAAAGGTGAGCGTCGCCAGCCCCAGCGTGGCAAACCAGAAGGCAGGATTGCGGAAAAGTCCACGGATGGTGCTCCGATCAACACTGGTCGCCAGCTGGTCGACCCCGCCGCGCGCGGGCTCGCTCACGAAAAAGTACAACAGCACGGCGATCAGGATGCCCGGCACTGCGCCGACCATGAAGGGAGCACGCCAGCCGTAGCGAGGGCCGATGGCGCCGGCGAGCAGGTAGCCCAATGCAGCACCCACCGGAATGGCGATGTAGAAGATGCTGAAGATCCGGTTGCGTTGTGATTCAGGATAGAAATCCGCCAGCATGGCCGGCGCAAAAATACTGAACGTGGCCTCGCCGATCCCGACCGCCGCATGCCGCCAGTACAGCTCGCGGTAGGTATGCACGTAGGCGGTCGTAAGCGTGGCCAGGCTCCATAAGAGGACGCCGCCGATGATCAACGGCTTGCGCGGCAGTCGATCGCCCAGCCAGCCGGTGAGCGGCGCGGCGATCATGTAGGTAAAAAAGAATGCCGTGGTGAGCGCGCCCATGCGCTCATCGCTTACAGCAAACTCATGCTGCACCAGCGGCTGCACGCCGGGCAGGACGTAGCGGTCGATAAAATTGACGAGGTTCAGCGCCGTGAGCAACAGCAGCGCCACCACAGGCGGCGAGATACGCATGCTTCGACTTGAGGCGGTGAGAGCGATACGGTTGAACCCTGAACTTCATTCTAACGGTGGGCTTGCAGCGGTTGGTGGATTGCGCTGACGGGCAGAGTGTTGCGGCTGGAGGAGGAGACGCGGGTCCTTCGACTCGCTCAGGATGACATGTTTTTGGCTGTTAAGAGCAAATGCAGATCTCTCCTCTTCGGTCGAGATGACAAAACCTGAGGCAATGGAAGCCCGGGATCGTGAAGGGTTACTTTGCACGTGGTGACGACAGCTCGATGTTCGCATCTGTTACATCAGCGTCGCCAAGCTGAATGCTCGTGGACTTGACTACTGTTTTTGCCGCAGGCTGCGACGCCGTGGAACTGTTTGCGCCGAGAACGACCAGGTTGGCCAAGGCGGGGTTTGGGTACTTCGCCGTGACGGTATAAGAACCGGAAGCCAGCAGGTCGAAGCGGTAGCTGCCATCACTGGAACCCGGTTCCCTTCGTGGCAGCTCCAGACTGACCGACGGCAACTGCGGCGATCAGCAATAATGCCGCGCACGCGAAAAAACCTGCTGCCCTGCCGGGTAGCCGGCGAAGGGCAGCAGGTCTGGATCGAGTCACGGCTCGGATCATGTTGAGGGGCGTGAGTATCAGCCAGTGATGGTCAGCGAGCGTTCGTCTGCGCCGGGCAGAGGGAAGCGCGCTTCGACGATGGTCGCAATACCGCCGCGGGGTCGGAACTCGCCCTTCACCATCGCCCATACCGGGTTGCAGGCCTTCACCACATCCGCCAGCACCTGGTTGACAATGTTCTCCTGGAAAATCCCCAGGTTGCGGTAGCAGAACAGGTACTCTTTCAGCGACTTCAGCTCCAGGCATGCTTCGCGTGGCATGTAGCGGATGGTGATCGCGCCAAAGTCCGGCAGACCGGTCTTGGGGCAAACGGAGGTGAACTCCGGATCGTCGATCAAAATCTCGTACGCCGCAAACTGGTTCTGCCATGTTTCGATTTCGGGAAAGCGTGTGTCCAGGCCGGCCTTCGCGTGTTCGTCTGTATAGCGTGCAATGGTTGCCATGCTGTTATTGTACCCAAGCAGGCCCATCCATTTGGAGCTACAGGGGCGGCCGGTAACTTTTTGACTCCCGCAGGAGGCATCCCGCCTCTTATATACTGACCCCGGTTCCATGAATGTCTGAAGCAAGTAAAAGCCAATTCGACGTCCGCTGGTTATGGATACCTGCCATCCTCCTGCTCATTGGTGTTTTCGTCGTGGTGCGCCGCATGACGCGCCAGGAACTGCCGGTGCGCGTGGCCCATGCCTCGCGAGAAGATCTCACCCGTCCCGACAGTACCAACGGCCGGGTGGAGCCGCAAAGCAATTACGAAGCGCACGCTCCTGCGCCGGGCATTATCAAGAAGCTGTATATCCATGCCGGAGAGCAGGTACACGCCGGCCAGCTGCTGCTGTCCATGGATGACGCGGATGCGCTTTCGCGGGAAGCGTCTGCTCGCGCCGTTCTTAGCGCCGCCCAGGCGAACCTGGCTTCTATCCACGCCGGCGGCACCCAGGAAGAGCAGTTGAACCTCTCTGACAATCTGGGCAAATCCCAGTTGGATGTCGAAGCCGCCCGGAAGAACCTGGACACACTGAAACAGTTGCAGGCGCAGGGTTCTGCTTCTTCGAGCGAAGTGAACAGTGCCCAGCAGACATACGCGGCAGCGGTCCTGGGCCTGCAGTCGCTGCAGAAGCGCAAGACCGACCGGTATGCCAAGGTCGATTTTGCGCATGCGCAGGCCTCCCTGGCAGATGCCCAGGCAAGCTACCATGCAGCCCAGTCCGTGATCGAGCAGTCGAATGTCCGGGCGCCTTTCGCCGGTACCGTCTACTCCCTGCCGGTTTCACAGACCGAGTACGTGCAACAGGGTCAGCAGCTGCTGCAGATTGCTGATCTGTCCAGGCTGCAGGTGCGGGCTTACTTCGATGAGCCGGAGATAGGGCTGCTCGCCGTCGACCAGGCAGCAACCATCAAGTGGACCGCCAAGCCGACCATCACCTGGACAGGAAAGGTGATGCGCATGCCCTCCACCATCATCAACTACGGCACGCGCAATGTTGGCGAGACGCTCATCAGCATCGACCCTTCGCCACAGGTGCTGCTGCCGAATGTCAACGTAACGGTGACGGTGACCACGCAGCGCGTGCAGAACGCCCTGACCATTCCTCGTGACGCTTTGCACCGCGAAGCCGGAACGGACTACGTGTTCCTGGTGCACGGCAACAGTGTTAGACGAAGGACCGTCAAGACAGGCGCCATCAACCTGACGCAGGTGCAGATCGTTTCCGGACTGGTGGAAGGCGACGAAGTGGCGCTCGGCACCACCAATGGCGAGCCCCTCGCCGAGGGCGTCCCTGTACGCATAATCCAATAAGCGCGCTACTAACAACTTGCATGACGCGCATGGAGAACAGCAACGGTCAGGTGCAACGCGCAGCAGGCAGCTTTCTACCTATTACGCTATCTGGGCGCATCCTTGTCCTGGCTGCCTGCCTGGTTGGCGTAATTACGGCCCACGCACAGATTGCGACGCCTGACCGCGTACCAGGCGGCCAGGCGATGTCGCTGAGCACCGTGGTCGATCTAGCGCTTCGCAACTCTCCCGAAATTCATATGGCAGAAGCCGAAATCCGTCGCGCCGCGGCGGGGCTTGCCGAGCAGCGCGATGCCTACTTACCCAACTTCGCCTTCTCCTCAAACATTGGTTATTCTTACGGCTTTCCTGTTGGCCAACCGTCAATCGCGAATGCGCAGTCGAATTCGCTGGTCTTTTCTTTTTCGCAGCCCGACTATATCCGTTCTGCACGGCTTGCTACCGACGCCGCCCGTTTCTCGCTGCTCGACACGCGCGAAAAAGTGGCCCTTGAAGCAGCCTCCGATTACATCGAGCTAAGCACGGACGCGCAGGAGATCACCGCTCTCAATGAACAGCAGACCCTCGGCGAACGCCTCATCCGTATTGAAGAAGAGCGATTCGCTGCCGGCCTCGACAGCCACGTGGAGGAAACACAGGCGCGGCTTACCAATGCTCGTCTTGGGCTGCGGTTGATCCAGCTGCAGGGTCATGCAGACGTACTGGCGGAGAAGCTTGCCAACCTTACCGGTCTGCCCCTGGAATCGATTGCGGCCGACCCCGCCAGTATTCCACCGGCGCCCTCTACCAACCTGCTGAGGGATGCGGTCCACTCCAGTTCAGGCATACAAGCAGCCTTTGCCTCGGCGAAGTCCAAGCAGTATGTAGCCTTTGGCGATTCCCGCCAGCTCTATCGGCCCACCTTCGCCCTGGGCGCTCAGTACAGCCGCTACGCCGAGTTCAACAACTACCAGTCCTACTATCTTCGTTTTCAGCACAACAACTTTGAAATTGGCGTCAACATCACTCTCCCCGTCTTTGACGAAGCCCGGCGCGCGCACGCCCGTGGTTCGGCCGCCGACGCCGTTCATGCCACCGCCCAGGCGGAGTTGCAGCGGAATACCGAAACCGAGCAGAAACTCGAGCTCTCAAAGAACCTGCAAACCCTGGCTGCCCAGCAGAAAGTAGCCGAACTGCAGCAGGAACTGGCCCAGGACCAGCTCGACGCCGCCACCCTCCAGATGCAAAACGGCACCGGCCATCCGGGCGCTCCGCCGGTGACGCCCAAAGACCAGCAACTCGCCCGCATTGATGAGCGTCGCTACAGCGTGGATGTGCTGGACGCCAGGTTTCAGCTGCTGCAGGCTGAGTTGAACCTTCTCCGTGCGAACGGCCAGATGGTCACCTGGGCGATGCAGACAAGCAAACCTTAGCTTCATTAAAACGCCCAACTATCGGAGCAACCGGTTACCTGCTTCGGCAGCCTTGAAGAGCGCATAGAGTTGCTGAAACTGGTACACTTGTCTATACGCCATGCCACTAAAAACGCTGTTCCTGAACCCGCCGTCCTTTGAAAACTTTGATGGTGGCGCCAGCTCTCGTTGGCCTGCCACACGTGAAATTGAGTCTTACTGGTATCCCGTCTGGCTGACTTATCCCGCCGGCATGCTGGAAGGCTCGCGGCTCCTTGACGCGCCGCCGCACCACGTCACCGCGCCGGAAACGATCGAGATCGCCAAGGAATACGATTTCCTTGTCCTTTTTACCAGCACGCCCGGCTGGACCGGCGATCAGCGGCTGGCCGAGGCCATCAAGAAAGGCAATCCGCGCATCAAGATTGCGTTTGTCGGACCGCCAGTCACCACCTCGCCCGATAAGGCCCTGAACGAGTGCGCAGTCCTCGACTTTGTCTGCCGCCGCGAGTTCGACTACTCGGTCGTCGAATATGCCAACGGCAAGCCGCGTGAAGAAATTCTCGGCATCAGCTTCCGCAACGACGAAGGCACGATCATTCACAACCCTGATCGTCCCCAGGTCGAAAAACTCGACAAGCCGGACATGCCCTGGGCTACCGATATCTACAAACGGGACGTAGACGTCACCAAGTACAACGTCCCCTTCCTGCTGCACCCGTATGTCTCGCTGTATTCGACGCGCGGCTGCCCGGCGCAGTGCACCTTCTGCCTCTGGCCGCAGACGCTCTCCGGCCACGCCTGGCGGAAACGCTCGACCGACGACGTTGCCGCTGAGATGGCACACGCCAAGGAGATTTTCCCCAACGTCAAGGAATTCTTCTTCGACGACGACACCTTCAACATTCAAAAGGCGCGCACCATCGAGCTTTGCGAAAAACTG
>CAZZXL010000165.1:0-10979 GCA_964658035.1 uncultured Acetobacteraceae bacterium
TCCAACGCATCCAACTTGTAAGTTCTCGAGTTTCTACCACTATGTCGCAGCGCGTTGGCAAAATGGGCGGCGCTGGCAAAATGAAAGAGTACGAACCTTGAAAATTGCATTCTTAGGTCTAGGACAGATGGGCTCAGCAGTTGCCGGGCATCTGCTCAAAGTCGACCCCACTCTGACCGTGTGGAACCGCAGCCAGGCATCGACCCAACCGCTGGTGCAAAAAGGTGCGCGCGCCGCGCCATCGTCCTCCGAAGCAGTCAAGGAAGCCGACGTGGTTTTTACCATGTTCACAGACGATGACGCGACCAGGTCTGTCGTTCTTGGCAGGGACGGGTTCATCGACGCCGTGAAACCAGGCGCCGTTCACGTGTCGCTCGGCACCATCAGCGTCGCCTTGGCGCGTGAACTGACCGAGGCCCATCACGCAAGGGCCCAGGAGCACATCGGATCGCCTGTCTTTGGCCGACCCAATGTCGCGGCCGATGGCAAATTATGGCTTGCGGTGGCAGGTAAATCGCCACTCCTCGACAGGATCAAACCGGCGCTTGAGGTATTCAGCCGTGGCATCAGCGTAGTCGGCGAAGAACCCTGGCAGGCCCATGCGCTTAAACTGGGTGGCAACTTCATGATTACTGCGACGATCCAGATGCTGTCAGAGGCGTTCGTCTACGCAGAAGCCCAGGGCATCGCTCCGGCGGTTTTCCTGGAGACGGTAAACTCGGCGCTCTTCCAATCGCAATTTGTCGCGAACTACGGCAAGACAATGCTGGACCCTCCGGCAAAGCCGGGCGCCACCGTAAGCCTCGGCATCAAAGACACCCGCCTCTTCCGCGAAGCTGCCGCGGACAAAGATGCCCTGCTGCCACTGGCGGACTATCTTGCCGACCGGCTCAACCGCGCCGAGCTTTCCGGGTGGCAGAATGAAGACTGGGCAGTGGGCCAGTACAAGGTCGCTCAACAGCAAAGCAAAGCAGCAAGCTGAACAGAAGCCCATCGGACGCTTACTTACCAGCCAGCACCGGGGCCGCACAAAGCATCTCCGGGCCCGAGTACCATCTCGAGTACCATCTACTGAGAATCATGGAGAACCACCTCAAATGGCATCACTGAGCCTCAGAAACAAGATCGTCTTCATCACCGGCGCCAGCTCCGGGATTGGTAAAGCTACGGCTCATGCCTTTGCCGCGGAGGGGGCGAAGCTCCTGCTGGCTGCCCGTCGCGAAGATCGCCTGAAGGACGAGGTCGAAGCCTTGATCGCAGCCGGAGCAACCGAAGTACAGACCATGACGCTCGACGTTACGAAGCGGGTTTCCGTGGAAGCGTTTCTAGATGCACTGCCTGCTGCCTGGAAGGGGATCGAGATCCTCGTAAACAATGCCGGACTGAGCCGCGGCCTTGACAAACTCTACGAAGGCAAAGCGGATGACTGGAAAGAAATGATTGAAACCAACGTGATGGGGCTGCTCTACGTGTCGCGGGCCGTCGTTCCCGGCATGGTTGAACGAGGCACTGGCCACGTGGTCAACCTTGGCTCGACTGCAGGTGAATTGACGTACCCCGGCGGCGCTGTCTACTGCGCCAGTAAGGCAGCAGAGCGCTCCATCAACGACGGCCTGCGGCAGGACCTGCTCGGGACGGCAGTCCGCGTGACCAGTGTCGATCCGGGAATGGTGGAGACCGCGTTCAGTGAGGTCCGCTTCCACGGGGATAAAGAACGTGCCGCCAAGGTCTACCAGGGAGTGACGCCGCTCACGCCGGAAGACGTGGCCGACGCCATCGTCTGGGCGGTCACCCGGCCGGCGCATGTCAATATTGCCCGCATTTTGCTCACGCCGGTCGATCAGGCAAATTCTCTGCTCTTCAACCGAAAAAGCTG
This sequence comes from uncultured Acetobacteraceae bacterium, assembly GCA_964658035.1. Taxonomy (GTDB): domain Bacteria; phylum Acidobacteriota; class Terriglobia; order Terriglobales; family Acidobacteriaceae. The sequence goes on from CAZZXL010000165.1 coordinate 1,877, forward strand.
AACCGAAAGGCTAAATCGCAAGAGTCAATTGGAAGAGCAAAGGGTTACAACAACATGCTGGGACCTCCCGAAACAGGAGCCTAGGTAATTGTGGCAATCCGCTTTTCGATATCCGTTAACGCCGCTTCGAGCGCTGAGCGTCGGTGCTGGCTTGAGGTCCGCTCCGAAAGAATGCGCTCTCGCTGCAACTCGAGCGACTGCAACTCGCGGCTGACCACAGCTTTTTCCCGCGCATCTACCAGCTTTTTAGTGTCCGTGGCCTGTTTTTCATGCCCGTCCGCGATCTGATCTTCAACTGACTTACTTTCCCATCCTCGCGCCATGTTTCCATCGTACAGGTCGCGGGGGCCGATCGCATCAAAGTCTGTGATTAACGTAGCTCATTGGCCATTTCGGGCCGCTAACCGGAGCCAAGACCCTCTTGGCAGGAGAAGACATGAAAGCCTGGCGCATCTCGAACTTCGGCATCGACAATCTGTCACTGGACGAACTACCCACGCCGCAGCCCGGCCCTGGACAGGTCCTCATCGCCGTGAAGGGGGTTTCCCTCAACTTCCGCGACCTTTCCATGGTTAAAGGCACATACAACCCCAGATTGAAGCTGCCGCGTATTCCCTGTTCTGACGGCGCAGGCGTCATCGAAGCCGTAGGAGAAGGCGTCACCGCACTCAAGCCGGGCGACAAGGTGGCCGGGATCTTTATGCAGAACTGGCTGGATGGTGCGTCCACCCCTGAAAAGCAGAAAGGGGCCCTGGGGGGCGATATTGACGGCATGCTCGCCGAATATGTCCTGCTTCCCGAAACCGGCGTAGTGCCGACACCTGCCCATCTTTCGCTGGAAGAAGCCGCTACGTTACCTTGCGCCGGGGTGACTGCCTGGAACGCGGTCGTCAACGCCGGAGCGACGCGGCCAGGTGACGCGATCCTGATCCAGGGCACAGGCGGGGTCTCCATCTTCGCACTGCAATTCGGCAGGGCGATGGGAGCCCGGGTGCTGGGTACGTCAAGCAGTGATGACAAACTGGCCAGGGCGACCACCCTGGGGCTGGATGCTTTCACCAATTACCGGCAAGCTCCAGACTGGGAGAAGTGGGCAAGCGATCAAACTGGCGGCGGGGTTGACCTGGTTGTTGAGGTCGGAGGTGCCGGCACACTCGGCAAGTCATTGCAGGCAGTGAAGATAGGCGGCACAGTTGCGCAGATTGGCGTTCTCACTGGCGTGGAGCAGCCTCTCGCGATAGGCCCCATCCTGCACAAACAGATCCAGTTGAAGGGCATCTATGTCGGCTCCAGGGAGCACTTTCTCGCGATGAACAAAGCGATTGCGCAGCTGAAGTTGAAGCCGGTGGTCGACCAGGTCTTTGCTTTTGCTGAAACCCGTAAAGCCTTCAAAACAATGGAAGAAGCTTCCCATTTTGGGAAGATTGTTATCAGGGTTGGCTCCGAGGCTTGAAATACCGGTACGAAAAGTAACCCGGAAGTGCTATAGCTAGTACCGTTCCATAAGAAAAGTCACACATCGCTTTTACAGGTTTTCGCGTCATTATTACAGAACCGGCACACGAGGGGCCCGGGGGCCGTGCAGGAATTGATGGAGATTAGGCGACCATTTCAGTTATCCTGCATCTTATCTGCACCAATAGTGGCAGGTTCCTTGGCACTTTCGAACAATGTTGTTTTGGGGGTCATGACGAACATGAATTTTATAGCTGATGCAATTTCTTCTGTCTTTGGTTTTTTCTATGAGCTGATTTTTGGCTGTCGCCATAGTCGGCAGACGCGTCCCTTCACGCTTGAGGCCAAGACCTATAAGGTCTGCCTCGACTGTGGCCGCCAGATTTTCTATTCATCCGAGCGCATGACACCACTTACTGCGCGTGAAGTTCGCCGCATGAAAGCAGCACAGGCGCAGGCGCCCTTCATTCACGTCGTACCAGCCGCTACAGCCGAACTCAAACTGGTTCCTGAGCGCAGCCGCAAAACCACCGCTGCCGCTTAAGACCGCGCGTTCCTTCCAAATGTTTTAGAGCAAAAGCCCGGTCCCGTACCGGGCTTTTGCTTGCAACAACAACTAGCCACAACGATCAACAACAACGATGGTCGTCCTGTTGGTGGCACGGCCAACTTCTTACGTTCAGCAGGATCTCTTCTATGAGTCGGATACCATGTTGCTAGCGCAAATTACCTGATGCTATGGTTTTCTGGCTGGATACAGGCGGGCCTTTTCCTGGAGAAAGGGCCATTGTTCATCGTATCTTCGCTCTTCACCTTCAGGTAATTTGCTCTAACGGCGGAACCTGTCGAGCCAAGCTTGAGCGGAGCCCAGATTGATCGTTGAAGTGATTCATCTAACCAAGGTCTACGAAGGCAAGCAGCGCGTTGTCGCAGTGGATGGTATTGATCTTGCTGTCAACAAGGGGGAGCTATTTGGATTGCTCGGTCCCAATGGGGCGGGCAAGACTACGACGATCAGCATCTGCACAACGCGGGCCCGGGCGACCAGCGGCAGCGTTCTCATCGCCGGGGTCGACGTCGCCAAAGAGCCATCCCGGGCCCGCCTGAACATTGGTGTTGTGCCGCAATACAACACGCTTGATCGATCGCTGACGATCTTTGAAAACCTCTACTATCACTGCAAGTATTTTGGCTTTGCCGCGGCCGACGCTAAGTCTCGAGCGCAACAGCTCCTGGATCAATTTCACCTAGGCGAGCGGGGGCAAAGCTATCCTCAGCAGCTTTCCGGCGGACTTCAGCAAAGGGTACAGATTGCCCGGGCAATTGCTCACCGGCCCGCCGTTCTCTTCCTGGATGAACCCAGCGCCGGCCTCGATCCGCAAAGCCGCATTGCGATGTGGGAAGCGGTCAAGGCTCTTCGCCTGGAAGGCATCACGGTCGTGCTTACCACGCATTACATGGAAGAAGCCGACGAACTCTGCGAGCGCGTGGCCATCATCGACCATGGAAAAGTGCTGGCCCTGGATTCCCCGGCAAACCTCAAAACGAACCTGGGGGCAGCTACTGTCATTGGCCTAAAGTTGAAGGACGTTGCCGGCGCCTCCGTTCTGGTTTCACAACTTGCCAGCGACCCCCTCGTGACCAGCGCTGAGCCGACCGCCGACGGCGTCCGCATCTTCGCCAAAGGGATGGACGGCCTTTTGCCGCGGCTCCTTGAAGCAGCTAAACCCTACGGTTTGCGTGACATCTCCGTGAGTGAAACCAGTCTCGAAACCGTCTTTATCCGCCTTACTGGAAGGGACCTCCGTGAATAACCTGGCCACATCCTCCGGACGACGAACGATGACCGCTTTTGTAGGCCTGCTGCAGAGGGACTTCCGCGTCCTTCGGCGCGAAATTGGTCCCTTCATGATCCGCATCATCATGCAGCCACTGCTCTTTCTGTTTGTTTTTACGTATGTCTTTCCGCATATGAACCAGGGTTCAGGCGCGAACCCGATGGCCAGCGCAGGCGGCATCAACCTGGGAACTGTTCTACTGCCCGGCCTGATGGCTGTCGCTATCATGTTTACCGGCATTGCAGCCGTGGCCTTGCCACTTTCGCAGGAGTTCGGCATCACCCGCGAGATTGACGACCGCGTTATGTGTCCACTGCCAGTTGCGTTTGTCGCCCTTGAAAAAGTCTGTTTCAGCGCCATGCAAAGCATCCTGGGCGCGCTTCTCGTCTTTCCGCTCGCCTACTACATTCCGGCCGTCCCGGTGCAGGCGCATGTCGCAAGCTGGTGGCTGTTCGGAGCGGTGCTGGTACTGGCAAGCCTGGTGGCCGGGGCCCTCGGGCTGGCCATCGGAGCGAATGTGAAACCTCAGCAGATTGGCCTGATCTTCTCGATCGTCGTGATCCCGATCACGTTCCTCGGCTGCGTGTACTATCCCTGGGCGTACCTGAACCATATTCGCTGGCTGCAGATTGCCGTCCTCTTCAACCCGATTGTCTACATGAGTGAAGGACTGCGCGCAGCATTGACGCCTGGCGTTGCCCACATGCAGTATGCCTACATTCTCCTGGCCCTGGTGGTGTCCTTCGCGATCCTGGGCAAGATAGGCTTGAACGGCTTTATGAAGCGCGTGATCTCGTAGAGCGTGTCGCCATCAGCAGTGGACGAAGTTCCCTTGAGCCTCTTCACTTCGCACCGATAGCAAACCGGCTCTAGACGCTTACTGCGTCCGCAATGGGTTGGGTCGTCTTTCGGGCTACGCCATGTTCCGGGAAGAACAGCATAAACACCGTGCCCGACTTCTTCCGGCACTCAGGCGGGGAGCCGTCTGACTGGCGGGTGCGCACGAAGATCGTCGCCCCGTGTTTTTCAAGGATCTCGGTTGTGATCCACAGGCCGAGGCCTGTTCCGGTCGCGTCTTTGGTCGTAAAAAATGGCTCGAAAATCCGCCCACGGACACTATCCGGCATGCCGCTGCCGGTGTCAGCCACGGTGATGCGCACGCCGGGACGACCGGACCGTCGGCAATGGGAACGACGTACGCACAGCGTCAGGTGGCCACCCTCTGAGCTGGCATCGAGCGCATTACCAATCAGGTTGGCAAAGACCTGCCGCAGCTCGCCCGCAAAACAGAACAGTGCGGCATCACGATGGAAGCGAGTAACAACCTGCACGCCCAGAGCGGTAAACCGTCCCTGGTAGACCATCAGCACAGAGTCGAGTATTTCAGCTACATTGGCCTCGACAGGCAGCGTGCTCTGACGATAGAAGCGCAGCGTCCGCTGGGCCATTTCTGAGACCCGCGCAACTTCCTGCTGGGCCACATACGCGTAATTCCGTGCTTCGTCGTTCAGCGAAGGATGCTTTTCGAGCAGATACAGCAGGTTTGTGACAGACTCCAGAGGATTGTTGATCTCATGCGCGATGGATGCGGCCAGACGACCGGCGGCGGCCAATTTCTCTGCTTTGCGCAGTGCATCTTCAGTGCGCTTGCGTTCGCTTACATCTACGAACACGGCCCCTGCCCAGCGCACGGCGTCTGATCCGGAACGCACCGGGTAGACGTTCAAGAACCAGGAACGGGATTCATCCGGCAACTCCATTTCCGTCCGCGCCTCACGATCACGAAAATCCTGGTCGTGCAGTGACTGGCCGGTTGCAAAGATGGTGTCAATGTAGCCTGCAAGGCGCCCGGCGGCATAAGGCGACATTAACGCATGCACGCTCTTGCCCAGGTAATCGTGCACGGAGATACCGCTATTCTCTGCCAGGTAACGGTTAACACGCACGCAGCGTCGATCGCGGTCAAAGAAGGCGAAGCCGACCGGGGCATTAGCCAGCATCGCGTCAAGTAGGGAGAGGGTGTCATTCAGGCCGGCCCGCTTTTCGGCGATCGAAGACACCAGCAGGTTGAAGGCGCGGGCCACGTCGGCAGCCTCGTTTCGTTCAGTAATGTAAAGCGGAAAGCCTTCCTGCGATTCCGGATCATGGATCAGCCGGCGTGTGGCCTTGGTCAGCACGGCAAGGGGACCGGTAATAGAACGGGCCAGCAAAGCAGACAACAATATGCAGCCGACCAGGTTCAGGACGCCGATGATCAGTGCGGCACGCAGCAACTCATCAATGGAGTCGCGATCGCTGGTCGGGTCTTCCATGATCCAGGCATAACCCAGCACCCGGCCGCTGCTGCTGGTGAGGCGCACGATGCCTTCGCCTAGATCGCCGGTCACACTGAACGGGAGAACCATCACCTGGTCGCCCACCGCTGAGAGTTGCACGCGATCCAGATGCCACATGATCGGCTGGCCTGATTTTTTGGCCTCGGCAATCACTTTGCCGTCTGCATCGGTAATGCGCAGCGCCTGGATGGCGCGCGAGCCGACGCCCGCGTTCAATTCGCGGGGAAGCCACTCCTGGTGGCCTGATTCGATTGCTTCAGTGGCTTCAACGGAAAGCGTCTTTCCCTGGTTCTGCAAACGATGGATGGCCCGCGCGCGTAATCCGCCCTGCAGGTCATGGATCAGCAATACCGCGAAAATGATCAGGAAGCCGGATTCCAGAAGAACAAGGCCTGCTGTCAGCTGACCACGGATGGTGCGCACGTTAAATATGTTCAATGGCATATCGTCCACAAGCTGCGTGTGCGGCCAGAGATCACTTTCTCCATCGGGGGCATGAGCATCGGCACCATTCTTTCCATGACCGTATCACTCCCAGAGAAGCTGGGACTTCATTTTGTTGCGTTTACCTGGACTTTCCGCGCGATACTGTCGGCGATCTGCCTGCCGTGGAAGCGCCCGTTCTCAATAAATATCTCATTTGTGCGGGATCCTGCGACGATTACCCCGGCGAGATAAATGCCGTTAATGTTACTTTCCAGGCTATCCGGATCGCATGCAGGACACAGGTCTGCGCCCTCCATCCGTACGCCAACACTCTTGAGAAAATCAAAGTCGGGGTGGTAGCCGGTCAGTGCAAATACAAAGTCGTTTTTCAACGTCAGCTTGGCTGTGGGCGTCTCGAGTTCTACAGCATCCTCTCGAATGGACGTCACCACGCTGTCGAAGTACGCATCGATTTCGCCGTTTTTTACCCGATTATTGATGTCCGGCAGGATCCAGTACTTCACGTGCGCATGCATCTCCGGCCCACGATGCACCAGGGTCACGCGCGCACCGTGGCGCCACAGGTCAAGAGCAGCGATCGCGGAAGAATTTTTTCCGCCAATCACCAGTACATCCATCCCGTAATAGGGGTGAGGATCATGATAATAGTGCGCCACCTTGGAAAGTTCTTCCCCGGGAATGTGCAGATGGTTGGGGAGGTCGTAGTATCCCGTCGCAAGGATAAGTTTGCGGGCCGTTAACGTTGTAAGACGTCCAAAACGGTCCTGCATCCTTACCTTGAAGTCACCGTCCGAGCCGTCGACGGCAAGCACCCTCTGATACTGCCGGATATCCAGCGCATAGTGCTCTGCCACTTTCCGGTAGTATTCCAGCGCCTCATTGCGGTTCGGCTTCTGGTTCGGGCTGGAAAAGGGCATGTCCCCGATTTCCAGCAGCTCCGGCGTCGTAAAAAAGGTCATGTTGGACGGATAGTGAAACAGCGAGTTACACAAGCACCCTTTGTCCACGATGACGGTGCGCAGACCACGCCTGGTCGTCTCGATGGCGCACGCCAGGCCGGTCGGTCCCGAGCCGACGGCTAGCACGTCATAAACATCATCTATCCCGGGAAGGGCCGATTGCGGAGGAGACTGCTGCATCGTAGACATATCTTTAGCTTAGAACACTGATGTGTCCGAAAAGGTTCACAATCGATGAGAGGCTTTCGTTCGGCCCCATCGGTCGTTCCGGGAACGCCGTCGAGGCGCAGGTTTGGTCAGGATCTACCCAGGCGAAAGACGAGTGAAGACAGCGATGCCGGTATGCATCCAATGCAATTGAGGAAGGAAATTTGGCAAGTTTACTCACCATTCCGGATGCCTTGATCGCTCCCTGTCTCCCGCCGGGTCGCCAGCTGCGTGATTCCTATGGACGCGCCATTACAGACCTGCGCGTCTCGATCACCGGACGTTGCAACTACCGCTGCGTCTATTGCCGGACTGGCAACGGGGCCGTCGATCGGGAACTGCCTATCGCCGATTATCTACGGTTGATACGCGTTTTTGTTTCACTCGGCATTGAAAAAGTACGCCTGACCGGAGGTGAACCGCTGCTCCGGCGTGGCCTGGTCGAAATGGTACAGGAGCTTTCCCAATTGAGGACGCCCTTCAATGAAGACGGCTATCCAGTGCAGCATCAAGAAGCCGGGCGCCCCCTCGACCTTGCCCTCACCACCAACGGCCACCTGCTCGAAGGCCTAGCCCAGCCGCTTAAGGATGCCGGTTTGACCCGCGTCACCGTAAGTATGGATGCGGTTGACCCCGACAGGTTCGCTGCCATCACCCGCGTGCCGGGAAGCTTCCATCGCGTTCTCGCCGGAATCCGCAAAGCGCAGCAAGTGGGTCTCGATCCGGTGAAGGTGAATTGCGTCCTGGTCCGGGGCCTGAATGAAGACCAGATCCTTCCATTTGCCCACTTCGCCCGAGAAGAAGGGGTAATTGTCCGTTTCATCGAGGTGATGCCCTTGGATGAGGACCGCGCCTGGTCGCTTGACGCGGTTGTCAGCCTTAAAGAAGTGACTGCGAAACTTGCCGAACTGGGCCCGCTGCAGGCTCTGCCTGCGACGCAACGAGGTGAAACAGCCCGCCGCTACACTTTTAGCGATAGCCGGGGCGAAGTGGGTGTAATTGCTCCAGTTACGCAATCTTTCTGTGGCCAGTGCAGCCGCATCCGCCTGACCTCGGATGGCCGGATTCGTACCTGCCTGTTCTCTACCTTTGAACACGATCTCCATGGCTTTATGCTGCAGCGAGCGAGCGATGAAGAGCTCGCAGGCTACATCGTGGAAGCCATCCGGCTGAAAGAGGCGCGCCATCACATCGGGGAGGCAGACTTCATCAATCCGGCGCGTTCCATGGTACAGATAGGCGGATAGCCCGGAAGTAACCGTGATGACAGGGAAACAAGAAAGTAATGGTTGCTGCTACGGTCGTGATGAGGTTCAATACCAGCAATCCCTCGGAAGGCGACGCATTCGAGCAGCCACAATTTAACCATGGACCTGCAGCAGGAAACGCGCCAGGGCGCAGAGGGAAGAATACTGAAAGACCTGAAGGTCTTCCACGATGTTGCACGGGCGCTTACCTCAACGCTCGACAGGGACACCGTGTTGTCTGCCATCATGCGCCAGATGGCTCAATTCTTCTCCCCCCAAAGCTGGTCGCTGCTCCTGATTGATGAAATGAAACAGGACCTGTATTTTGCCGTCCTGGAAGGTAAGTTTCGGGATGGCGCTCTCCGCTCAAGCGAGATTGCGGAAGGTCGCGACGCAGGCGGGCCGGAAAGATCCTCCACTTCCACTCCAGGTGCCGAGACGCACCTGAAGACCCGCATTGCCCTGGGAGAGGGTATGGCAGGATGGGTCGCACTTCATGGCGAGCCGCTGATCGTTCCCGATGTGCCCGGCCTTGAAAGCGGACGGGCCAACGACATTCACTTTTCAGATGCAGAACGGCGGGCCATCTCCATCCCCGTCCAATCGGCCATCAG
>CAZZXL010000166.1:0-10974 GCA_964658035.1 uncultured Acetobacteraceae bacterium
TTAATTGTCACTGCAAATGTGCTAGTTCTGGATGCTTGGTTCGGTATAGGTGGCGACAGGTGGAGCAGATGGGGTTTGCGTGTTTGTGGCCATACCTGGTGTGGCGACGGATGGAGTGAGCTTAATGGGAGTCGACAATCCAAAGGTGACGCTTGAGCCGACGGGGAGGGAGGCAGCACTGCGTTCGCGCAGCCAGTGCACGGTCATGACGCCGGTGCCGATCCCTGCACCTACGCCCGCCCCAATTGGCCCACCGACGATGGCGCCGAGTACGGCACCGCTGCCGGCGGACATACCGTACTCGGATGCGGTACGAACGGGGTGGCCTTTGGCGACGATTTCGCCTTCAGCATTCGTCTTGGTATCGGAGCCTGCGGTCTGGGTGACGATGCCGTGGAAGTGGTACTGCGTGCCATCGGGTAACACTACCTCCTCGGGGCGCAGCCGCATGGTTGATTGCCCGCCGATGCGGCGGCCGGCACTGACATAGGTCACGCGGCCATGGACGTAGGAACCGGCGGGGATGACGACCGAGCCCATATGGACGACGTCCTGCGTAAGCTGCGCGCTAAAGGGGGTGCCGGGCGTGATGGTGTCGGCGGCGAGCGCTTCCAACAGACGGGCATGAAAGGGTGTGCCTGCCGGTAGAGTATTCGGCGATTCCGGGACGGCGGTGACGATCTCGGCATCGGGATTGAAGCCGTGCCAAGGAAGGGTCGGCGCAGGGGCGGAGGTTGCTACCGGCACTTCATCCGGCACGGGCACTTCGACGATACCGTTGGGGTCAATTTTATGCGGAGCCGTTTGGGAAGCGACAGGAGCTGCGACAGGGGTCGGCGGTGGAGGAGGAATGGCCGCGGGTTGCGCTGCGGTAGCTGCCGCCGGGGTTGCGAGCATCCGCTCGTCGGCGGGCTGCGAGACGCCCTGGTACGCGCTGCCATAGGCGCTGGGTTTGGCGAGGCCGCTTTGCGGTGTTTGCGAAGTGGTCTGCGCTCCGGCGAGAGCGGTGACGGAAAGCAGGGCGGTGACACAAATCTTGTTCTTCATGCGTACGAACTCCAAGGCGAGACGGCTCAGCCTGCCTTTTGAGCTTAGAACAGAAAGGGGCGCTGCCGTAAGCAGCAGATCAGCAGGAATTACGCGGGTATCTTGAAGGTAAAGGCGCTGCGGGTGTGTTGGTCGTGGCGCCACGCGCCATCCGCAACCGAACGTTCATTTTTCTTTGTTAAACTTGCGAGGTTGCGGTGCGTGCGGGTTTGAACGAGGCGTGGACCTGCCAGGGAGCAAATTGTCAGAGCTGATCAGCAGTATTGGCGGAGCAACCGGCGGCCTGATTGCCGTTGACCGCCGTCTCCAATTAAGAGATCGATTAGATCACCACATTGTAAGGAGTGACATGACTGAGATAGCACAGATACGCGCGCGAGAGATTCTTGATTCACGCGGCAACCCCACAGTAGAAGCGGACGTAGTGCTGGCGGATGGTTCGATGGGCCGGGCCGCGGTGCCGAGTGGCGCATCGACGGGCGAGCATGAGGCGGTTGAACTGCGCGACGGCGATAAGGCCTACTACCTGGGTAAGGGCGTGCTGCAGGCAGTTGAAAATGTTGAAAGTGTGCTGGCGCCTGAATTGACGGGCATGGACGCGAGTAACCAACGGTTGATTGATGCGACGATGAATGCGCTCGATGGTACGGAGAACAAGAGCAAACTGGGTGCGAATGCGATTCTGGCAGTGTCCATGGCCTGTGCGCGGGCGTCGGCAACAGCGCTCAAGCTGCCGTTGTACCGGTATCTGGGCGGGGCGAATGCGTGCATCCTGCCGACGCCGATGATGAACATCATCAATGGTGGTTCGCATGCCGATAACAACGTCGATTTTCAGGAATTCATGATCATGCCGATAGGTGCTGAGCGTTTTACGGATGCGCTGCGCTGGGGTGCGGAGATCTTCCACACCCTGAAGGGTGTGTTGAAGAAGCGTGGCTACAGTACGGCGGTGGGCGATGAGGGTGGGTTTGCGCCGTCGTTGAAGTCGAACGAAGAAGCGATCGAGGTGATCCTGGAAGCGATAGAAGCGGCCGGTTACAAGGTGGGCGAGGACATTGCGCTGGCGCTTGATCCGGCGGCTAGCGAGTTTTACAACAAAGAATCGGGCAAGTATGTCTTCAAGAAGTCAGACAAGAGCGAGAAGACCAGCGAGGAGATGGCGCGCTACTGGGAGAACTGGGTGCGGCAGTATCCGATCATTTCGCTGGAAGACGGCTTGGCCGAGGATGACTGGGATGGCTGGCGGTTCATGACGGAGATCCTGGGCGAGCAGATCCAGCTGGTGGGTGATGATTTGTTCGTCACCAACACTGAGCGTTTACAGCGGGGGATCCACGAGGGCGTGGCGAATTCGATCCTGATCAAGGTGAACCAGATCGGCACGGTCACGGAAACGTTTGAGGCAATCGAACTGGGACGCCGCTACGGCTATACGTCGATCATGTCGCACCGCAGCGGTGAGACGGAAGACACGTTCATTGCCGACCTTGCGGTGGCGACAGGGGTGGGGCAGATCAAGACCGGCTCCCTTTCGCGGACGGACCGGATCGCGAAGTACAACCAACTGCTGAGGATTGAAGAGGAACTGGGCCAGACTGCGAATTTTCTGGGAGCGGAGTCGATCAACTTCAGCGATTAGGCGGATTGTGGCAAGAGGATCAGTCAGTTTCAGACAAGAAAGTCAGGCCGCCCCGGCATCTGCTGCGGCGGCTTTTCTGTTGCCGAACAGCTTCTGTGGCCATTTGGGGTCCATGCAGGGTCGCTCGATCGCCAGATAGTAGAGGGTGGTGAAGAGCAGGATAAGGGGCAGCAGCAATGCTGACTGGATGAGGATGTTGACCAGGTAGTCGTGCGTGTAGATGAGGTGGCGGGTGGCTTTGAAGCCGAGCGAGATGATGAAGAAGTGCCAGAGATAGATGGAGTAGCACATGCCGCCGAGGAGGGCGACTGCCTCGATGCGGAAGAGGCGGGGGAAGTAGATGCCGCGGAAGGCGCCGGTACACACCAAGAGGATCAGGAAGGGAAGTAGAGTGGGCCGCCACCAGGCGTCGAAATAAAAGAGGATGGGCCAGCAGAAGAGGCTAACGACGTCCCATAGATACGATGGACGCCAGCGTGGAAAGGAGACCAGGTAGAGGTCGCTGAGCAACAGCCCGGCAAGAAAATATTGCAGATAGAAGAAGACGGTGAAGTAGATGAACTGCTGCGGCTTTCCCCAGAAGGCCTGCTGGAAAGCCCATTCCTGAAACGCCGAGAGCAAGAGCATGCTGAGAATCAACAGGGTCCGTCTGAGTACCAGGCTGCGTACTTGATAGAAGGCGACGAGAAGCGGCACGAGCACGTAGAACTGGACTTCAATTTCGAGGCTCCAGGTCACAGCGTTGATTGTGCTGAGGCTGTGATAGATGAAGCCGTGCAGGTAGAGGGCGCTGGCCAGCAGGTGCTTGCCTAAATCAAGAAGCGGCGTGCCTGGGAAGTAGATGCTGATGCTGATGCTGATGATGAGCAGGTTAAGCAGGTAGGGCGGTTCAAGACGGGTCAACCGTCGCAGGTAGTAGCTGCCGAGGCTGACTTTTCGTTCCCCGAGGAGTGCGTGGCGGGCGAAGGGCCGGCCGAGGATGAAGCCGCTGATGACAAAGAAAATTTCAACGCCACGCGAACCATGCGAAAGGCACTGAAGGAGGGGTTGATACCAGGAGTGGGTGGAAAAGGCTATGCCCGACTTCGAAAAAACCTGGCCGCCGATATGGTAGAGGACGACGGAAAATATTGCGACGAAGCGCAGTCCATCAATCTGTGGGATCCAGGTGGCACCGCTGGTGATACGCCTGAGGCGCGATAAGAGCAATGGCATGGGTGGGGTGCAGCACGTCCAACGCGCTTCTTAATTTAACATCTCCAGGAGAGATGATTCAGTACGAAGGACTTAGTGGAGCGGCATGAAACGACCTTTGGTTCTTACAATTCTTGATGGCTGGGGCTACCGCGCGGAGAGCTTTGCCAATGCCATTGCGCAGGCGCGGAAGCCGAACTATGACAAGTTGCTGGCAGAGTTTCCGCATACGCTGATCCATGCGTCGGACCACTTCGTGGGTTTGCCGGATGGACAGATGGGCAACAGTGAAGTGGGTCACCTGAATATCGGTGCAGGGCGCGTGGTGCACATGGACATTACGCGTATTGACGCGATGATTGCCAACGGAGATTTCTACAAGGACCCTGCCCTGCTGGAAGCCATGCACACTGTGCGAGAGAGCGGACGGCAGCTTCACCTGCTGGGACTGGTTTCAGATGGCGGGGTGCACGCGCAGCAGGCGCATCTGCATGCATTGTTGAAAGCGGCGAAGATGGCCGGGCTAGAAAAAGTGTTTGTGCATGCGTTCCTGGATGGTCGCGATACCCTGCCGACCAGCGGCGCCGGATATCTTGCAAAGCTGCAACAGGCGATGGCCGAAACCGGGATCGGCAAGCTTGCGACAGTAAGCGGCCGTTACTATGCGATGGACCGCGATCGTCGCTGGGAAAGGGAGAAGAAGACTTTTGACGCGATGGTAAAGGGCACGGCCGAAGGCGGCGCTTATTCTGACGCGATTGCGCGGGTCAAGGAGTGTTACAACAACGGCGTGACGGATGAATTCGTGATCCCGTTTGTGGTTGTGGATGCTACGGGCAAGGCCATTACGCAGGTACAGGATGAAGATGTCTGCATCAATTTCAACTATCGCGCCGATCGTGCGCGGCAGATTACGCGGGTGTTGGCGCGCAATAGCGGATTGACTAAAGAAGATGGCCGCGAGCTGCCCTGTGCTGACGATCTGGATGTTGAAATTCCTCGCAGCGAGGTACCGAAGAAGCTGCACTACGTCTGCATGACGCAGTATGACAAGAATTTTACGTTGCCGATGGTGATCCATCCGCAGTCGATGGACAACCTGCTGGCGAACCTGCTGGCGCAGGCTAATCTGCGAAACCTGCGGGTGGCGGAGACAGAAAAGTATGCGCACGTGACGTATTTCTTCAACGGCGGGATTGAGAAGGAATTTCCCGGTGAAGAACGCCAGCTTGTGCCGTCAAAGAAGGTCGCGACGTATGATCTTGCTCCTGAGATGTCGGCGGACGGGATCGCTGATGTGGTGATCAAAGCTGTGAACGATACGGCCTTTGACCTGGTGGTGGTGAACTTTGCGAATGCCGATATGGTGGGCCATTCCGGCAAACTTGCGCCGACCATCAAGGGAGTTGAAACCATTGACGCCTGCCTCGGCCGGCTCTACCAGGCATTGAAGCAGAAGGGCGGTTCGATGTTGATTACGGCCGACCATGGCAACGCGGAGATGTTGACCGACCCGGGAGCAGGTGGTCCGCATACGTCCCATACGACGAATCCTGTGCCCTTCATCCTGGTGAGCGAAGATGCAAACAGCTACACGCTGCGCGAGGATGGTTCGCTCCGGGATATTTCGCCGACACTTTTAGGGATGCTTGGGCTTGATCAGCCGGTACAGATGAGCGGGCGCGACATGCGTGTGGCGAAAGCTGTTGCTGCTGGACTCTAGAGTTTTGTGATTGAGGTGTGGGGGAAATGCGGGTCCCTCCGCTTCGGTCGGGATGACAAATCTTCTGCGAAGCGAGGAACGCGCACCTTCCGAGGTCGAACGCGTCATGACTGCTTCCCGTCTAGGTTGAGGACACGGGAGAACGGCGACCGTTGATGGCGATACCTTTGTTCTTCAGGTAGATTTCCAGCTTCTTGATCGGGTCTTCGGATCGTGATGGCTTTGCATCTTCAATCTTGTACTGTGTGCTGACGATGAGGGTGGTGGCGGTGCGCCGCCGGGCACGCGCGAGGGACTCAAATGCGACACGGTAGATGGCGACCGCGTCCGAGGTGTCGACCGGTATGGTGATGACGCCGGCGCTTACAGCTTCGCTGCCAATGCGGGCGGCTTCTGCCTCATCTCCCGGGAGTAAGACGAAGAGTATTTGTAGACGGTGCGCGCCAGCGAGACGGAGTGCTTCGAGCCAGTCCGGGCGATGGGCTACACCAGGCGTACCAAAAGCGACAATCACGCTGTCATGCTGAAGCGTCCCGCGTTCCAGCGCAGCTGTACTGCGCCCGAGTGCGGCGCCTGCTGCGATGATCGGGCCGGCGGCGGGAGATGTTGTCGAGATGATCGGGATGCTGGTATCCAGTGAAGTCTTTCGGCCACTGGACGTAAGTTGCAGGAGGCCGTCGGCGACCATAGTGGCGGGGAAGAGAGAAGTCGGGGCGACGATGAGATCGCTCGGACGCAAGTCAACGATGGTGCCGGCGATGGCTGCTTCAGCCCCTCTTGAGCCTGCGTTGCGTTTCGCTGAGCTGCGCAGTGTTGCCATGGCTGCGTGCATTCGCTGAAAGGTCTTATCGCTGATCAGGGAATAGCTGGGGGCGGACTTCTTACTTGTCTTGGTGGGCATTGTTTGGGAAGCTTCTTCCTGGCAAGTCTTCTACCATCGCAGCCATATGCTTTGACGTCAACTATGAGGACCGACGATTTTCACAACTGTTGTGTAAATCCCTGTGTATATGGGGTGAGCTGTATGCGTGCGTGCAGGATTGGCGCGAGCTTTAGCTATCTGCACGCTTCCGTGTGCGATTCAATGTGCGATCAGGTGGAATAGTCCGCGTTGATCTTCACGTACTCTGCTGTCAGATCGCCGGTCCAGAAGCGGCAGGTGCCGTCGCCCAGGTGCAGGTCGACGCGGATGGAGAACTCCTTCTGCTGCAGGATGGCATGCGCGGCGGCTTCGTTGAAGGATGGTGAGAGGCCGCCGTGCTCGCAGATCTTCAACGCGCCGGTATCGCCGGTGAAGGTGATGTCGATTCGGGTCTGATCGATGGGTACGCCGGCGTAACCGGTAGCGGCGAGGATGCGTCCCCAGTTGGGATCGGTGCCGGCCCAGGCTGTTTTGACGAGCGGCGAGTTGGCGATGGAGCGGGCGATGCGGAGTGCATCTTCGTCCGTGTTGGCACCCGTGATAAGCAGTTCAACCACATGCCTGACTCCTTCGCCATCGGCTACCATCTGTTTCGCGAGTGAGGTGCAGAGTTCGTTCAATGCGTGCTGAAAGAGGTGGTGTGCTTCGGGTGTTGTGAGAGTCGCGCCGCTGCTGCCACTCGCCATGAGCAGCACCGTGTCGTTGGTGGATGTATCGCCGTCGATGGAGATGCGATTGAAGCTGGTGTTAACGGCTTGCTGCAGGATTGGATTGAGCGAGGAAGGCTCGATGGCGGCATCGGTGAACAGGTAGGCGAGCATGGTTGCGTGGGGTGCTACGAGCT
The DNA here is from genome assembly GCA_964658035.1 of uncultured Acetobacteraceae bacterium. Lineage (GTDB taxonomy): Bacteria > Acidobacteriota > Terriglobia > Terriglobales > Acidobacteriaceae. The sequence goes on from CAZZXL010000166.1 coordinate 7,373, forward strand.
TGGGCTGGATCATGCCCGCGCCCTTGGTGGTGCCAAGAATACGGACCACTTTGCCTTCGATTTCAATGGAGGCATGAGCGACTTTCATGCGCGTGTCCGTGGTCATGATGGCGGTGGCGAATTGCACGAAGTGTTCGGGTGTGGCGCCAAGGCCTTCGTAGAGATGGGGCAGGGCTGCGACGAGTTTTTCTGCAGGCAGTAAAACGCCGATGATGCCGGTGGAGGAAGGGATGATGTGATGGGCGGAGGAGTTGAAGTACGTGGCTGCCTCTTGGCATACATGCTCGCAGGCTTCTAGTCCGGCCTGGCCGGTGGCGCAATTTGCATTGCCGGCGTTGACGACGATGGCGCGGATATTCCCTGCTGAACGCTGCAAGTGTCTCGTACCGAGGGTGATTGGCGCGGCGACCACCTGGTTACTGGTGAACATGGCAGCGGTGGCTACGGGTTGATCGGCGAGTGCGCAGGCAAAGTCGAGACGACCGCTGGCTTTGATGCCGGCACGTACTGCGGAGAAGCGGAAGCCCTGAGGAATGGCGGTTGCGGGAACGAGCGATGGATCAGCCATGATCTTCACTTTACAAGAAGTTTGCGTCAAGAAGACGTCATGGCTGGAGAGAGGTTGATTGCGCTGCCATTAATCTAGACATGTTGAAATTGAAGCGATGCGAGGCAGAGTGAAGACGGAAGAAGCGGGGACGTCACCGTTCCTGGTCCTGAAGAATATTGAGGTGGCGCGGGGTGAGCGGGTCGTCCTGCACCAGGTCGATCTGACGATTGGCGTGGGCGAGAGTGTGGCGATCCTGGGGCCGAACGGCTGCGGAAAATCGACGTTGATCAAGACGATTACCTGCGAGGTCTACCCGCTTGAGGAGGATGGAAAATATATCCGGATATTTGGCCGTGAGCGTTGGGAGATCGCGGAACTGCGCAAGCACCTGGGAGTGGTTTCAGCGGACCTGCCAGGTCGATCGATCGCTGCCATCATTGGTCTGGATGCTGTGATTACCGGCTTCTTCGGGAGTGCCAAGCTGTGGGATTACCTGGTGATTTCTGATGCGATGCGGGGTGCGGCTGCGAATGCGCTTCGCCTGCTGCAGTCGGAACGGCTTGCGGCAAAGCTGGTGGGTGAGATGTCTGCCGGTGAACTGCGGCGCGTGATGATTGCGCGTGCCCTGGTGCATGGACCGGAGATGCTGCTGCTCGACGAGCCTTCAAATGCGCTGGATCATGCGGCGCAGCGGGAGTTGCGCGATGTGCTGCGGACAGTGGCGCAGAGGGGTACGGGCATCCTGATGGTGACGCATCATCTCGCGGATATTCTGCCGGAGATGCGGAGGGTGATCCTGATGCGCGATGGACGAATTTTTGCCGATGGTGCGCGGGAGGAGTTGCTGAGGCCTGCAGTGTTGTCGGAGCTGTTTGGCGTGCCCGTCGATATTGCGGAGCGGGACGGGTATCTGCATAGCTGGTGATTGTTGTTTACGACTGGTTATACTCCCCATGTCTCAGAAGCGAGACATGGGGCACCCGGGTTCGTACGCCGCTTGCATGTCATACGCCGCTGGCATGGAAGATGCGAGGATGATTGCTGGGCAGGCCGGGATGGTTCAATCGCCGACGCCGTGGGGAACTCGTCCTTCGGGCTTGTCTCGTTCGACTGGTTGGACATCGGCGCCGGCTGCCTGGGCGCGGAGAGCTTCGTCGGACTGGCGGCTGAACCAGGCGCGCAGGTTTTCGCCATCGTTACGATCTCCGAGGTAGCCTCGTAAGAGGCGCTCGATAGACGCCGGGACCTCGTCCGCGGGACAGCGGTAGCCGATGGGTCGAGCGATGTTGGCGTGCAGACCGACGGCCCCACCCACACAGAAGTAGAAGGCGTCGACCATTCCACCATTGTGCTTGATCTTCTTGCCTTCGAGGCCGATGTCCGCGATCCAGTGCTGGCCGCAGCTGTTGGGGCAGCCGGTGACATGAAGTTTGAACTGCTGGTCAAAGGCGGGGAGACGTTCCTCCATTTCATCGACCAGCCAGCGGGCGAAGCCTTTGGTTTCAGTGATGGCGAGTTTGCAGAACTCGGTGCCGGTGCAGGCGACGGCGCCCCGCCAGAACGGGGTGCCGTCTACCTTGATGCCGATGGCTTCGAGTTCTCGTGCGAGGTCTGCCGCCTGGTTCTTAGGCACGTTGACGATGATGAAGTTCTGCATGACGGTGCAGCGTAGATTGCCGGTACCGTATTTTTCCGAAAGGTCGGCGATGGCGGCGAGCTGGTCGCCACTGAGACGGCCGCGCAGTACGGAAGCACCGACGTAGCGTAGATCTGCATTGCGCTGAAGGTGGATGCCGGCGTGGTCCCGCAGGATGTCATCGGGGATGGCTTCTTCAACCGGTGGATCAAGTTTGTAACCGACACGGCGCTCGATCTCGAGGAGGAACTTTTCGGCGTCCCAGCCTTCCTTGATAAAGAGATATTTGAGGCGGGCCCGGTCGCGGCTTTCGCGCAGACCTTGTTGATCGCGAAAGAGGGATGCAACCGCGCGGACGACTTCCTGCGCCTGGGCGGGCTGGATGAATGCCGGGAGCTTGACGGCGAGATGCGGCTCCTTCGACAGGCCGCCGCCGACACGGATGGAATAGCCGACTTCTTCTTTTCCATTGATGCTGCGCCTGACTGCGGTCAGGCCGACGTCATTGATCTCCGGATAGGAGCACCAGACAGGACAGCCGGTGATGGAGATTTTGAATTTGCGCGGCAGGTTGTAGTATTCGGGGTTTGCTGTCAGTTCGTGCGCCACGGAGATGGCGAGCGCGGAGGAGTCGATGAGTTCATCGTGGGCGATGCCGGCGAGGGGGCAGCCGGTGACATTGCGGACGACATCTCCGCAGGCCCCTTTGGGCGAGAGCCCGACGGCATCGAGTGCACGTACGACCTCGGGCAGGTCTTCGATGGTAAGCCAATGCAGCTGGATGTTCTGACGGACCGTGATGTCTGCCAGGTTCCTGGCGTGCTTCCTGGTAATGTCGGCGATGACGCGCAGCTGCGTTGCATTCACGATGCCGTTCGGAATGCCGATGCGCATCATGAAGTACTCCGTGGCGACGCCTTCGCCGCCCTTGCCGCCGAGCGCGCCTGCGCCGTCACCCTGGGTGTAGACGCCCCACCATTTGAAATAGGAATTGGCCCATTCGGGTGAGACTGACTGGCGTCCTTCGCGGGCAAAGGCGCGAACCTGGTCGAAGGCCTCCCACGGGTTCAATTCGCGCTTCAGGCGCTCCTGGCGCTGGGCCTTGGTTTCTTTGACAACAGGGAGTGCGTCGGTCATGATCCGTCCCTCGATTTCGCTCTGCATGGGTGGGAAATAATTCCGCCTTAAGTTAATGAGAAGCGTCTTGTAAGGGGAAGAGACGGGCTCAGTTCTGCCGGCGGCTGGACACCCTTACGGTCAACAGGCCTGGGCGGGATTTCTTGAGATGTCCATTGAAGCTAACGATAGAAGGCTGGGTTGCGACCGTCAAGCGGGGTGGGATTTGGCTTGATCTTGGGCATGGGGTGAACCCAGGTCTCCGAAGAGCGAGACCTGGGGCACCCACTTTTGAAGATC
>CAZZXL010000167.1:0-10931 GCA_964658035.1 uncultured Acetobacteraceae bacterium
ATTCTGTAGGAACGTTATGTTCATTGTGCAGCAACCGCTTGGCGCCGGCACGGGTTATGTGCGGCATACGTTACGTAACAGGTTTACTCTGGCAACCATGAACTTTACCCCGGACGCCATTGGAGCACTGGTAGTAGCGACCTGCTTTGCCGCGGGACTGAACGTGTACGCCACCGTACTCACCCTGGGCCTGCTGACGCGGCTGCACTGGGTGGCGCTGCCGAGCGGTCTGCACATCCTGGGCAGCTGGGCCATCATTATCGTTGCCGGGTTGATGTTCGCGGCAGAATTCTTTGCCGACAAAATTCCTGGTTTTGACCTGCTGTGGAATGCGGCGCATACCTTCATCCGCGTGCCGGCAGCGGCGCTGCTGGCTTATCGCGCGTCGGAGCACTTGACGCCCGGCATGCAGCTGGCGGCAACCACTGCCGGGGCGATGATTGCGATGGTGACGCACAGTTCAAAGACGGCGCTGCGGGCCGCGGTGACGCCGATCCCGGAGCCGTTCACAAACATCGCTCTCAGCACGACCGAAGATGCCGGCGCCATCGGACTGACATGGGTGGCAACACACCATCCTTTTGCCGCTGCCGGCGTGGCGGGCGGGTTGATCCTGCTGGCGCTGCTCTGCGTGAGTTGGCTGGTACGGCGCTTGCGGCGGGCGATGACGAACTTCAGCTGGCGCGCGGCTATCGGACTTGATCGTGGAACTGCAGGCAGCCCGAAGCAGGGTCCGCTGACTTTGCACTGAAGACCTTGCACTCAGCTCTGCTGGCACGATTGGCTGGCTACGGCTGCGCTGCCCGCTTCATGGAAGGCTTCATGCTGCACGGCGGAAGTGCCTGGTCCGCTTTGCGCCGGGCAAACTTCAGAGCACTCCAGTCCTGATCGATGGCGCAGACCTTGCAATCAACCCAGCCATGGCCGAGGCTGCGCACGTCATTCTGGTTTAAGTCTGCGGGGTAGCGGCCACTTTGCTTGGGATGGATGATCCAGACCGAGGTGCCTGTGGCATACGTCGCCGACGCCGCGGCGAACAGGCCATCCACTTCGGCTGCCGAGCGCGTGACGGCCAGGCACAGGCAGGGTTGTCGAGCGGCGTTGCTGGTCAGGCCCATACTGTCAAGCATTTTGAGGTGGGAGGTCGCGGGTCTTTGATGGTGGTCGCTTGTTAGCAGGCGAAGGCTGGGCGAATGCGCTGCTCTCGCGAGAGCTCTACGGCGTTGAGTTTGCTCGCGAGGGGAAGCTGCCCGTTGCCGGCATGCGGGTCACGGCGTCGACGCCGTTTTCTCCGCTGGCAGGCAGTTGCTGCATCAGGGTCTGCAGCGTTTCGCCGAAGCTGGGATGAACAAGCGTCGGTGCGATCTCGGCCAGGGGTGCGAGGACGAAGCGGCGCTCTGCCAGCCGCGGGTGGGGCAGGGTGAGGTGCTGCGTGTCCAGGATCAGCTGGTCGCAGAGCAGCAGGTCGAGGTCCAGGGTGCGGGGGCCGTTGCGGATGCCGGCGCTGCGATCGCGGCCGAACAGGCGCTCCGTCTGCAGCAGGCAGGCAAGCAGGTCAAGTGGGGCGAGCGTCACTTCAAGGGCTAGCGCGGCATTGAGGAAGGCTGGCTGTCCAGAATAGCCAACCGGCTCCGTGGCATAGAGAGAGGAGCGGGCCAGCACCTGGCCGGAGCCCTGCAGATGGTTGGCGGCGGCAGCCAACAGGTCGGCGGGTGCAAGCTGGGCAAATGGCAGATTCGAGCCAAGTCCGATATAGGCAATCGCCACTTGGTGTTGCCTCCTCTACAAAGGTACGCGGAGTCGCGGTGCGCGGGCGGTGAGACGGGATGGCGTGGAGTCAGTGCTGAGAGCGCCGCACGCCGTGGCATGGATGGTTCTTCTGCTCTAGGATGCAGTATGCGCATCGCGTTTTTCGGTGGCAGTTTTGACCCGCCGCATTGCGGGCATGTGGCCATTGCCCTGGCGGCGGCGGAACGGCTTTCACTCGACCAGGTACTGGTGGCGCCAGTGGGCAGCCAGCCGTTGAAGGGCGGTTTGTCGACAGCGGGGTATGCCGACCGGCTGGCCATGGTCAGGCTGGCCTGCGCAGGCCATGCCCGATTGGCCGCGAGCGATCTTGACGCTCCCAGGGCTGACGGCGGCCACAACTATACCTATGAAACCCTGACCCGCTTGAAGGAACATTTGTTGCAGGAGGATGCGGCGACGAAGCTGTTCTGCCTGTTGGGCGCGGATTCCTTTCAGACGCTGGCTAACTGGCATCGGGCGGCAGAACTGCTGCTGTTGTGTGACTTTATCGTGGCAGCGCGGCCCGGCTACGAACTGCAGACTCTGCCGACGCTGCTGCCCCGGGGTGTCTTCATAGCCGGTGAGCGCGAATCCACTGGAGTGGTTGACGTCCACCTGCAGACGAGCGAGGGTGGAGGCGCATCCACGTTACACCTGCTGCTTGACCTGGAGGAGGATGTGTCCGCGACGGCTTTGCGTGACGCCCTGGCAACAGGCCAGACCGGGGTTGCGGGGCCAATGCTGCCGGCCGGTGTGGCCCACTACATCCGGGAACACCAGCTCTACGCTTAGCAGCCAGGGAGCTGGCAAGGGGCTGTTGGCGCTATCGCCGATTGGTGCTTCAGGCTACGATGAAGAGTGCGGATGAATGTAAAAGTTGAACACGCACAGGCGCACGTCGCAGGAACGCGGAGGATAGTCGTAGACGCATGGCAACCAGGAAAGTAACCAAGACAGAAACAATTACACCCTCGAGCGAGCCACAGAGAGAAAGATTGGCGGCGGTGAGTGCGGAGACGCGCCGGATGGTGATTGCGGCCGCAGCGGCCTGCGAGGACAAGAAGGCTGAAGATGTCCGCATCCTTGAACTGGACCCGCAGGACTCCGGCTTCACCGACTTTTTTCTGATCGCAAGCGGCACCAATGAGCGCCAAGTGCAGGCCATCTCGGATGAAATTGAAATGAAGATGAAGCGCGAGTTCGGTACCTATGCGAACTCGGTCGAAGGCCGTCGGCAGTCCGAGTGGATACTGCTGGATTACGTGGACTTTGTGGTGCACGTATTCGTAACGGAGAAGCGGGCGTTTTACGATATCGAACGGCTGCGGAAGTCGGCTAAGCAGGTGGACGTCGACCAGTTGAAAGCTGCATTGACGGAGAAGACGACGGAAGTTCGACAGAAGGCTGCCGCGAAAAATACCAGCGTTAAGAAGGTCAGCACCAAAAAGGTGGCGAGTAAGAAAGCCGTTACCAAGAAGGCTGTCGCGAAGAAGAGTGTGGTGGTAAAGAAAAGTGCTGCCAGGAAAGTGGCAGCGAAGAAGTCTCCGGCAAAGAAGGCTGCTAAGAAGAGTAAGTCCGTAGCGAAGTAGACGGAGTACTGGCTGGAATCAGTTAAATCTTTAGGGATAGAAATAAGAAGGGGCGTCCAGCATTGGGCGCCCCTTCGTATTTGTTTTATTTCTCGGTTGCCTGGTGTATCAAGCCCTCTACGAAATTAGAAGATCAGCTTGACGGCACCCTGGATCTGGCGGGCGCCGGTAGTGCCATCGTTCTGGCCCAGCTGCGACTGCGAGATGCCGAAGGATGGCGACGTGAAGTCCAATGAAGTAGGCGACGCGAAGTTGGGATGGTTGAGGACGTTGTAGCTTTCCGCCCTGAAGACGAGCTTGGCATTCTCGAAGATGGTCTGCGTTTTCTGAAACACAACGTCAGTGTTGACATAGCCAGGACCGTAAAACTTGTTACGCCCGATGGAGACGCTGTGGTCAAACTCCGGTTGCGAGAATGCTGATGCCAATGGGCCGAAGGTCTTGCCGCTCGAGACGATTGTGCCTCGACCTGAAGGATAGGGCTTACCAGTGAGCTTGGGACGATTGTTCAAGCCAGTGTGGAGATTGTCAAAATCGCCGCGAAGGTCGAAAGGAAGGCCGGTTTGTGCCTGCTGGATACCGGAAAGCTGGATGCCTTCCATGACGCGTCCAACAAAGCCGTTAGCCAGGTAGCGTTGACCGTGACCAACAGGGAGCTCGTAAACGACTGCCACGGTTCCCCGCTGGCGCACGTCGAAGGGCGAATTACCGTATTCCGGGCCGAGATCGCGGGTATTCCGGGGTAAGCCGCTGTTACCGGCTCCCGGTTTCAGCGGATCGCTGCCGTTGTCGAGGGAGTGCGCGAAGGTGTAGCTGCCCAGGAGGTTGAAGCCGCCGATACGATCGGTGACTTTTACCTGGAGTGCGTTGTAGTTGCTGGCCGCGATTGAAGTCTGCAGCAGCTCATGGAAGAAGGCAGTGTTGTTGACCGCGGGCGTCGCCAGCAGGTAGAGATTATTGCGCTGCAGTGTGGCCTCGGGCACACCTGACGCCAGCAGTTGCTGCACCAGGACGGGGTCGGGCGCTGCACCATCGATTTCTCTCAGGAGATGCGTGCCATGGCTTCCGACGTAATTCACTTCACCTGTTAATCCTGAGCCAAACTGATGCTGGACACCGAGGTTCCAGGTCTCGCTTGTGGGCATTTTGAGATGAGCATCGATCACAACAGGCTCATTGAAGTCACCATTTGTGATATTGGTGGAAGGTGTCAGGGTCCCAGGAAGCGGCGCATTGGCGACCACCGGAGTGGTAGCGGTGCCGTCGAAAGGATATTCATTCAGTTGAGCCTGGAACGGCGGATTGGATTTGGCGTTGCCGAACAGGTTATCGAAAATGCGGTCATGGAAGATACCGAAGCCAGCCCGAATGGCGGTCTTACCATCGCCGTTGGGGTCATAGGCGAAACCAATACGGGGCTCGAGAAGCTTCCAGCTGTCGGCATAAAGCTGTTTGCCGGTTCCTGGGCCGACCGGGGTGAAGCTGAAGTAGCCGACGGCTGGCAGAGGAGCGGCAGCGTCGCCATAGAAGTTAGAGAAATTGCCATCCTTCTCGTAGGGAACGCCGTTGAAGGCATAGCGGAAGCCGAGATTAGCGGTGAACTTCGAGGAGACTTTCCAGTCGTCCTGAAAGAAGATGGCAAACTCGTGCTGCTGGAAGCGCGTCAGGTCTGAAGCGCGCCGGGTGCCCTGGCGGGTGAAGAACTGGTATTCCGAGCTGTTCGCGACAGCACCCTGCGCTCCCCAGATCAGGTCCTGGAGTGTCGTGTAGCTTGGCGCATTTACGTTTGACGTATAAGCCGGGGCGGCGTAGGTGCTGTAGTCATTGAGGGACAGAAGGTTGCGCGAATAGAAATCATCGAAGTTTGAATCCTTTACGCTGCGAAATTCTCCGCCGAACCTGAGTGAGTGGGCACCCTTGGTCACGGAAAATGTATCAGCGAAGAGGAGGGTCGAGCTCAGACGGGCCTGACCATTGCTGTCCCCGAGATCGACGCAGCCAAAGGTAAAGAAATTGGGGATGGTGACGTCCCGGCCATTGCCGAAATTGTCCAGGCCAGTGATGGCGTCAATGCCGCTATGTGCGCAATTGAATGCGGCATTGTTCAGGTTGAAGCCACCGCGGAAAAGATTCGTGGCATGCGCGCCGATGGTCGATGCCAGCGAGATGACGCCGTTGTGGCTGGTGGAGGGAACGGAAGTTGTGCCATAGCCGGGCAGCACTTCGTCATGATAAGGATCAGACTCATTCGAGTGAGAATACTGATAACGCACGGTGAGCTGGTGCTTATCGGTCAGCTTCTGATCGAAGCGGCCGGTGAAGGAGTAGGCGTTCAACGCATCCGGCGAAGCAAAAGAGTAGATGGTGCTGACACCGTCACCTAAGTCAGACTGACCAACGGGTGCCAGAGCGAGGATCTTCGCGACAGCTGGATCCCTGCCGAGGCCGGAGAGATTGGCTGGATTGCCAGGATTGTTCAGATTGACCGGAGTCGTCGTTCCATCGACGGGGTCGATGTAGGTGAATACACCCGATCTGAAGGCAGCCGTCGGAGTGGTCTGGGTAGAACTGGTGGTGGTCCGGAAGCGCTGAGCTTCACCATTGAGGAAGAAGAAAGTATGGTCCTTCCACAGGGGACCGCCGAAAGAAGCGCCGAAATCATTGCGGACGTATGGGTTCTGCTTGCCATCTTCCTTCTTGTTGAAGAAATCACGAGCGCCTGTCGCGTCGTACCGGCCGAACTCGTAAGCATCGCCGTGGAACTGGTTGCTGCCACCCCGGGTGACGACGTCGATGATGGCGCCGGTATTCCGGCCGTATTCAGCATCGAAATTGTTGGTGATGATGCGAAATTCCTGGGCCGAATCGGGGTTCGCGGAAGAGATGCCGCCCTGGCCGCCGGGTACTGACGTGTCGTTATTGTCTGCACCGTCCAGCATGAAGTTGTTATTGCGGTCGCGCTGACCATTGACTGAAAAGCCGCCGCTGTTGTTCGTCGACGTGACCACGCCAGGCGACAGGAGCACTAGCTGATAGGGATCGCGAAGAATCAGGGGCAGATCGTTGATCTGTTTCGAATCAATCACAGTCGAAAGCTCTGAACTGTCAGTCTCGATGGCCGCGGTTTGTGTCCCGGCAACGCTCACTGTCTGGTCGGCAGAACCTACGGCAAGACTAAAGTTGACCGGAAGAATTGCGGCGATGGTCAGGGTCACGCCGGTACGGGTGGACGTCTTAAATCCCGCTGCGGACACAGTAATGGTGTAGGAGGCGGGAGGAAGTGCGGCGAAATTGTAGAGGCCTGCCGAGCTTGAGACAACGGACTCCGTAAACCCCGTAGCAGTAGACGTTGCCGTAAGCTTGGCGCCGGGTACGGCGAGTCCGGCGGAGTCGAACACCTGTCCGGTGACGCTGCCTGTCTGGGCAAAGAGCTGAGAACCACTTATCAGGATAAAAAAGACGGCTAGGAAGGTGGCAAACTTGGTCAATAGAGACATTCATCCTCACGGTGTACATTGGTCGCAAATCACTATTGGTTGCAGCTAGAACATTGCACCAAAGCGTTGGCCGTCTACACCTGTTGAGGCAGTGCATGCAACTAGCTAGCCAAAGGCAAGGTGAACCCCGGATGGGATTTTCCTATGATTTAGCTGCTTTGCTGAAGAATCTTTGACAAGCGCTAAGTTGTTAGCACAGAAAAGATACTGATTTCTATACGTGTAATATGGAATATGGAAGATTCGGTGGAACGCCTGGCGTAGAGGAGCCAGGCGTTCCAGGTTCAGTTTGACAGTTAGGTTAGAAGGTGAGCGACAGGGAGAACTGGCCGAAGCGGCGTTCGTCGCCGACCCCACCCAGACCCCCCTTGGAGGCGATGACGGGTACCGGGACTCCGTCACCCACGTTCGCTACGTCATTCAGGCCTTCCTGCAGATAGAGGTTGTGATGGTTAGTGACGTCGAAGCCCTCGGCGCGGAAGATCAGGTTGATCTGCTCGTGGATCGGGATGGTCTTGCTTACGGCGGCATCCAGGTTATAAGCGCCTGGTCCACGGAAGGCGTTGCGTGAGGTTTCGTTCGAAGGATAGGCTCCCCAGTCGGATACCTGGATCGCTCCACCTGTTTGGTCACTCCATGCCTGGTTGTAATAGGACTGGGCTGCGGGCAGATTGCCCAGGGTATAGGTGTTGCTGCCGCCTCCGTTCTGGCCGGAGGGGATGGATTTGAACGTCCTCTTCGGGATAGCGCCGCTGGCAGGAGCATAGCGGGCGTAGTTATAGCCGGAGTCGTTATAGGTGCTGTCGTAGTAGGTGAAGGGGGTGCCCGAGCGGATGGTGTAAATACCTGTCACCTGCCAGCCGAATAAAGCCGACTTCAGACTGCTGTGGCTGCTGGTGAACCAAGGCGTCTGGTAAATGGGAGCAATGACCAGGCGATGGCGGATATCAAGATCGCTGTTGCCGTGGTCGAATGCCGGGTTGAAGGGGTTGGTGTACCCGAGGCTGAAAGCGTTATTACTCTCGGAGAAGGTGGTGCTCAAGTCGTCGGTGGCGTGCGAGAAGGTGTAGTTCGCGGTGATGTTCAGACCGGTGTGATGAAGATTGTTGCTTTGGAACTGGACGTTGACTGCCTGGTAGTACGAGTCGGCGCTGGAACCACGATTGTTCGTATTAGAGTACTGCGAATTGAGACGGGTAAGGCCATAGTTGCCGTTTCCATCGGACAGCGCATCGCCCGCCAGCGCATTGCCGCTGCCGAGACCGTTGATGTTCTTGATGTCATACAGGTGCAGACCGCGCGCTCCTGTGTACTGCAGAGACACGACAGAGCCTGAGGCCAGCTGGCGTTCGATGGCCAGGCTGTAGAACTGGGTTTGCGAGGTACGGATGTTCTGGTCGACGTTGCGCAGGCTGGTGGGTGGAAGCGGGACACTGCCGGAGGCGCCGGCGAGGGGGCCGGAGTTGGAGTTGGTGACCGGAATGGGGTTGGTTGCGGTGCTGTTGAGCACGACAACGGCGTAGTTTGGCGGATTCTGAATGACGTTGAAGGTAACGTTGCCAAAGTTGCGTTCGTAGCTGATTCCGAAGCCCCCGCGGATAGAAGTTTTGCCGTCGCCCGTCAGATCGTAGGCGAAGCCGACGCGGGGAGAAACGGTCCCGTAGGAAGGCTTCCAGAGGCTCTTGATGGGACTGTTCGGAGTGGTGTAGACCTGGCCGGTGCGGATACCGGTGGCATCCAGCTGGCCGTCGCCGTAGTAGAAGTTGGAGTCGAGGTTCCGGTTGTTGTTGTGTTGTACGCCGTAGTACTCATAGCGGAGGCCGTAATTAAAGGTGAAGCGTGTGGTGACCTTGAAGGCGTCCTGCCCGTAGACAGCCCAGTCGCCGAAGCGGTTGCTGCGCGCGAAGGATGGTGCGGATGCAGGGAGGTTGATCGAGCAGGCTGTGGTCTGGGTCAGTGCGCCGGTGTAGGGGTTTCGTACGCATGGCAGCGCCCCGGCGGGGTCAACAGCAGCTTCGAACTCAAACAGGTTGCCGGTACCCAGATTGGCTAAGCCGACAGACCGGCTGTTTCCCAGCTGCTCGTTCGCCTGGGCATAGGCACCGTACGCATTGTTGCTCTGAATGTTGATCAGTTGCGTGCCGAACTGCATCGCATGCTTGCCTTTGAGGATGTTGACATCCTCGTTGATCTGCGAGGTGTTCTGCGGGCCGCCATAGGGCAAGCCGCCGTTGGCGGGGTTCTGATCGTAGAAGCCGGGGAACTGGACAAAGAAGCCGGTGCCGGGAATTTGCGCGTTCGGGGAGACGATCAGCGTAGGCGTGTTCTGCAGCGCCGTGTTGTAGCTGTAGGAAGAATCCAGCCGGCTGAAGCTCAGCTTGGTGTTTTCAACAATATTGGGGTTAAAGACATGTGACGCGCTGAAGAGGTAAGCCTGGTCTTTGTTTGTTCCGCCAACATCGTATTGCGAATAAGGCGAAGCGAAGTTCGATCCGGACTGGTCGACTTCACTGTAGTCCACGTAGCGGAAGAAGGCGTGGGTAGCTTCAGAGAAGTTGTAGTCGACTCGACCAAGAATATTGTAGGTGTTCTGGGGTACCCCGCCACCTGAATTACCCGGGGCGCTGAACGAGGTGATCCCAAAGATGGGGGTGGATGCAGGCAGATTGGGCACGCCAAGGGTGGCCGCAGCCTTGCTGGTGGCAGGATTGCCCAACTGCGCGTTCGTATAGGTATTCAGAAAATTAAAGGTCTTGCCGCCGCCGTAGGTCGAGAAGTAGGACTGGATATTGGCAGGTGCGACCGCAAGGTATTGTGGTGTGGGGACCGCGGACTGGGTGACCGACGTGCTGCGCACGCGTGTCCACTCGGTGCTGCCGAAGAAGAATAGCTTGTCCTTGAAGATCGGACCGCCTACAGCAAAACCGAACTGGTTGCGGGTGTAGCCACCTTTGGCCGTGCCTTCCTGCGCATTCTGGACGGTATTTGAGGTGTAGGCGCTCAAGCGGTTGAACTCCCACGCGCTGCCGTGGAACTTGTTGGTTCCCGCAACCGTCGTGACGTTCACGATGCCGCCTGAGGCGCGACCATACTGGGGTTCAAAATTGCTGGTGACGACGCGGTACTCCTGGACGCCGTCCACCGGAACGCGAATGCCGACAGCATCGCCGAAGACTGTGACGTTTTCAACGCCGTCGAGAAGAATCTCAGTGCCGCTCGAGCGCTGCCCGTTAATGTTGAAGCCGACGCCACGCGTGGTCACGTTCTCCGAGCTGCCGGAGTTTGCTGACTGGGTAGTGTTATCGCCACCTGAGATATTGCCGGACAGGGCGACGAAGTCATAGGGGTTGCGCGTAAGACTGGGCAGTTGCTGGATCTGCTCGCGATCCACGACCTGCGAGAGTTCCTGCGTTTCGGTATTGACCTGGGCGCCGCCCTGGGCAATGACTTGCACTTCCGTCGCACCGGAACCAAGCGTCAGCTTGGCGTCCAGGGTAGAGTGGCCCCCCACGGTGACTTCCACACGAGACACGGAAGACTTGAAGCCCGCCGCCTCAACGGTGACCTCATACTGGGCGGGGGCAAGGCCCGTAATAAGGTACGTGCCAGTGTTCGCTGAGTGCTCGACCCGGGTCGCCGCGGTGCCAATGTTCTTGACCGTGATGGTGGCGCCGGTGACGACGGCGCCCGAAGGATCGGAAACGGTGCCGTCTATCTGGCCGGTGTCAGTCTGCGCCCAGGCAGAATGGGGAAAGGCAATCAGCGAAAAGCTGAAGACCAGGGCTGCGCTGAGCGCAAACTTTCTCAAAGAACGGCGAACAAAACTCATGTATTTCCCCCGAAATGATCCGGCGCCCAAAAGGACCGCCGTCAATACCCACATAGTTGTAAAAGAAGATGGTTTGGCGAATGCACGCGAGGGGCCAAGTTGGCTGTCGGTTGCGGCAATGTCCAAAATGGCCACAAAGCCATCATTAACCGTCTGTCATGGTTACCTGGCAGCGTAATGGTTTGTTGTAAATTTATTGGAATCTATGACAATACGTAGGTGAGTATG
>CAZZXL010000168.1:0-10917 GCA_964658035.1 uncultured Acetobacteraceae bacterium
GGCCTTGCCGGCCCGGAAGCTGCGCTGATCGCCGCGGCGCGCGGCTGCGAAGTCGACCTGTACGAGATGCGGCCGGTGAAGCAGACGCCCGCGCACCAGACCGCGGATTTTGGCGAACTGGTCTGTTCAAACTCGCTTAAATCCGAAAGCGAAGACACTGCTCCCTGGCTGCTGAAGCAGGAGATGCGCCGCGCCGGTTCACCGCTGCTGCAATGCGCTGACGCGACCGCCGTGCCCGCGGGGCATGCGCTTGCAGTCGATCGGGTGGAATTCTCCCGGCGCATCGCGGAGGCGCTTGAAGAGGCACCCGGGATCACCATCCATCGCGAAGAAGTGACCTCGCTTGAAGACTTCGACGGCATCACCATTGTCGCCAGCGGGCCGCTGACCTCTTCGCCGCTGGCCGACGAGATCGCCCGCCTGACCGGTGCCGATCACCTGGCGTTCTACGATTCCATCAGCCCGATCGTCGATGCTGATTCCATCGACCGCGAGCGCGTCTACATGGCCGCGCGCTGGGACAAGGGTACAGCGGACTACATCAACTGCCCCTTCACGAGAGAAGAGTACGACGTCTTCTACGAGGCGCTGCTCTCCGCTGAGCATGTCGAAGAAAAGTCCTGGGAGAAGCTCGACTACTTCGAAGGCTGCCTCCCGCTGGAAGAACTTGCACGACGCGGACGCGATACACTCCGCTTCGGTTGCATGAAGCCTGTCGGCTTGCGCGATCCACGCACCGGTAAGACACCCTGGGCGGTCGTACAGTTGCGCTGCGAGAACCTGCGCGCGGATTCTTATAACCTGGTCGGCTTTCAGAACCACTTGAAGTTCAGCGAACAGCAGCGCGTCCTGCGGCTGATCCCCGGCCTGGAGAATGCGAAATTCCTGCGTTATGGCCAGATTCATCGCAACACCTACATCCAGTCACCGGCTGTGCTGGACGGGACGCTTTCGATGAAGACGTATCCGCATATTCTTTTTGCGGGACAATTGTCGGGCGTCGAAGGTTATACCGAATCGATTGCGACGGGAATGTTGTGCGGCGTCTATGCAGCCGATCGCGCGCAAGGCAGAGAGCCGCAACCTGTACCGCGCGGGACGGCCCTGGGGTCGCTGGTGAACTACATTACGCGCGCCGATCTCAAGCGCTTCCAGCCGGCCAATATCACGTTTGATTTACTGGAACCCCTCGAAGAAGAACTGCGTAAAAAGCTGCGCGACAAACGGGAACGCCATAAGCTGCAATGTCAACGCGCTCTGGCGAACTTTGATGGCTGGTGGGCGCAGCAGCAGGAGCCGGTGCTCGTTTAGCGCAGTTCTCCAGTTGATATGCCCTTTGAGTCATCTTGAGAGTTGGCCTTCCTGGCGAAAAGGCCAGGCGAGAGGGTTCGTCCGGGATGCCGCTACTGGAGAACTCCTCTTGGGTTAGTGGTTTTGAGTTCGCTGCACGGTTTACTGCTCTTCATCGTCAAGCTGGGCAAACAGCCAGTCCATGTCCAGAAAGATCGATGTTCCTTCTACCTCGAAACGGCGTGTTTCGATCCAGGCATTTTCTTTGCAGACCCGGGCCGTGCGTGTCTCCGGATCGATGAGCCAAATATTCTGGATGCCCATCTGCTGGTAGTCGCGGGCCAGTCTTTGGGTCTCAGTGTAGGTGTCGTAAGGCGAGAGAATTTCAATGGCAATGAGGGGAGGGTCGAAGATCGTGCCCTCTTTTCTTCGTCTTGGTCCATCGCTGCGGCGGTCGATGACCACATCGGGCAGACGCACGCGCGTGGAAGACACCTTGGTACGCACCTCGACCGCCGCAATCACGTCCCATTCCTTGCGGTGCGTAATAAACCAGTTTCCAACTATTATTTGAATCTGGCCATGTGCGTAGTTAACCAGGGGGCGCTCCTTGAGCCCACCGTCGATGAACTCGACATCCGGCCTGTAGCTGGTGTGGAGATAGTCATTCATCGTGAGCAGGGAGGTCGTGGCCACGTATCACCTCAGGCTTCAGTATATTCCGTGCCCCGAGCAAACTTCTGCAGGCGTAGAGCAGAGGACACAGGTTGGCTGGCCTTTGCAGCAGGAATCCGGAGCCTTGCCCTAGTCAGCCAGGTACGGCAACCCGGCTGACTTGTAGATCTGCTGCATGTATTGCATATCCCGCAGACCCTCTTCGCCGGACATCTTCGGCATCAAGTTACTGTCGATGCAGGTCGCGAAGTAATCCGCCTGCCGCGCGAACTGCCACGGATCGCGTTCTTTCTCCGGCTGATCGATACGCATCTCCGGATCCCCTTTTTTGGCGCCATCCGCTTCCGCCGTCAAGTGCAATCCCTGGTAGCCGAAGGCCGGTGACAGCATCAGAAAACCCTTGCTGCCATGCACCTTGTAATAGCCGTCCATATCAGCGCCGTAGGTGGTGGTGCAGCTGGCCACAATGCCAGAAGGGAACTTCATCGTCCATGAAACATTTTCTTCTACTTCGTTGAAGCGTCCATCCTGATCGATGACTGACCCATAGGCCGAAAGTGCCGACGGTTCTTCGCCCGTCAGGTAGCGGCAGGCATTGAGCGAGTAGATGCCTACATCCATCAGCGGGCCACCGCCGGCGAGCTTACGGTTCAGCCGCCACTCGCCGGGAGAAATATTGAAGCCGTTGGCACTCTCAATCGCCTGCACCTTGCCCAGCGTTCCGTTGCGGACCAGTTCGATCGCTCGCAGGTTGGTCGGCTCCAGCTGGCAGCGGTAGGCAATCATCAGTTTGCGATTGGCGGCAGCGCAGGCTGCGATCATTGCCCGGGCATCGGCGACGCTGGTGCACATCGGCTTCTCGCACAGCACATGCTTGCCCGCCTTCGCCGCACGGATGGTATATTCCGCATGCATACTATTCGGCAGCGCAATATAAACGGCGTCGATGTTCGGGTTGTCGCGGATTTTATCGAAATCTTCGTAGGTATAAATCGAACTGGCCGGCACGTTGTACTTTGCGGCGTTTTCGCGGGCTTTGTCCGGATGACCGCTGACCAGCGCCGTCACTTCGGCAAGCTGCGACTGGCGGGTGCCCGGCATAAAGTGGTCGAGCGAAATTCTGCCCAGTCCGACAATGCAGTAGCGAATCTTTTTACCGCCCGGGGTCGTCGGTTGAGTGGGCGCTGCTACCGATTGCGCAAAGGCACGGGGGAGCAGGCTGGTGGCGGAGGCGGTAAGGGCAAGGCGATTGAAAGCACGACGCGAAAGGGTCATCGACAACCTCGGTGAATCATCTTAACGTATTCGACGGCGACGAAACGCACGTTGCCAAGGATTGAAACGAACAGACGAATCCCACTCAAAACGAGTACATTTTTGGTATGAAAGCACTTGTTCTTTCGGCCTATAACCAACTCGACATTGCCGATGTCCCCGCGCCCGTCGCCGGTCCCTCGGAAGTACTGATCCGTGTCGAAGCCTGCGGCATCTGCGGTAGCGATGTGCACGGCTACGACGGCTCTTCAGGTAGAAGGATTCCGCCGATCACCATGGGCCACGAAGCGGCCGGCCTCATCTCGGCCCTGGGGCATGATGTGCAGGGATTGAAGATCGGCGACCGCGTGACCTTCGATTCGACCGTTTACTGCGGGCATTGCGACTATTGCCTGCGCGGCGAAGTGAACCTCTGCGATAACCGGCAGGTGATCGGCGTATCCTGCGGCGACTACCGCCGCGAAGGCGCCTTCGCCGAGTATGTGCGCGTGCCCCACCACATCGTGTACAAACTGCCGGAAAGTCTTTCCTTCGCGGAAGCGGCCATGCTGGAAGCAGTTTCGGTCGCGCTGCATGCGGTACGGATTTCAAGTCCGCATGGGCACGATGCAGCACTGGTGATCGGGGCGGGCATGATCGGCCTGTTGACGCTGCAGGCGACCAAAGCGATGGGATATAAGAACGTTATCGTCGCCGACGTAGATGCAACCCGGCTGGCAATGGCAGAAGCAGTGGGCGCTGACCATGTTATCCACGCGTCCGGACAGGAACTGATCGCGGAGGTCATGAAGCTGACCAATCACCGGGGGGTTGACGTCGCGTTTGAAGCGGTTGGCCGCAACGAAACAGTGTCTGCTGCCATTGACGCTGTGCGCAAAGGCGGCACCGTAACGCTCATCGGCAATATCACGCCGGAGGTGACGCTGCCGCTGCAGAAGGTGGTTACGCGGGAGATCCGTTTGCAGGGCACGGCTGCGTCTGCCGGTGAATATCCGCTGGCCATGGAGTTGATGATCGCGGGCAAGATCCAGGTCCTGCCGCTTATCACTGCCGTCGCCCCGCTTGAAGATGGACCGCAATGGTTTGCCCGTTTGCATGCCCGGGAGCCAAACCTGATGAAGGTCGTGCTTTCGCCGGCATTGATGGCGCAGGCGGACCAGTCATGAGCGAAAACCTTTTCGACCTTACCGGCCAGGTTGCGCTGGTTACCGGCACCAGCCGCGGCCTGGGTCAGCATTTCGCCCGAGCCCTGGCACGCGCCGGCGCAGATATAGTGTTGACCAGCCGCAACCGCAGTACCCTCGCCGGGTTTGAAGAAGAAGTGAAGGCCCTGGGCAGAAAAGTGGCGACCGTCGAACTGGATGTGCGCAACCAGCACAGCATCCAGCATGCTGTTGCTGATGCGGTAGCAGCCTTTGGGAAGCTGGATATCCTCGTGAACAATGCAGGCTGCAACGTGCGCAAGCCTGCGCTTGACGTCACCTGGGATGACTGGAACCTGGTGCTCGATACCAACCTGCGCGGCAGCTTCTTCGTGGCCCAGGCTGCGGCCCGGCACATGATCGAGCGTGGCTATGGCCGCATCATCAATATCGGCTCAGTCACCAGCGTCTTCGGGTATGCCGGGCTTGCGCCCTATGGCGCCAGTCGCGGCGGTGTCCGCCAGCTTACCATGAGCCTGGCGGATGACTGGGGAAGGCACGGCGTTACCGTCAACTGCCTGGCGCCCGGCTGGTTCAAGACCGAACAGAACAAAGTACTTTACGAAAGCCAGGAGTGGGTGGATTATCTGGTGGACCGCATTCCGGTCAAACGGCCCGGCGCGGCGCATGATCTGGATGGCGCCGTCGTCTTCCTAGCATCGGAAGCGAGCCGGTACGTGACTGGCCAGACGCTGCTGGTAGATGGCGGCATTTCCACCGGCGCCATGCGCGCCACGGTAAAGAAGTAGGTAAAGAGCAGCGACAGACAAGAGAGCAGGCAGGCCCTATGCAGTTCGGCAACTTTGGCAGAACATTTCTCGGTTCCACTCTCAGCGTCTGCGCTGCAGCGCTGCTGTTTTCAACCCCTGGCTGGTCGCAGGCGAGCCATCCGGCCGCCCACACAAATGCTGCGCAGGACAGCGGCCCGGGGAGCCTAGTCGCCAACCCTCTTGACCCGCAGATGCAGATCTACTTTGTCGATGTCGAGGGCGGCCAGGCGACCCTTTTCATCTCGCCTGACGAACATTCGCTGCTGGTGGATACAGGCTGGCCGGGAAACAATGGCCGCGACGCCGACCGCATCGCCGGTCTGGCCAAGCAGGCTGGATTGAAAGAAATCGATACCGTGGTGCTGACGCATTACCACGTCGATCACGTCGGCGGCGTCCCGGAGCTGGTGGGCAAGATCCCGGTCGGTACGTTTATTGACCACGGTCCAAATCGCGAAGTCGACAACGGCGTCACCCAGCATGGCTACGATGCGTACCAGAAGGTCCTGGCCACGGGCAAATACAAGCACCTGGTTGCCGCACCCGGTCAGAAGCTCCCGATCCCGGGCTTTGACGCAACCGTCATCTCAGCCGATGGCAAACTGATCGACCACCCCCTGGCAGATGGCGGCCAGACCGTTGGCAAGCCGAACCCGTATTGCGCGAATGCCCCCGAGCAGAAGCCTGACCAGACAGAGAACAGCCGTTCCGTCGGCATCCTCATCAAGTACGGCAGCTTCCGCATCCTCGACCTGGGCGACCTGACGATGGATAAGGAGATGGAGTTGATGTGCCCCTCCAACAAACTCGGCCACATTGATCTGCTGGTCGTTTCTCATCACGGCTGGTATCAGAGTTCGAATGCCGTGTTGGTCGATGCCATCACGCCGCGCGTCGCCATTATGGATAACGGCGCGAAAAAGGGTGGTTCCCCGCAGACCTTTGACACTCTTCACAGCGCTCCGGGGCTGGAAGGACTATGGCAGTTACATTACTCCGAAGAAGGCGGCGCCGGACACAACGTTACCGGTAAGTACATCGCGAACCTTCACCTGGCCGCGAAGGATTGCTCTGACGAAGCCCACTATCTGCGCGTCAGCGTGGAAAAGGACGGCAACTTTGCCGTTTTCAATTCACGGACGGATGACACCGTTGAATACAAGATCAAGAAATAGTCAGGCAGGATCAGGCGAGGAATTGCCAGCTGTTGAAGCACCGTCGTAGTCAGTCAGACCGATGACTGCTCCCTCAAAAAGCGCGTTCAAGCGGAAGAGCGTTGCTGCGCCGGTAGCACTGAAGCCTAAAAGTCCGGGCGCCACCAGCGAGGCGGAAGCGAGTGCGGCATCCAGCTGGCCATGCGTCTTGAAGCTGATGATGGGGGTCGCGCCGAGCGGGTAATCCGTGATGAGCGCCTCGCCCAGGATGAGCCCGCTGGTCGCAAGCGATGCAACCGCCGCGGCACGGTTCTTCTTCCACAGAACGACACCTGCACACAGGAAGAGCGCAGCATGCGCGTAGTCGATCAGGCCATGCACATCAGGCGTAATCACCTTCGGCATACGCTTCTGTAATTCATGAACGACAAATGCAGTGGCCATGCAGTGCTTCCTCCGGGGTTGCTGCTTTCCTGTGCAACCACTGCGCGGTAAGAGGACGAAACTCGCGCTTGAGTTATCCGGTTTGCCTGCGCTTCTCCCGGGGGTCCCGCCACCGAATTGGTATAGTGAGCACTCACCAACTGTCTTCAATCCCGTTCGTGGCAGGACACTTGCCAACTGAAGCAGCAGACAGCAATCAACATAAAGCGCCACACGATGCGCCACCCGCGCGCAATCTCGCCCGTCCCGGTGCATTCTTCTGGGTCGCCTTGCCGTATGCCATCTATATCGGCTTCGTCACCAATGGCGGCTTGTCGTTGTTATTGCGCCAGGCCGGCATGCCGGTTGACCAGGTGGCGAATGCCATTGCGCTGCTGGGCATTCCTTCAGCGGTATACTTTCTCTGGAGTCCACTGGCAGATATCTGGATGCCGCGTCGCACGTGGCACCTGCTGTCTACCATTGGTTCCGCTGCGGCTCTCGCGGTCGGCGCCTTCGCTCTTGCCCGCGATCCTCACCTGTCCGTCGGCATATTTTTCGTTGGCCTGATCTTCTGTATGCTGATTTCGTCAGCCTATGGCGGCCTGATCGCCTCCATGCTGACGCCTGGGAGCCGCACCCGCGCAGCCGCCTGGGCACAGGCGAGCAACCTTGGCGGTGGAGCGATTGGGCCCGGCATCATCCTGTGGCTGGCCATCCACTCTCGCGCCGGGATCTGGGCGCCGCTCGCGGCACTGCTGGTCCTGCTGCCAGGCGTAACCGTGCTGTTTCTGAAAGAGCCAAAGCGTCAGCCGAGTCCTGCCTTTCGTGACCATCTGCAACAGGTCGGCCATGAACTGAAAGTGACCTGCCTTACCCCGGCCAATTTTGTCGGCCTGCTCCTGTTGCTCGCGCCTCCCGGAGCCGGTGCACTGATCGGCCTGCTGCCCGCCATCTCGCCGGATTATCACGTCTCCGGCGGCGCTGTCGTCTGGATCAACGGCATCGGCGGCGGGCTCATCATGGCCGTCGGCTGTCTCTTCGGGACGCTGGTTCCAGCAGCCACGGACAAGCGCATGGCGTACGCACTGGCGGGCCTGCTCAACGTTGGCCCGGCGCTCTTCCTTGCACTGGCGCCCGCGACGTATAACGCCTACATCGGCGGAACCGTGGTGTACCTGTTCACCATCGGCTTCACGTCCGCGTTGAGTATGGCGCTCGTATTGGACGTGGTCGGCGCCGTCGGCAAGAGCGGCAGTCTGCGGTTCTCAATCCTCATGGCGCTCGGCTATGTGCCGACAGCTTACATGACCTGGGTCGAAGGCTTTGCCTCGAAGGCCTGGGGATTTCGCGGTGTGCCGATGGTTGAAGCCCTCAGTTCGCTGGTGGATCTTCCGCTGATCGTGGCATGGATGCTGTGGAGAAAACGCGCGACGCGCGGTGCGAGCGCTGGCGATTGAGCGTCAGGAACGCGACCGGCTGAGCGTCAGGAACGCAGCCGTGCCAGCACCGCCAGGTCTTCCATCGAGAGCACAGCATTTTCCAGCAGGTCAGGCCGATTGCGCAGGGTTTTTTCGAGCGCCTTCTCGCGCCGCCAGCGGCGGATCTGGTCATGATTGCCCCCGGCCAGCACTTCCGGAATGGCCACACCGTGGAACTCCGCGGGCCGGGTGTAATGTGGGTAGTCAAGCAGGCCGCCGGCTCCATGAACGGCCCGTGGAAGCGGCCGTCCGTTGTGGGTCTCGTCGCTGCTTGTTTCGGAATGCAGCGCCGCATCGGTGCGGCCGAAGCTTTCATATTCAGAGGACGCCTCATTGCCCAGCACCCCCGGCAGCAGGCGCATGGTGGCGTCCACCATCACCGCCGCACCAAGTTCGCCGCCGGAGAGAACATAATCGCCAATCGACAATTCGCGGTCGCAGAAGAGCTGGTTTACGCGTTCATCCACGCCCTCATAGCGGCCGCAGATCAGGACCACTCGATCGAGCGCCGCCAGTTCGCGCGCAACACTTTGCGTGAAAGGTGCTCCCTGGGCAGATAGAAGGACCACCGACTGGTTGGGAGACCCGGCTGGTAACCCGGCATGCCTCGCGGCTTCCGAGGTGACCTGCCTCCCGGCTTTCGCCGTGACCTGTAAAGAGGCGAGTGCCTCGGCAATCGGCTCCGGCTTCAGCACCATTCCTTCGCCGCCGCCAAAGGGTCGATCATCCACGGTCCGATGGCGGTCATGCGTGAACGACCGCAGGTCATGCGCAGTGATGGTCACCAGGCCGTTGGCCTGCGCGCGCTTGACTACGCCATGCTGAAAGATGCTGGTGAAGAACTCGGGAAAGATGGTCAGAATGTCAAAGCGCACGTCAGCGGTCACTCTCGCCGGCTGCGTCGGCAGGCACTGCATTCAACTCCACAAGTCCTGCAGGAAGATGCATCGTGACCCGCTTCGCTGCTACCTCGACCGTAACCAGGTAGCTCTTGGCGAAGGGAATCAGCAGCGGTTCCGTCTTACGAGTGCCGGCATTATGCCGGACGTTTTCGGTGTGAGGACTAACGACCAGCAGGTCGGGCGCAGGCGCCTGGCTGCGCTCTACATCGATAATCTCACCCACATCCACGGCCTCTTCACCAGCCACATCCACTAATCGGCAGCCGATCAGGTCGCCGATGTAGACGGCATCATCCTTCAACGGCACGCGTTCTTCCGCCGGTACCACGACCTCCAGACCACGCAGGGTTTCGGCGTCGTTGATGGAGTCAATGCCCTGGAACTTCAAGACCACCCGTCCCTGGTGCAGCCAGTGCTTTTCAATGAGCGCTTCACGCGTCGGCGTCAGCTCTTTGGCAGTAGCCAGAAAAACCTTGGGCCGCTGCTGGAAGCGGTCTGGAAAATCAGTGAAGATTTCAGCGATGACCTCGCCTTTGCGACCCTGCGGGCGGACGAGTCGCGCCAGCAATACCCACTCAGGACCGGTCATGCGGTCTCCTGGCAGACGCAAAAGCGGATGACTGCAGGGGCAAAATGAAGGTCAATTGGCGTCAGAGATGCAACTGGAGCCTGCCGCAAACACCGGGATAAAAACGAATGTGGCCTCATGCCCGAAAGCTCGGGGACCAGCCTATTCAGAGTGGTTGGAAGTACCGGCCGGCCCGGCATGCTGCGACTCATTTACCTTTTCACCATCTTCTTCAAGAATATCCAAAGTATAGCGATGGTGATGCTTCATGCTCACGGCGCCGAGAATAGTGCGCATGGAGCGCGCCGTTCGTCCCTGCTTGCCAATCACTTTACCCACGTCGCTGGGAGCCACGCGCAGGCGAAGAATCGTATTTTCATCGCGCTGAACAGCATCGACGGTCACCGCACCTGGTTCATCGACAAGGGCCCGGGCGATTTCGGTCACCAACTCCTGCATATCGTCCTGTTTCTGTTCCATGCTTCCCGTCTCCGCTCCCATCCTCGCCCACGTCCGGCCACGCTCGTGGTGCCGGACGAAGCGGGGCTGCAAGTCGGAGGAGCGCCTCCGTTGATTTGCCAGCCCTCAGGAGTGAGACCATCGCTCGCCAAGGCATCGACAGTCAAGGCAAAAATGGTTGCCCTAGGAAATCCATCGAACCGGGCACCATATATTGAGACGCACGAATACACCCACATCAGCCACAGCTTTGAGGTGGATGCAGATCTGAGTCGGCCAGCTAGGTTCGGGGTCTGGTCTTCACTTTATGTAACGCCACGTCCAGGCCAAGTGGCCGACCAGATCCCTGGGCCCAGGTCTCAGGCCCAGGCCGGGGCGCAATCATCCGGCTGGCGCTCCGGGTCTTAGGCAGAAGCAGAGACAGGAGCAGCGGCCGGCACATACTTGTCAGCCAGTTTCTTGACGCGGTCGGAAAGTTGCGCGCCCTTACCGGTCCAATAGGCGATGCGGTCCTGCTTCAACAGCACAGTTGCCGGGTTGGTGCGTGGATTATAGGTGCCGACAGTCTCAATGGAGCGGCCGTTACGGGCACGGTCCTTTTCAATCACAACAACACGGTAGTGGGGCTGCTTACGCGCACCAAAGCGCGCCAAACGAATCATCAACACGGGCAAAACCTCTCAATTTTGGATCGGGTCTAAGCTGCCAACCCCAAGTC
>CAZZXL010000169.1:0-10796 GCA_964658035.1 uncultured Acetobacteraceae bacterium
CGTTGCTCTGCGATCGTTGCTCTAAAATGAAGCAATGACCACACTCCCGACCGCGGCGTCACCCGCCATTCCTGTGACCCCTGGCAGCTACCGCCAGAACCAGAGACCCGCCGGCGCCATGCGCCCCATAACACTTACGCCCGACTACGTCTCGATGGCTGAGGGTTCCGTCCTGATCGAAGTGGGACACACGCGTGTACTGTGCAATGCCACCATTGAGCAGGGAGTGCCTGCATGGTTGCGCAACAGCGGCCGCGGCTGGGTGACGGCTGAATATGCCATGCTGCCGCGTGCCACCCTCACCCGGACCCCTCGTGAAAGCGAACGCGGCAAGATCGGCGGACGGACCCATGAAATCCAGCGGTTGATCGGCCGTTCACTCCGCTCAGTCATTGACATGCAGGCACTCGGCGAACGTACCGTAGTGCTGGACTGCGATGTCCTGCAAGCCGATGGCGGCACGCGCACCGCAGCCATCACCGGCGCTTGCGCAGCACTGGCACTGGCATTAAATCGGATGAAAAAGTCCGGTGCACTCAAGACATCCCCCATGTTGCAGCTGGCCGCTGCTACGTCAGTCGGCATCGTCAACGGAGAAGTGTTGCTGGACCTCGCCTATGAAGAGGATTCACAGGCAGACGTCGACATGAATGTCGTTATGTCAGCCGACGGCGGCCTGATTGAAGTGCAGGCGACAGCAGAGAAGAAAGCATTTTCCCGCGCCAAAATGGCTGAGATGATGGACGTCGCCGAGCGTGGCATTCAGCAGCTGCTTGAAGCACAGCGTGCACTGCTTGATCTCTGATCGAGTTCTATGCGACGGGCCGCGTGCGCAGGCCCCGTCGCTTTGCCGACATTCAGGCAGTCGTGTGATGTTCTGCCCAGGCCTGCTGCAACTGGCCGGCGAGTTCGGTGACAGGTACAGGCGAAGTCGCGACGCGAGCTATCCGTTTGCCTGCCTGCAGGGCATCATCTCCGGTCTTTCTAAAAATAAGCCATGCTATATATGCTGTTCCCAGCGTTCCCACGGTCCAGAGCAAGCCACGCATTCTTTTTGTCCCCTTATGAGTGATAGAAGAGCGCCGCCGGGCCGCCGACGTGCGGCCGGCGCTGAGACGCCCTCCAGTTTAGAAATGGGATGCGGTCCAGGCTATGGACGAGGTCTGGAGAAGCGTCCATGCCGAAGAAGAATGTCGACAACATGAGAGAATACGGTTTTGGCCGGCACATTGCGGTCGAGGTAGTTCTCGCCTTCTCATGACCATTCGACTTTTTAATACCATGTCCGGCCAGGTGGAAGTTCTTGCCCCCGGAACCACTCCCAACGGAACCCGGAATGACGGCCAGCCCCCTGTCCTCGGCATGTATGCCTGCGGCCCTACCGTGTATGACTACGGCCACATCGGCAACTTCCGCACCTTCCTGCATGTCGATCTGTTGCGCCGCTTTCTCAAGCAGCAGGGCATCGCTGTCCGCCACGTGATGAACATTACTGACGTGGATGACAAGATCATCCGCAACGCCGTTGCCGCCGGCATGCCGATCAGCGCCTACACCCCGCGCTATGAAAAAGCCTTCTTCGAAGATATGGACGCGTTGAATTGCGAGCGGCCTGAATTCATTCCACGCGCCACCGAAAATATCCCCGAGATGACCGCGCTGATTGAAAAGCTTGCCGCCAAAGATCTTGCCTACAAAGTCGAAGATGGCTCGTGGTACTTTCGCATCGCTGGCTTTCCCGCCTACGGAAAACTGTCGAAGAAAGACTTTGCCGGCATCCAGGATGGTGCGCGCGTACAGGTGGACGAGTATGACAAAGACGCCGCCCGTGACTTCGCTCTGTGGAAGGCCGCCAAGGCCACTGCCGATCCCAACGAAATGCAATGGGATACGCCTATCGGCTGCGGTCGCCCGGGCTGGCACATCGAGTGTTCGGCGATGGCCACTAAGTTTCTCGGCGACGCGTTCGACCTGCATGCGGGCGGCGAAGACCTCATGTTTCCCCACCATGAAAATGAGATAGCCCAGTCTGAATCGGCCACCGGCAAAACCTTCGCGCGACACTGGATGCATATTCGTTTCCTGCTGGTAGAAGGCCGCAAGATGTCGAAGTCGGAAGGCAACTTCTTCACCCTTCGCGATCTTTTACTGAAAGGCTACAAAGCCTCCGCGATCCGTTTTCTGTTGCTGTCCGTCCCCTACCGTCACCAGCTGAATTTCACCTTTGACGGACTGGTCGAATCCACCTCCGCAGTCGATCGTCTGCGCACCTTCCACACCCGCCTGCTCGAAGGGCAGGCAGCGGCCAAGTGGCCCCAGGGTGAAAATCCCGACCTGCAACAGCAGTCCCGGCAGGCTGCTGACGCGTTCACCGCGGCTCTCTCTGAAGATCTGAATACGGCAGAAGCACGCGCCCCCATCTTTGACCTGGTGCGCCTCGCCAATGCTGCCGCCGATGCCGGCACCCTGCATTCAGCGGACGTTCCCGCCATCCTTGAAACCTTGCAGCGCTTCGATCAGATTTTTGCGGTTCTTGAAGATCGTGACGAAGCCATCACCCGCGCCGCGTTGCAGTGGGCCGAGCAGGAAGGTCGGCTTGAGGAAGCCAGCACCGATCTTCGCGCCAGCCTGGCGTTATCTGACGCTGCGATCGATGCGCTGGTCGAAGAACGCAACCAGGCCCGCCGCACCCGTAACTTCGCCCGCGGCGACGCCATCCGCAAAGAACTGGCCGACAAAGGTGTGATTCTCGAAGACTCCAAAGACGGCGTTCGCTGGAAACGTACTGGCCGTACGGGCGGGCACGCTTCGCGGACGTAACAGGCATGCTGCGCGTTCGTAAAGATTGGTCCGGCTGGGATGGAGGGCGCTCGCTACAGGTGTGATGCGAAGCGTAGCACAGCGAGTGGGAATACACTTCCCGTGCCCCGCCCGAGCTACACAATCAACGCCACGCGCAACCGCAGGCTTTGCAATCTTCAGCATGCTTTGGCATGCTGACTAAGCTTTGGCATGTTGACTTGGTTTTGTCATCCCGAGCGAAGCCGGGGGATCTGCGTTCCACCATCCACTCACCCCACCCAGCAGCAAGCTACTTCCCAGCCCCCGCCTCATCCCTCAAATAAACCGCACTCAAGGTACCCTTCGCCTTCGCCAGCGGCAGCAGCGTTGGATAAAACTGTACGAATGTCGTATCAACCGCGGCATGCTGCTGGTGGCACGAATAACACGCAGCCTCTTTCGCAATCATCTTTCCTGGGCCACCATCGTCCAATGAATAAAAGGCCCATCCGCCACGCGACGCATCTTTCACATGGACCTCTGTACCCATCACCTCGGTACTCTGAAAGTGGCCCGCCTTGTTGATGGACGCCTTGCTCTCCGCGCCTCTCACTTCAAGTACCAGCATCGTCTTATCCGGCCACGTGCCCGTCTGCACAAACACCCGGTAGGCTTCGGGATTGACAAACACATTGTCGAACATCGAGTGCCCGTCCATGCCCGCGACCCTCGGCGTATAACTCATGTCCAACCCGCTCGTCAGGTACACCCACTCGCGATAATCCGACGGCGGCAGCAAACGGCCATCAGTCGTATACCTCGGTACATGGGCAGAAGCGCCCGTCGACACCCATGCTGAAGCCGACTGCGCACTAGCGCAAGACAGACTCCCAACCACGATGAACACCAAAAGAAATGGACGCAAGCAGCCACCTCGGCTGCAAGTCTATACGCGTGATCTAAAAAATGGTTCCCGACCAACGGAAGGACAAATAATCAGACCGGCCCGGCGCCGCAGGCGCGTTCCGCCGTACGCGCAGTACCGCCGTATGCGCAGATTATTTGCCGATGTCGTCCGAGTCGAACTTCGGGATCCCGAAGTGACCGCGCAGCTTCAATAAATCAACCGTACTGATGTCTCCGGCCACCGTGACCAGGTTCAGGCTGGAAGGCTCCGCCAGCAGCACCGCCACGCCCGCCACGTTCATGCCGTTCAGGTGGATCCACAGATCGGTCCGGGCCGGGATTGAAGTGCCGGGAGCGAGTCCCGGCTTCGGTTTCTTTGACACCACATGCTTCCATCCCAGTGCGTCATATTGTGCGCGGATCGAGTCGACTTCTGCCAGGTCGTAGATCCCAGGCTGCGGATAGCGGTAGCTATGCACGGAAACCCCGTTCAACCGCGCAATCGCCTGTCGCGTCGGTTCGTCCAGCCCTTCGAGTTTGCCTGCCAGCGCCAGCATGGAGCGGTCAAAAGTAAAGTCAGTGTGCCACGAGGCATTCTGCGTCAGCGCGCGCAGCCCCTGCGGTACAAATTCCAGTACATTGCTGTTGGCTGGCAGGTCTTCAACGACCACCACCGGCCGTGCATGAGACCGGGCATCCTGTGCCTGCGCAGTCATCGTTCCCGTAGCAAGAGGCACCAGGGCGAGAAGAAGATAGGGAACCACGGGAATCCGTTGCGTCCATCTGAAAACAGGCATGCAGCACCTCGAGGGATTAGTCATTAAGACGCGCTTCCATCCCGAATGTTGCGCCAACAGCAAGCAAGTCTCTCGGCCACCTGCTACCCGGCTCCCGCTAAACACTCTCCGCGGTTGAGCGAGAGCTACCCAAACCAACAACCAGCATCACCAACCAGAACAACAACTGCAGCGTGCACGCGCCCAGCATGTCCAGCATCACGTCCTGGGGCCGGCCTGTGCGTCCCGGCAGGAAGTGCTGGTGGTATTCATCCGCGGCCGCCACTACGAGCGTGCAGGCCAGGGCATAAAGCACGTTCTCAATGCGGAAGGTCCGCCGGTGCAGGATCTCTGCCGTCCGCTGCCATGCGCGATAAAACAGCAGGCTCAGCGTGCCGTAGCCGACGAAATGGCCGCTCTTTCGGAGTATGTGGTGAAGCTCATCCCAACCGGCATTCGTCTGGGCACCAAAAAGCCCCTCCCAGAGCAGTCGCAACGGACCACTGGTATGCGCACTCGAAAAACTCTCCGTCGATTCAGCTGCTATGACGCAGATGCCGAGGATCGCCGGCAGCCAGACCAGGAACAAGCGTCGTCCGCGCGGCCTGCGAGATCGAATCTCAGCCATCATCGCTGTCACCCCTGGCTCTGATCAGGTTGCCCTTGCATCTCAACGGTAACCCACCCGGCCAGCCCGGAGTGGAGACATGCGACCAGCGGGAGCATAAGCGCAGAGCGCGTCCGCCCGTATGGCAAATACCATGATCATTCGAGACCGCGGGTAATGACGCCGTCGTGGATCATGACCCACCGCCCGCGATATCGTTCTCCCCGTTAAGGTAACCCACCCGGCCAGCCCGGAGTGGAGACATGCGACCAGCGGGAGCATAAGCGCAGAGCGCGTCCGCCCGTATGGCAAATACTATTCGACATGGTAGTTGGGGGCTTCGCGGGTGATGATGACGTCGTGGACGTGGCTCTCGCGCAGGCCGGCATTCGAAATGCGGACGAACCGTGCATTCTGCTGCAATTCCGGGATCGTCGAGCAGCCGAGATACCCCATGCCCGAACGCAATCCACCGACTAGCTGGTAGACCATCGATTCGAGCGGGCCGCGGTGCGGGACCCGGCCTTCGATGCCTTCCGGCACAAACTTGGCCAGGCGGTTGGTACCCTGCCGCTCGCGGGCGACGACCCCTTCCATGCGGCCGCTGTCGTCGGTAAAGTCGTCCTTACCCTGGAAGTAGCGTTCGCCGGATCCCTGCGCCATTGCAGAGAGTGAGCCCATGCCGCGATACGCCTTGAAGGACCGGCCCTGGTAGAGAATCGTCTCGCCCGGGCTCTCATCAACCCCGGCGAAGAGTGAACCGATCATCACCACGCTTGCCCCTGCGGCAATGGCCTTCGCCACGTCGCCGGAGTACTTGATGCCGCCGTCCGCAATAATGGGAATGTTCCGTTCCTTCGCTGCCCGGTAGCATTCGGCGATGGCGGTGATCTGCGGCATCCCGGCGCCGGTGACCATGCGCGTGGTGCAGATGGAACCGGGTCCAATGCCGACCTTCACGGCATCCGCGCCGGCGTCAATCAACGCCTTCGCGCCTTCGTACGTCGCAACATTGCCGGCGAGCAGTTCCACTTCAGGAAACCTGCGTTTTACGTCTCGCACTGCTTCCAGCACCCGTGATGAATGGCCGTGCGCCGAGTCGATTGAGATCACGTCAGCCCGCGCGCGGATCAACTCTGCCGTGCGTTCCAGGTAGTCGCCGGTCGCGCCGATCGCGGCCCCCACACGCAGACGCCCCTGCGGGTCTTTCGCAGCATTGGGATACTTCAACTTCTTCTGAATATCCTTGACGGTAATCAGGCCTTTTAATTCGTAATCGCCATTGACCACTAGTAGCTTTTCAACGCGATGCTGATGCAGAATATGCTCGGCCTCTTCAAGCGTCGTACCCACCGGCACGGTAATCAGGCCGTCTTTCGTCATCACATCGCCAACCGGGATATCGGTGCGCGTTTCAAACCGAAGATCGCGGTTGGTCAGGATCCCAACCAGTTTCTTGCCCTGCGTGACCGGCACGCCCGAAATCTTGTAGCGTCGCATCACGTCGAGAGCATCTGAAATCAATTGCTCCGGCGCGATCGTGACCGGGTCCACAATCATCCCGCTTTCGGAACGCTTCACTTTGTCCACTTCGCCGGACTGCTGATCGATCGTCAAATTGCGATGAATAATGCCAAGACCACCCTGCTGCGCCATGGCGATGGCCAGCCGCGACTCGGTAACCGTATCCATGGCTGCCGAAAGCAGCGGCGTGTTGATAGAAATGCGCTGGGTCAGTTGTGTCTGCGTACTGACCTGGGTCGGGACAACTTCACTGAAAGCAGGAACGAGCAGAACATCGTCAAACGTTAGTGCTTCCGGAACTGGAAATTCAATCATGTCTTTTTTTATCTCTGGTGTCGTCTGGGTATCTTGGTAGATGACACCGTAAAGCTGTGCGATTCACAGCGGTTTTGGGTGCAATTGTCGAATGGTTGTTGTTGATTGTAGGGTCGCGAGCCCGGCAGGGCAATCCCGGTCCCACAATTTGTCCTCCTGGCCGGATCGGTTGTGTCATCCCGAGTGAAGCCGAAGGACCCGCTTTCCTCGCCCGGCCATCGCGGACCGTATCAGCGATTTGTCACCTCGACCAGGTAAAAACCTGTCAACCTGAGCGAAGCGCAGCGCAGTTGAATGGAGCTGGTTCCTCCTTCCCGGGCACCGCCGACCGCGGGAACCGCCAGGCACACCCCTGCGTATCTCGAGACATGAAACATAAAGCGAGAAACACCGCTGCCTCGGTACTGGCATGTGCCCTGGCAGCAGGAATTGGCGGCGCGGCATGGGTCTCCATCACGCCGCGCCTGGTGCTCGCGGCCGAGAACGGTGGCACTTACGCGCGTCAGCAGGCATTCGGCCCTGGCGGCCAGCTGGTCATCGATGCGAACGTTGCGGACATGGCCATCCGCCGCGGCAACTCCGGCACGTTGAAGCTGGTCATTGACCCAAAAGACAGTGGCCCAAAAGATAGCGGGCAGGGCCCCGCTTCCTGGGTGCGCGAGTTCACTGTCTCGAAGCAGTACGCGAAGATCCATCTGAATCTGCCGAAACACGGCAATGGCTCGCCGCACATCACGCTCTACGTGCCCGACCAGACCAGCGTTCGGCTCTCGCTCGAGGTCGGCAATGTCGCCGTAGACCCATTGAATGGCAATGTCGAAGTGGATATCGGCGTCGGCAACGTCGATATAGGGGCGATCGATGCCGGCCAATATCATGATGTTGCTGTTTCTATCGGCATGGGCAACATCACCGACCGCGCGTTCAATATGAGTCAGTCAGGCATGTTCGGCAAGGATGCCAGCTACCACGGGAATGGTCGGTTGAAGATGAAGCTGCACGCGAAAATCGGCAACATCGACATCGACAAGGGCAATCCTGGCGATGCCCCGCATAACTAGCGATCAGGCAGGTATGGTCTCTAGAGAATCGCCGCCCGCATGAAGAGGTAATCCATGGCCCAGCCGGGCGCAATGCCATGCTGCCGCACCAGGGTAGCCAGCTGCGCATAGTGCCGGATGGAATGCATCATCAAGTGAACCAAGGCTGTTCGCCGTGTCGCACGCACCGTGCCGGCACTGCGCGTCGCAAATTCAATCGACTCCTCCCACGGGTAGTCCTCACGGCTCAGTAATTCCCTGAGCAGCAACATCGCTTTGTCGTGCAACGCATAGACGGCTTCGACGGGCGAGGTCGGGATGGCGCTATAGTCTGTCAAGGGCAAGCCGTGCAGCCGCTCCGCATAACGCAATTCCACGGCAACAATGTGCTGCAACAGCTCGGCCACGGTGTTGGTTGCGCGCACATCACAGGGAAAGGCAAGCAGCTCCGGATGTTCCACCGCAAGTTTGCGCCAGCCGGAGGAGGTCGCCTCCAGCCACGCCATCAGTTCATCCGCGCTTAATGCTGTCATCGTAAACATGCCTCTACGGTCGACCAGAAGTATAAGCGCGGATCGCGTTTGAAATTACCGTGCGCGAGGCGTATGTTTAGGAATGACAGCGAGTTTGTTCCGGCTTTGAGCGTCCTGAAGTAACGGATGGGCCAGGAGAGACGAGTGGGCGAAAGCCCACTTTTTATTTGGGGCAAAAAGCAGCGTTAAAACAGCACATTTTCGACGCTTTTGTCGCCAAAAATGACATGAAACGCGCTGAAAAGGGCACGAAATGGCAGTCGATTTCGAGAAATTACGAGCAGCAGCCCAGCGCGTCGCCGCTTCCCACGGCCTCGACGTGGTGGATCTCGACTTCGCCGGAGGCGGCAAATTTCGCGCACTCAGGGTGTTCGTCGAGAAGAATGCTGAAGGCCGCGCGAAGCTTGCTGAAGCTGCCAAAGCAGCGCAGGCAGCCATGGCAGCCGGCGGATCGAAGAAGCGCGGCGCCGAAGAAGCAGAGCGGCTGCTGGGGCGGAAAACTGCTGAAGACGCGTTTGTCGAGGAGGCTTCAGCCGCAGATAGCCAAAGTCCGGCGCTCGAGGAAGATCTCGAATCCGCAGGCGATATCGCAGAGCTCGACGACCTCGAAAGCCTGCCCAGTGCAGTCATCCGCGGTGAACTGTCGATTGAACATCTTTCCGGCGTGACGCATGAAGACTGTGAGCATTTCTCCCGCGACTTCGGCACACTGCTCGACGTGGAAGACCTGGTAGCGGGCACGGAATACACTCTTGAAGTTTCTTCGCCGGGGCTTGATCGCAAACTTTCGAACGCAGCCGACTATGAACGCTTTGTCGGTAGTCTGGTGAAGCTCCAGACCTTCGAGCCGGTCCATGGCAATCGCCATTGGAAAGGGCGCATTCTCAAGCTGGCTGATGGAAAGCTGGAACTGGATACATCGGAAGAAAAGCGCAAGAGCAAGAAGAAGGCTGAAGCCCGGACGACCAGCGTGGACGTCCAGCTAAGCAATGTAGAGAAGGCCAACCTGGTGCCTGAGTTCTAGGCTGATGGCCAGCATGCTGGGGAAGATGCAGGTCCCTCACTGCGCTTCGTTCCAGTCGGGATGACTGATGATCGAGCGCTTCGCTCAGGATGACAAGCGATCAAGTGCTTCGATCGAGATGACAAGTTCAAGAGTTTAAGGAAAAGAGAGACGGAAATATGGCGAGTCTTTTGTACCAGAACATTGAAGCGTTGAGCCGTGACAAGGGCATTGACCCCAGCATCGTTGTCGGCGCTGTCGAAGACGCGATCGCACTGGCGACACGCAAGTATTACAAGACAGTTGAGAACATGCGTGCGGAACTCGATAAAGAGAGTGGCGAGATTCGCGCCTACATCTATAAGACCGTGGTCGAGACGCCGGAGCTGGTCGAAGATGCGGTGAATCAGATCACCCTTGACGAAGCCCGTGCGTTAGCGCCTGAAGTCGAAGTGGGCGGGGAAATTCGCTACTACAAGCCGACCGATGTTCTCGGCCGCATTGCTGCGCAGATGGCCAAGCAGGTCATTTTTCAGAAGGTGCGCGAAGCAGAGCGCGACACCGTCTTCCTCGAATACAACCACCGTGTAGGCGAGATCCTGAACGCCGTCGTCAAGCGCGTTGAGCCGCAGGATGTAATTTTCGATATCGGCAAGGCGGAAGCCCGCATGCCGCGCCGGGAGCAGTTCGCAGTAGGCGAGCGTGTGCGCGTTGTGCTGCTAAGGGTCGATCGCGCCGCGAAGGGGCCGCAGGTGATTGTTTCGCGTGCTGTGCCGGAGCTGGTGCAGAACCTCTTCCAGAGTGAAGTGCCGGAGATCTATGATGGCACCGTCTCGATCCGCGCCATCGCCAGGGAAGCCGGCGAGCGCACGAAGATCGCTGTCCAGTCGCGCGACAAGGATGTCGATCCGGTCGGCGCCTGCGTGGGTATGAAGGGGATGCGTGTGCAGTCGATCATCCGCGAGTTACGCGGCGAAAAGATCGACATCATCGAATACTCGGACGAGATCACAACCTTTGCCGAGAAGGCCTTGCAGCCGGCAAAGGTCAGCCGCGTCAGCATTACGGACTTGTCAGACAAGCAGATCGAAGTCATCGTCGACGACTCGCAGTTGTCGCTTGCCATCGGCAAGAAGGGCCAGAATGTGCGCCTTGCGGCCAAGCTTCTGGGCTGGAAGATCGACATCAAGAGCGAGGACGAAAAGCGCCAGGAGGTGCAGAACGCAATCGAGCTCTTGTCGACTGGCGCTCCGGTGTCGGCGCTGATCGATCACGGTCTGGCGGAAGCCACCGTGGATGCGCTGGTGCGCG
>CAZZXL010000170.1:0-10452 GCA_964658035.1 uncultured Acetobacteraceae bacterium
CTGCAGGATTCATGAGCCCATGTCTCAAAGACGAGACACGGGGCACCCGCCATGGTGGGTCAGCCGTAGGGTTAGGGTGGTCAGCTGCAGCATTCATGAGCCCATGTCTCAAAGGCGAGACATGGGGCGCCCGCTCGGGTGGTCAGCGGAGAAAACACAGGTCCTTCGACTCCGCTTCGACTTCGCTCAGGGTGACGGATTATCGTTGTTTCAGGGTTTGAGTTTGGAGAAAAGCGACAGCTTGGAGATGTCGTTGAACATGACGAAAGCAAAGAAGATCAGCAGGCCGACGAATGCCGCCTGGTAGATGCGTTCCTTAAAGCGCTGATTGAGGTCTCGACGGATAACTTCTTCTATCAAAAGCAGCAGGATCACGCCGCCGTCAAGGATTGGTACCGGGAGCAGATTAAAGATACCGAGGTTCAGGCTAATGATGGCCATGAGCCCGATGATCGGCTGCCAGCCGGGTTGTGAGGCGGCAATTCCAGTCTCGCGCGCAATGCCGATGGGGCCGCTCAGGTTCTGGACGGCCATGTGGCGGGTCAGCATCCGTCGCAGCACTTCAAGGATCAGGCTGGAATTCTTCGCGTTAAACTTCAGCGACTGGTGCAGAGCGGAGGGCAGGGGCATCTGCTGCACCTGGAAGGGCGGTTCCTGGGGCTTGAAACCGATCTGGTAGCCCTTACTTCCGTCACCCTCGTCGGCCAGCATTGGCTGGATGGTCAGGCTGAGCGACTGGTTACCGCGCCGGATCGCCAGGGCGACCGACTTACCATCCTGGTCCTGAAGATACTTGGCAAACGCAACGACTGAGTGCAACTGCAGGCCGTCGATGCTGAGAATCTGGTCGCCCGCCTTGAGCCCGGCCTTCTCGGCAGGCATATCGCTCTTCACGTATTCCACGGTGACCGGCGTGGTCTGCATTTTCGGGATGAAGCCGAGCGCTTCGAGATCGAAATCGTCGGTATTGCGCGGATTGCGAATGTTCAGCGTGAGAGGCACACTCTGGCCGTTTCGACTTACCGTTACCGGCACAGACTGGCCGAGGTTCAGCGCTGAGCGGATGGAAATCTGTTCCCAGGTGGGATTGCTGATCGATTCGAAGTGGGTGATGCGGTCGTCGGCGCGGAAGCCTGCTTGCTGCGCAGCCGAGTTGGCGGTAACGTAGTCAATGTCACCGGCCTGCGAGCGGAAGAGTTCGACCTCATTGTGCATCATGTAAAAGCCGGTCATCAAGAATAAGGCGAGCAGGAAATTCGAGACTGGTCCGGCGACGGCGATCAGGATGCGCTGCCAGCGCGGCTTGGAGTTCAGGTCGCCGGGATCGAGGGTGCGGTTGCCACTCACTCCGCCATTCGCCGAAGTTTCCGGCATCATGCCGTCGCCGCCCAGTTCGCCGGCCATTTTGACGTAGCCGCCCAGCGGCAGCAGACTCAGACGGTAGTCGGTGTCGCCGTAGGTGACGCCAAACAGGCGCTTGCCAAAGCCAATCGAGAAGACTTCCACGCGCACGCCGCACAACTTGGCTACGGCGAAGTGGCCAAACTCATGCACCAGCACCATGATGCCGAGCACGATGAGGGTTGAAACAATACTGGTCGCGACAAAAGACATAGAAGAGATTGTCCCTGAAAAAGCACCGGTTGATGAAGGTCAGGCGTATCGCAATGGCGACGTTACTAGAGGCCGATTACGCGTTGGGCTGTCATGCGGGCTTCCTCATCGAGTTGCAGTACCTGAGCAATGGTGATGGGATGGGCCGCCGGAGTTGCTTCCAGGACTTTCTCAATTGTACGCGGGATGGCCTGAAAGCTGATACGTCCTTTCAGGAATGATGCGACAGCGACTTCGTCCGATGCATTCAGTGCGATGGTGTAGACGCCACCCGCTTCGGCCGCTTCATAGGCCAGACGGAGGCAGGGAAAGCGCTCGAAATCCGGCTGTTCGAAGGTCAGGTTGCTGAGCGCCGTCATATCAAAGGTCAGGTCGGAGGCGATGCGCTGCGGGTAGCACAGCGCGTACAGAATCGGCAGGCGCATGTCGGTGACAGAAATCTGCGCCAGGATGCTGCCGTCAACGTATTCAACGAGCGAATGGACGGTCGATTGCGGGTGAACGGTGACCTTGACGGCGGATGGCGGCAGATCAAAAAGCCGGCAGGCCTCGATGATTTCGAGTCCCTTGTTGAGCATGGTGGCGGAGTCGATGGTGATCCTCTGGCCCATGACCCAGGTGGGATGCTTGAGGGCCTGTGCCGGGGTGATGTCGGCAAACTGTTGAAGCGGCAGCTCACGAAAGGGGCCGCCTGACGCCGTCAGCCAGATGCGCCGGACTTCGTCGCGTGTGCCTCCACGCATGCATTGATGGATGGCGTTGTGTTCAGAATCGATGGGCAGGATGGGGACATTCCCGGCGCGGGCGGCCTTGCTCAGGATTTCTCCGGCGGCTACCATCGCTTCCTTATTGGCGAGGCCAATGGGTTTACCGGCCAGGATGGCAGCGTAAGTCGCTTCGATGCCAGCTACGCCGACGATGGCGGAGACGACGAAATCGACTTGCGGCAAAGTCGCGGCGTGGATACTGCCAGCGGTCCCATGCAGGACTTCGACGCCGGTGATCCCGGCAACGTTCAGGCGGATGGCGAGTACGGCGGCGAGTTCCTCTGTCGCCATCGAGACAACCGCCGGACGCCATTGGCTGACCTGCCTGAAGGCGAGATCGACATTACGGCCGGCGACGAGCGAGGCAACACCGAAGCGTTCTGGGAAGCTTTCGACGATGGACAGGGTGCTGGTCCCGATAGAGCCGGTGGACCCGAGAATGGCAAGCTGTTTCAAGGAATGTGGCTCACGATCACTATCTTAAGGGTTTCTGCAGGGTTTCTGCCTGGTCGCGATATGACTGGTCGCACAGTACAACGGAGGTCTCCATCTGGCGCTCGGGAACCTTCCAGTATTTTCGGAGTAACCGGTCCTTCTCGTCTTCGGGGACGATAGCAAAACCGTTGTTCTGGTAGAACCGGATCGCCCAGGAAGCCTGCGCCCAGGTGCCGATCAGGACAGGGCCGTGCGCCACGGTGCGCAGATGACCCAGCAATTGCCTGCCGATTCCGAAATGCTGGCAGTCTGTCCGGACGTACGCGTGGCGGATGAGACTGACCTGTTCGACGGCCTGAATTCCCATCACGCCAGAAAGCCCGGAAGCGTTTTCAAAACCCCAGAAGACGACCCCGTCGTCCATGTCGCTCTGAAGATGTTCTCGGGACATGTAGGGGTCTTTCCATTGATCTGCTGGAATGATGCCTTTGTAGATGGAAGCTCCATCGTTGACGATCGCTAGGATGGTCTCGAAATCTGCAGGTTGGCACGGTCGAATCATAGATTGCTGATCACTCTCGGAGGATTGCCCGTTGCCAGCTAATCACAGCCTGCCTGCAAGTGGAAAGGGCGACCAACGGGAGCATAAGCGGCAAAACCGCGGCTGCCTGCATGGTACTGCCTGCATGGCAAATGCTTAGAAGGATTGCTGGAGTAGCAGGGCGTACCAGAGGACGGGGGCGGCGAGCAGCAGAGCGTCGATGCGATCGAGGACGCCGCCATGGCCGGGCAGGAGTGTGCCTGAGTCTTTGACGCCGGCACCGCGCTTGAGCGCGGATTCCACCAGGTCGCCGATCTGGGCGGCAATGTTCAGGACGACGGACAAGCCCAGCCAATGGGGGAGGGAACCTGGGAAGACCAGCGTTTCAATCCCATGCTGTTGCAGGTGGTTCGCAAGATACAGCAAAAGGGCCGTGACCAGCATGCTGCCGAGGATGGACGCGATGCTGCCTTCCCAAGTCTTA
Source organism: uncultured Acetobacteraceae bacterium (assembly GCA_964658035.1). Taxonomy (GTDB): domain Bacteria; phylum Acidobacteriota; class Terriglobia; order Terriglobales; family Acidobacteriaceae. Next base: position 3,842 of record CAZZXL010000170.1, read on the forward strand.
TTCGGGCTGACAGAAGGAGCAAGTTTGTGGCGTCCCAGGTTGCGGCCTACGTAGAGAGCGGCGATATCGCCTGACCAGACGGCGAAGAAGAGGAAGATGAGGAGCGAGGCGCCGTCCTCCTGCTGCGAGATGAGCGGGATGGTGGTCAGCGAAAGCCCGATGTAGAGCAGGCTGAAGACGGAAGCCGAGGTGTCAAGCAGGACGCGTTTAAGCGGGCTGCGGAAGCTGACGACAGAAAAGATGATGAGCGCCAGGGCGCTGAGCACGGGGGCGAGGATGTCGGAGCGCCGGAAGGTGAAGAGAAAAAGTATGGCTATCGAGATGAGTACCAGGACGCGGGGAGTCTGCGCGCCACTGGCGTCTGCCAAAGTCAGGAACTCCCAGCAGGCGAGCATGGCGACTGCGGCGGCGGCAAGGGTGATGAGCCAGAACGGCCCTTTGATCAGGAGCAGAAGAACAATGGGAATCAGGATCAGTGCGGTAAGAATGCGTGCCATCAGTCCCCCAGAGTAGCAGGGTACTTCGCGTACGGCAGAGGCGCTGCGCGCGTTTGCGGAGATTTCCGGCGTCTCCGCCTGCATTGGTAGGCGAGGTTTGGAGACAGACTCAGGGATGGTCGGCTTTCCGCTTTGCAATCCTTGCTGCTCGTTGATGGCAATAATTACGCTTACTCTGCCAATCGCCTCCTAGTTACCCGGAGACCGTGGTGAACAAGACCAGCTGCAAGCCCAATCAGCAGAACCGTCCCGAAGAAAACGCCGGCAGCATCAGCCATGTTCCCGCCGCAGAACTTCCAGGACGAACCTTAAAATCGTGAATGCTCGTTTCAAGCCAAGCCAAGCTACCGCAGCGAGCATGGCACGCAAGAGCTGAACTGCATGAGCGCACGTCTCTATCCGCCTTGATGGCAAAAAAAGCCCCGCTGCTCTTTCCAGTTTCGAAAAGGCCAACGGGGCTTAGAGAATGCGGCAGTTAGACGGTGGCGTGTTCGATGACTTGTTCGCGCACGGCCTCGTCCCGGCTCAGTTCGCTGGCTGAGGTCGGCAAAGCGATGGCGAGCACATCTTCAATGCGGCTCGCGTAGTGGATCTCAACGCCGGCTACCTGCTCCGGCATCAGGTCTTCTTCAACGTTCTGCCGATTGTCGCGCGGCAGGATCACGGTACGGACGCCGGCCCGCTTGGCGGCAAGGAACTTCTCCTTGATGCCGCCGACCGGCAGTACATTGCCGCTCAGCGTGATCTCGCCGGTCATGGCGGTAAGCGGATGGAGGGGCGTATCGGTCAGCAGCGATACCAGGGCAGTGGCCATGGTGACGCCGGCGGATGGACCGTCTTTCGGGATACCGCCTGCGGGCACATGGATATGAATATCCACGTTCTCGAGGAAGTCTTCCGACAGCCCGACGGAGGCCGCGTTGGAGCGGACCCAGGTGAGCGCAGCCTGCATGGATTCCTGCATCACTTCGCCGATCTGCCCGGTCATTTTGAAACCACCCTTGCCCTTCATCCGGTTGGCTTCAATGAACAATACATCGCCGCCTGCCGGGGTCCAGGCGAGACCGACGGCGACCCCTGAGCGCCTGGTACGTTCAGCAATTTCTGTATCGACCCGGACCTTGATGCCGCCCAGGAATTCCTGGATGACGTCTTTGGTGACGACCAGGGTATCGGTACTGCCTTCCGCAATGCGGCGGGCCTGTTTGCGGCAGATGGTGCCGATCAGCTGTTCCAGCTTGCGGACGCCGGCCTCCCTCGTGTAGTGCCGCACGACATAGCGGACGCTTTCTTCGGGAAACTCGATCTTTGGCTTGCCTGCCGGGAGTTCGGGCAGCTGACTTTCAGGGACGGCCGGGACCGACGGGTCGGCCGGATCTGCGCCGGCCCCGGTCATGACAGGTACATCCGGCTGGATGCCGTTCTCCTTGATCTGGCGCGGCACCAGGTAGCGAAAGGCAATGTGCACCTTTTCTTCTTCGGTGTAGCCGGAAAGATCGATGATCTCCATTCGGTCGAGCAGCGGGGCCGGGATGGGATCGAGCATATTCGCGGTGCAGATGAAGAGCACCTTGGAGAGATCGAAGGGCTGGTCAAGATAGTTGTCGCGGAAGGTATTGTTCTGTTCCGGGTCAAGCGTCTCGAGCAGGGCCGATGCCGGATCGCCACGGAAGTCGCGGCCGAGCTTGTCAATCTCGTCCAGCATAAAGACGGGATCGTTGGTATCGGCGCGGCGCATGGCCTGGATGATCTGGCCGGGCATGGCGCCGATATAAGTACGGCGGTGACCGCGGATTTCTGCTTCGTCATGCATGCCGCCTAGCGAGATACGCTGAAATTTCCGGCCGAGCGCCCGGGCGATTGACCGGCCGAGGGAGGTCTTGCCCACACCCGGAGGCCCGACAAAGCAAAGAATGGGACCCTTCATGTCAGGCTTGAGGCGGCGCACGCTCAGGTAATCGAGGATACGGTCTTTGACTTTTTTCAGGTCGTAATGGTCTTCGTCGAGAATCTCCTTGGCCTTGACGATGTCCACTTCTTCGCCTGAGGACTTGGCCCACGGGAGCACGGCCAGCCACTCGATGTAGTTGCGCGTGAGGGAAAAATCGGCGGCCATGGGCGACATGCGGGAAAGCCGGTTCAGTTCCTTCAGTGCTTCCTTCTTGGTATCTTCCGGCATGCCTGCGCTCTCGATTTTTTCGCGCAGGTCGTCGATATCCTTCTGACCCTCGTCGATTTCGCCGAGTTCCTTCTGGATAGCCTTCAATTGCTCGCGCAGGTAGTAGTCCCGCTGCGACTGCTGCACCTGGTCCTGGACTTCAGACTGGATTTTGTTGCGCAGCTGCTGCACTTCCAGTTCTTTGGCTAGATGCTTATGGATGCGCTCGAGGCGGGCGACGACATCGGCCGTTTCCAGCAGCTCCTGCTTGTCGCTGGTGGGTAAAAAGGGCAGCGACGAGGCTACGAAGTCCACCAGGCGGCTGGGATCTTCGATGTTGAGGGCGATGGTCTGCAGTTCGTCTGACAGGGTGGGCGAAGAGGTCACGATCTGCTGAAACTGCGAGGTCACGTTACGGTGCAGCGCCTCAAGCTCAGAGTTTTTCGTGAGCGCCGGCTCGGCCACAATTTCGACCTCGGCGGTCATGAACGGTTCGCGCTGCACAAACTCACCCAGCTTTACCCGTTCCGTGCCTTCGGTAAAGACGAAGAGGCTCTGGTTGGGCATTTTGACTACTTTATGAACGGTCGCAAGGGTCCCATAGGTATGGAGATCGCTTGGCTGCGGCTGATCCAGCCGGGCATCGCGCTGCGCCACCACAATAATGGTCTTTTCTTCACCCAATGAGTTGATGAGCTGTATCGAGCTTTCCCGGCCGACGGTCAGGGGCAGAACGGCATGAGGGAATAACACGGTATCCCGAACAGGGAGAACAGGATAGACACGCTTCTCAGTAGCGGATTCGCGGCTGGCTTCCCGCTCTTCACGCGGCTTGGGATGGATGATGCTTAGAAAATCATTCGACATTGAGTGTCCTTCTATCAGATAACCATACATGAGATGTTTCAAGTCTAATAAAAGTCGCAGAGCTGCCAAGGAGTGAAATAAGGGTCAAAGTCCGTGTGCCAGGCGTGAACGGGTGCATCCACGCCCGGCGCGGTAAGCAGTCATGAAGATAGATCTCTCAGGTGATCTATCGGCGGCGGCAAGGCCCGGCAACAATGGGCGAAGGTTACGGGAGTAGCTGGAGCAATTTCCTGCTGGCAGGCGCTTCCTGAGTTCTCCCGTTAGCGTTTTCCCGCTGACAAGGCCGCCAGCCAACACGTGTCCTTCGCTCTACACGCACAGGAAATTTTGGCTTACTCCTGTGCAGCCTGGTAACGACCGAGTTCCCGGACCAGGGAACTATGCCCTTTCAAGCCGGCGAGGACGCGGTCGGCCATATCGGGCCCGTCTACCTGGCAATCTACGTAGAAAACGTAGTGCCAGGGTTGGCCATGCACGGGCCGCGACTGGATCTTGGTCAGGTTGGCTTTTTCTGCCGCGAGAATCTGGAGCGCTTCGACCAGGGTGCCCGGCTGGTGGGCGACGGTGAAGGCGAGGCTGGTCTTGGTGATTGATTTCTGCAGCTGCAGATCTTCTTCACGCTTCAGGAGAAAAAAGCGGGTGTAGTTTTCGGGATCATCCTCGATCCCCTGTTCCAGGACGCGCCCGCCATACTGGACGGCTGCCTGGACGCTGGCGACTGCGCCCACGTGACGGTCGCGCAGATCCATCAACTGCTTGACACTGCCGGCGGTGTCATAAAACGGAATTGCTTCCATGGAAGGATGCCGGGCAAAAAAACGGCGACACTGCGCCAGTGCGACGGGGTGGGAATAGACACGGTGCACGGTGGCGATGTCGCTGTTCGGCATGGCGACGAGACAGTGTCTGATACGTAAGCGAAGTTCCTTTTCCACCTTTACGTTGTGCTGCCATAAGAGGTCGTAGTGTTCGACCACGGAACCGGCCAGGCTATTTTCGATCGGCGCAACGGCTGCGTCCACTTCGTTGGCTTCGAGCATGCGAAACATCTCTGCCGAGAGCACGCAGGGATGGATTGTTGCCTGCGGATCAAACGTGAGTGCAGCCTCATGACTGAACGAGCCCAGTTCGCCCTGGATGGCAATCTGCATGGTCAGCAATTCCCTTTCGATTACTAGAGTGCCGGCAACCTAACGGCTGCTGTGCGCACCATACCACAGCGTACAGTTGCTACCTGATTCGCAAGGAGAATTAGAGACAATGCTTTGGACAATCTTCCTCATACTGCTGGTGCTGTGGCTGGTGGGCTTCATCGGATTTCACGTGGTTGCGTGGTACATCCACATCCTGCTGATTATCGCGTTGGTGGTGCTGCTACTGCAATTGTTCGGCGGTGGGCGTCGTACCGTTATCTAGAGCAGAAGCTCTACCTTAGCGGCAGCAAATGTTTAATTTTCGCATCGGGACAGATTGTCATGAGCTGTCCTCTTTTCAACCAAGGTGTAACGTGCGCCGCGTTGATGGGACGTCACGGAGAAGGAGAACCTATGAACTCTGATCAGGTTAAAGGCAAGTTTGAGCAGGTGGTGGGAAAAGTGAAGCAGGCTGTCGGCAATGCAGCCGGTGATCACGAGACAGCGGCAGAAGGGCTTGGAGACCAGGTAAAGGGTGCTACCCGCGAGACGTGGGGCAACGTCAAGGATGCTACGCACACGGACACTACGCACCAGGCTGTCGCCCGTGAGGACGCGCGCGAGAGTGCGGCGGATGCCCGCAACTCCATCAGCAACTCGGTTGAACATGCCAAGAACGTGATTAACGAGAAAATTGACGGCTTTAAGGCACGACACAACTAGCCTGCTTTGAGTTGGAGATGAAAAACCCCGCCCTCGCGCGGGGTTTTTCATGTCTTGGACATGCTCCAGCAAATTACCTGGTGCCTTGGTGTTTATCACCGGATACAAGCTGGCCGTTTCCTGGCGAAAAGGCCAGCGATCATCGTTTTTTCGCTTCGGTAATTTGGCTAGCGATGCAGGAGAAGCGAGGCAGCTACAAACACGAAGAACAGCATGGAGATGATGCCGTTGAGGGTGAAGAAAGCTGCATTCATGCGGCTAAGGTCCCTGGGCGAGACGATCACGTGCTCGTAAAGTAGCAGGGCCGCGACCACGGCCACACCGGTCCAGGCGACAGGGCTGAAGGTGAACAGCAACCCTAGCCAGACCAGGCATAGCAGCATGAGCAGGTGCATGCCGCGGGCGAACCGGAATGCGCCTACGAGGCCGAGCGATTGCGGAATGCTGTTCAGGCCGGCGTCCCGATCGAATTGAAAATCCTGGCAGGCATAGAGGACGTCAAAGCCGCCGGTCCAGAAGAGGACAGCGAGGGTGAGCACAAGGATGCGCCGGTCAAGCGAGCCGCGGACGGCAATCCACGCAGCGGCGGGGGCAATACCCAGGGCCAGTCCTAGAAACAGGTGCGAGAAGCGGGTAAACCGCTTGGTATAGGAATAGAGCAGCACGATGGCAAGCGCGACAGGCGAGCAGAGAAAGGTAAGGCGGTTCAAGTGCGACGCTGCCAGGATGAACAACAGCGAGGAAGCTATTGCCATGAGCAGGACGAAGCGGGCTGATAACAAGCCTGCCGGGATGGCGCGTGCAGCTGTGCGCGGATTGCGGCCGTCGATTTCGGCGTCAGCCCAGCGATTGAACGCCATTGCGGCGGTGCGTGCAAGCACGACACACAGCACGATCAGGATAAGTTTCTGCGGAGGCGGCCAGCCATGCGCCGCCAGCATTGCACCAGTCAACGCGAAGGGAAGAGCAAAGATGGAGTGCTCCCACTTGATCATCTCAAGGGTAAGGCCCAGGTTACGCAGCAGCGGCATCAGCGATCCTCAAAAAGGGTTGGAAACCGGGTCGGCGTCCGACCCTTAGTTTATGCTTTCCGGTGCTCCCCTGGAGCTCTTGATCTACTGAGAAAATTGCCTCAGTGGCTAAAGCCACTTTGCTTCGTTGCAGGGATGGCGGGACTAAAGTCCCGCCCCTTCAACTGAAGTCCTGCTTGCTATGGAGTCCTGCCGCTTGCAA